>NZ_JBHZAN010000003.1:0-169883 GCF_042754285.1 Streptomyces sp. NPDC059224
GCTCGCGCCCTCGCGCTCGATGCCACCCTCAACGGGGCGGATCCAGCTACCGTCCCGCTCCGCCCCGTCGAGACCGCACTCCTGCAGGACTGGCTTCAGCATCTCGCAAACTAGGATGAGTCGGGCACTCGAAGGCCATTTGTCAGACAAGTCCTAGGACGCAAGCCCCCGCCGGCCCGCGGTTCAGAGACGGCCTTCGAGTACATCCTTGCGGCACTCCTCCGGCGTTCCCCAGGCCCCCCGCAGCGCCCGCGCCTTGGTCAGCCACAACGACAGGTCGTACTCCGCCGTGTAGCCGATCGCCCCGTGCAGGTGCAGCGCGGCCCTGGAACCGAGGTGCGCCGCCTCGCACGCGGCCAGCTTCGCCGCCGCCACATCCGGCGCCGTCATCGTCACCGCCGCCCCGAGGACCAGCGGCCGGGCGAACTCCAGCGCGATCTTCACGTCGGCCAGCCGGTGCTTCACCGCCTGGAACGAGCCGACGGGCACGGCGAACTGGGTCCGCGTCCCGACGTAGGCCACCGTGCTGTCGAGCAGCGCCAGGCCGACCCCCAGCGCCTGCGCGGCCACCGCCAGCCGGGCCCAGGTCAGCGCGTCCGCCCAGGCCGGCTCCGCGCTGATCAGCTCACCGACCGGGGCGAGCGGGGTGAGGCGGCGCGCGGGGTCCAGGGACCGGCGTACCGCACCGGCGCCGGGGGACAGCCGCACGCCCTCCGGCGTCGCGGCGAGCCGCACATCCGCCGCGTCCCCGTCCAGCGCGTACCCGTACCCGTGTTCGGCGACCGTCACCGTCGCCAGGGTCCGTCCCGCGGCTATCCCGGGCAGGAACCGCTCGGCCGGATCCGGCTCCGCACCGAGCAGCACCGCCGCGGCCACCGTCTCCACCAGAGGTCCGGGGACCGCGTACCGCCCCAGCTCCGTGAACGCGAGCGCGAGTTCGACAGGGCGGCGCCCCTCCCCTCCGTACTCCTCGGGCACCGCGAGACCGAACACCCCCGCCGCGCCGACACGCGCCCACAGCGCCCGCCCGCTCGTGTGCTCCCCGCGGCTCCACTCCCGTATCACCGCCGGTGTGTCCGCTGCGGCCAGCAGCGCCCGCAGGGAGCCGGCGAAGTCGCGCTGCTCGGTGTCGAGGCGGAAACGCATGTCAGCGGCGTCCCTTCGGCAGGCCGAGGAGACGCTCGGCGATGATGTCGCGCTGGATCTCGTTGGTGCCCGCGTAGATCGGACCGGCCAGGGAGAAGACGTATCCCTCGGCCCACGGCGTGTCCGCCGACTCGCCGTCGGTGCCGAGCAGGTCGAGGGCGGTCTCGTGCAGCGCGAGGTCCAGCTCGGACCAGAACACCTTGTTCAGACTGGACTCGGGGCCGAGCGCCGCACCGTCCAGGAGGCGGGAGGCGGCAGCGTAGGTGAACAACTGGTAGGCGCGGGCGCCGACGACCGCGTCGGCCACCCGGCCCGCGGCGGACTCCGGGGCGCCCTGGGCCCGCCACAGGTGCAGCAGCCGGTCGGCGGCGGCCAGGAACCGGCCCGGCGACCGCAGCGTCAGCCCCCGCTCGTTGCCCGCCGTCGACATCGCGATCCGCCAGCCCTGGCCGGGCTCGCCGATCACGTCCTCGTCGGGGACGAACACCTCGTCCAGGAAGATTTCCGCGAAGGCGGGCTTTCCGTCCAGGCGGCCGACCGGGCGGACCGTGACCCCCGGGGCGCGCAGGTCGAACATCAGGTAGGTGAGCCCCTGATGAGGTCTGGGCGCGTCCGGATCGCTGCGGAACAGGCCGAACGCGCGGTCGGCGAAAGCGGCCCGTGACGACCAGGTCTTCTGGCCGCGCAGCAGCCAGCCGCCGTCCGTCCGAACCGCCCTCGACGTGAGGGAGGCGAGGTCCGAACCGGCACCGGGCTCGGACCAGGCCTGCGCCCAGACCACCTCACCGGTGGCCATCGGCGGCAGGATCCGGGCGCGCTGCTCCTCCGTGCCGTGGTCGAAGAGGGTCGGGGCGAGCAGGCTCACGCCGTTCTGCCCGACCCGGCCCGGCGCGCCCGCCGCGTGGTACTCCTCCTCGAAGACCAGCCAGCGCATCAGATCCGCGTCCCGGCCGCCGTACCGCTGCGGCCAGGACACCACCGACCAGCGGTCCGCGGCCAGTTCGGCCTCCCAGGCGCGGTGTGCCGCGAAGCCCCCCGCAGTCTCCAGGGAGGGCAGCGGGGGGTCGGGCACGTGCTCCGCGAGCCAGGCGCGGGCCTCGGCGCGGAACTTCTCGTCGGCCGGGGTGTGGGTCAGGTCCACGGTCGCCGTCACCGTCCTTCCCTAACAAGTGTTTGGTAGGTTAGCGTGGGCCCATGACAGGCGTCGAGAGCCCGGAGTACGTGCCCGGGCACGGGCTGCTGGCGGGGCGCACGGCCGTGGTGACCGCCGCGGCCGGGGCCGGGATCGGCGGTGCCACCGCGCGCCGCTTCCTGGAGGAGGGCGCGCGCGTGCTGATCAGTGACGCGCACGCCCGCCGGCTGAAGGATTACGAGGCCGAGCTGGCGGGCGCGCATCCGGGCGCCGTGACCGCGGTGCCCTGTGACGTGACCGACGAGGGACAGGTGCGAGCCCTGTTCGAGACCGCCGTACACAACCACGGCAGTCTGGACATCGTCGTCAACAACGCCGGTCTGGGCGGGACTTCGGCACTGGTCGACATGGAGGACGAGCAGTGGGCGCGGGTCCTGGACGTCACTCTGGGCGGCACCTTCCGATGCCTGCGCGCCGCCCTGCGGCTCTTCCGTGACAGCGGACGGGGCGGGGTCGTCGTCAACAACTCCTCCGTCGTCGGCTGGCGGGCCCAGGCCGGACAGGCGCACTACGCCGCCGCCAAGGCCGGGGTGATGGCACTGACCCGGTGCGCGGCGATCGAGGCGGCCGAATTCGGCGTGCGCGTCAACGCGGTGGCGCCCAGCCTCGCCATGCACCCCCACCTGGTGAAGGTGACCTCCGCCGAACTGCTGGAGGAGCTGACCGCCCGCGAGGCCTTCGGGCGGTACGCCGAGCCCTGGGAAGTGGCCAACACGATCGTCTTCCTGGCGTCCGGCTACTCCTCGTACCTCACCGGAGAGGTCGTCTCCGTCAGCAGCCAGCACCCGTAGGACCAGAATGTATCCGTGCCGACCAAGAAGAAGTCCCAGGTGACCGCCGCCCCCGCCCGGCGCCGCGAACTCCTCGAAACCGCCGCCGAGGTCTTCGCCGAGCAGGGCTACAACGCCACCACCGTACGCAAGATCGCGGACCACGCGGGCATGCTCGCGGGCAGCCTCTACTACCACTTCGACTCCAAGGAATCGATGCTGGAGGAGATTCTGCGGACGTTCCTCGACGAGCTCTGGGGCGGCTACGACACCGTCCTGGACGCCGGGCTCGGTCCCCGCGAGACCCTCGAAGCCCTGGTCACCGAGTCCTTCCGGGAGATCGACCGGCACCGCGCGGCCGTGGCGATCTACCAGAAGGAGAGCAAGCAGCTGGTCGCGCAGGAGAGATTCACCTTCCTCGCCGAGTCGCAGCGCAGGTTCGAGAAGGCGTGGCTGGCCACGCTGGAGCGGGGGGTCGCCGCGCGCGTCTTCCGCGCCGACCTGGACGTGCGCCTGACCTACCGGTTCGTGCGCGACACCGTGTGGGTCGCCGCCTCCTGGTACCGGCCCGGCGGACAGCACAGTCCGGAGGAGATCGCCCGGCAGTACCTGTCGATGGTGCTGGACGGGATCGCCGTGCGTGAATAGCCCACCCATTCGCTGAAAGCCCCTTTCTGCCGAGGGAGTCGCTGACATGGCCGAGGCCTACATAGTCGAAGCGGTACGCACGCCCGTCGGGCGGCGCCGGGGCGGACTGAGCGGGGTCCACCCGGCCGATCTGGGCGCCCATGTGCTGACCGCCCTGGTTGGGCGGTCGGGCATCGACCCGGCCGCCGTCGAGGACGTCGTCTTCGGCTGCCTCGACGCGGTCGGACCGCAGGCCGGTGACATCGCCCGCACCTGCTGGCTGGCGGCCGGGCTGCCCGAGGAGGTGCCGGGCGTGACCGTCGACCGGCAGTGCGGCTCCTCGCAGCAGGCCGTGCACTTCGCCGCGCAGGCCGTGCTCTCCGGCACCCAGGACCTGGTGGTCGCGGGCGGTGTCCAGAACATGTCCCAGGTCCCGATCGCCTTCGCCTCCCGGCAGGCCGCCGAGCCGCTGGGGCTGACCGAGGGCCCCTTCCACGGCAGTGAGGGCTGGCGGGCGCGGTACGGCCGACAGCCCGTCAACCAGTTCGCAGGCGCCGAGACGATCGCCGCCAAGTGGGGCGTCAGCCGCCGGGACCAGGAGGAGTTCGCCCTGAACTCCCACCGCAGGGCACTGCGCGCCATCGACGAGGGCCGCTTCGAACGCGAGATCGTGCCCTACGGCCCGGTCGCCGTGGACGAGGGCCCGCGCCGCGACACCTCCCTGGAGAAGATGGCCGCCCTGAAGCCGGTCGTCGACGGCGGCACCATCACCGCCGCCTGCTCCTCGCAGGTCTCCGACGGTGCCGCCGCCATGCTGCTCGCCTCCGAGCGGGCGGTCCGCGAACACGGGCTGCGGCCCCGTGCCCGCGTCCACCACCTCTCCGTCCGCGGCGAGGACCCCATCCGGATGCTCTCCGCCCCGATCCCGGCCACCGCGCACGCCCTCAAGAAGACCGGCCTCACCATCGACGCCGTCGACCTCGTCGAGATCAACGAGGCCTTCGCCCCGGTCGTCCTCGCCTGGCTCAAGGAGACCGGCGCCGACCCCGCCAAGGTCAACGTCAACGGTGGCGCGATCGCCCTCGGCCACCCCCTCGGTGCCACCGGCGTCCGGCTGATGACCACCCTTCTGCACGAACTGGAGCGCACCCAGGGCCGTTTCGGCCTCCAGACCATGTGCGAGGGCGGCGGCCAGGCGAACGTGACGATCATCGAGCGGCTCTGACGGGCCAAAGGCGCCGGCCCGGCAGACTTCCTTCCCGCCGGGTCAGCGTCCGAGAGGGGAGCCCGTCGGCACGGCCACCGACACCTCCACCGTGCCCGGCGCCAGATCACCCGGCCGAGCCGCCGCCCCCGCCCACGTGGCCCTGATACCGGCTGTACACCGACCCGGCGGCCACGTCCGTGATGTGCAGCACCGTGCCGAGCGGCACGCCCGCCGCCTCCGTGGACACCCCGGCCCTGCGGCGGGCCGCCGCGACCGCCTCGCGGCGTGCCTCGTCCCGCAGGGCCGGCTTGTCGCGCACGTCGAAGTCCGCTCGGTCGACCACATCGATTCCCCCCGGTCTGCCGACCGTCTCCGTCACCCGCGCATTGAGGCACCCGTCCCCGGCAGCGCACCGATGATTTCCCGGGCTTCGGCCATCACCCTGTCCACCAGCTCCGCGCACGACGGCAGGTCGTCGATCACGCCGGCGACCTGGCCGGACGCCATCACCCCGACGTCCGTACGGCCGTCGACCATCGCCGATCTGAGCAGCATCGGGGTGTTCGCGGCGAGCAGGACCTGGCTCCAGGTCAGGTTCCTGCCGTGCCGCAGGGCGAGACCGTCGCGGAGCAGCTGCCGCCAGGTGAGGCCGGACAGGCCCCGGAAGGCGGCCGCGTGGCGCACCGCCCGCAGCAGCCGCCGGGTCCGGCCGGTGTTCTCCAGGGAGTCGACCAGCGGGGTGCGCAGCATCCGGTGCGGCAGGCCGTCCACCGCCCTGGTCACCGTGACGTCCTTGACCGCAGCCGCCAGATACCTCGCCTTCACCGCGTCCGGCACCGTGGAGTCCGAGGTGAGCAGGAAGCGGGTGCCCATCGCCACCCCCGCCGCCCCGTAGGCCAGCGCCGCCACCAGTCCCCGGCCGTCGAAGAACCCTCCGGCGGCCACCACCGGTATCCGCACCGCGTCCACCACCTGCGGCAGCAGTACGCTCGTCGCCACCTCGCCGGTGTGCCCGCCGCCCTCACCGCCCTGCACGATCACCGCGTCCGCACCCCAGGCCGCGACCTTCTCGGCGTGTCGCCGCGCTCCCACGGAGGGGATCACCACCACGCCCGCCTCCTTCAGCTCGGCGATCAGCTCGGGGGCGGGGGCGAGCGCGAAGGACGCCACGCGCACACCCCCGTCGACGATCAGCCGCACCCTCTCGCCCGCGTCGGCCGCGTCCGCCCGCAGGTTCACCCCGAACGGGGCGGCCGTGCGGCACCGCACCTCGGCTATCGAGGCCCGCAGCTGGTCGAGGGTCATCGTCGCCGAGGCCAGGAGGCCGAGGGCCCCGGCGTTGGCGGTCGCGGAGACCAGACGGGGGCCCGCCACCCAGCCCATCCCCGTCTGCACGATCGGATGCCGGACCCCGGTCAGCCGGGTGAGCGCGGTCTCCATCAGCCCGTCACCTCCTTCGTCCGCGCGCCGGCCGGATCCAGCACCTCGCGGATCAGCCGCAGCTCCCCGGGGGTGGGATCGCGGGTGTACGGCACCTCGTCCGGGACGGTCAGCTCGAAGTCCGTGGCCTCCCGCACCTGTTCGACGCTCACCCCAGGATGCAGCGAGGCCAGCCGCATCGAGCGGTCCGGGGTCTCGAAGTCGAGGACGCCCAGGTCGGTGACGACCCTCGGAATGCGGTGGAAGCGTTCCGTGCCGGGGTGCTCGGCGACCCGGTCGTACCCCACCCCGCACACCATGTCGACCTTCGCCACGAACACCCGCCGCGAGTGCTTCGGGACCCAGTAACTGGTCGGGTTGTTCAGTGTGTTCAGGGGCGCACCACGGACCCCGAGCAGCTGGCGACGGGGCCGGGACCAGTCGCCGATGGCCGAGATGTTCTGGTTGCCGTACCGGTCGAGCTGGCTCGCGCCCATCATCACGTGCCGGCGGCCACCGGACACCAGGGCCAGGTGCTGCCGGTAGGGCAGCCAGCCCTCGGGTGTGCCGTCCGGGCGGACCAGCAGCGCCTCCCCGTCGGTCAGCAGCAGGTCCGGGGCGAAGGTGTGCCGGGCCAGCCGGGCGCCCAGGGAGGGGATCAGGCCCATCGGGCTCGCCAGGATCTCACCGCAGCCGCGCCAGGCCTCGGCGCAGGCGATGACGCAGTGGTCGGCGCGCAGTACCTCCATCAGCCCCGCTCCTCCTGCCAGTTCCGCACCGCCGCGTGGTAGTCCTGTTCGTCCCCGGCCAGGAATCGCTCGGAGAACTCCGCCCACGGGGTCCTCGCGTACAACCGCTGGAAGTCCTCGTCCCGCCCGTGGTCGGGCGCGCAGGAGGTGAAGTGCGCGCCGCCCGGGGCCTCCACGACCCCCGTCACGTGCAGCCGTTTGATCAGCAGTGACTGCGCGGCAGCCGCCTTCGTCAGCTCGGCGGTGTCCACGATCTGTTCGCAGGAGACGTAGGCCGCATCCGCCGCCTCGCAGAACAGGTCGTCGAAGTACGGGTCCGGGCCCAGGTACTGCCCGTTGCCCAGCCGGTCGGCGCGGTTGACGTGGACCAGGGCCGCGTCCAGGCGCAGCGCGGGCATCGCCACGAACGTCTCCCCGTCGGCGTAGGGCGAAGTGACGGTCCGTAAACCCGGGTTGACCCGCATGACGTCCGAGCCGATCCCCGCGCGCACCGGCAGGAACGGCAGGCGGTCGGCGGCCGCCCGCAGGCCCCACATGAACATGCCCTCGTCCACCTCCGTCAGCTCGAAGGCCCCGTGCTCGCGCGCGGCCCGGTAGTGCGGTTCCAGCGGGATGGAGTCGAGGGTGACGAAGGCCGTCACCAGCCTGCGCACCCGGCCGGCCGCGGCCAGCATCCCGACGTCCGGACCGCCGTAGGAGACCACGGTCAGATCGTCGATGCCGCTCCGGAGCACTGCTCTGACCAGGGCCATCGGCTTGCGTCGGGAACCCCAGCCACCGATGCCGAGGGTCATGCCGCTGCACAGCCGGGCGACGGCCTCGTCGGCGGTCATCGTCTTGTCAGTCACTCCCCGCACCCTCCTTCCCGAAGGTGTCACGGACCTGGTCGGCCACCCCGCTGAGGGCGGCCTCGAAGGTGAAGCCCTGTTCCAGGCGGTAGCTGCGCCGCACGTCGACGGGGTCGATGCCGTTGATGGCGGCCTTGGCCAGGCGCAGCAGCCGGCCGTCCTTGGCGGCTATCTCCCGCGCCAGCTCCATCGCCGCGGACAGCAGTTCCCCGCGCGGCACCACCCGCCACACGGAGCCGTGCGCGTGCAGCTGGGCCGCGGTCGCCGTGCGCGAGGTGTAGTACAGCGTCCGCATCAGATGCGGCGGGACCAGCCGGGCCAGATGCGTGGCCGCGCCCAGGGCGCCCCGGTCCAGCTCGGGCAGCCCGAAGACGGCGTCCTCGCTCGCCACGATCGCGTCCGCGTTGCCCACCAGGCCTATCCCGCCGCCCAGGCAGAAGCCGTGCACGGCCGCCACCACCGGAATCTCGCAGTCGTACACCGCCGCGAAGGCCTCCGCGCAGCCCCGGTTGGCGCCGAGCAGCGCCTCGTGCCCGGAAGCCTGTATCTCCTTGATGTCCACGCCCGCGTTGAATCCGCGGCCCCGTGCGGCCAGCACCACGCACCGGGTGCCGGGGTCGCGGCCCGCCGCGGTCACCGCCTCCGCCAGCGCGGACCAGCCGCGCACCGGCAGCGCGTTCACCGGCGGGTGGTCGACGGTGACCAGCGCGACGCCCTTTTCCGGAGACGAGGTGGAGACACCCATGGACGCATCAGCTACCTTCGCACTCAACAACCTTTCCACCAAACATTTGTTAGGTGTGAGGCTTCGAAGCTAGCAGCCGGTGCGAGCGAGCGGGAGGCCCTGTGGAAAACCTGGCGCGAGGCGCCGCGGACGACTCGCTGCGCGGCCGGACCGTCGTGGTCACCGGCGGTACCCGGGGCGTGGGCGCCGGGATCGCCCGGGCCTTCGCCGACGCCGGCGCACACGTGGTGACCTGTGCCCGCCGACCGCCCGGACAACCCCTCGAAGGCGTCGAGTTCACCCCCCTCGACCTGCGCGACCCGCCCGCCGTGCGCGCCTTCTTCGACGCCCTGCCCCGGGTCGACGTGCTCGTCAACAACGCGGGCGGCACCCCCTACCGGCGGCTCGCCGAAGCGGACGCCGAACGGCACGCCCGGGTGATCGAACTGAACCTCCTCACCCCGCTGACCGCCTCCCTCGCCGCGTACGAACACCTGCGCCGGGCCCGGGGAACCGTGGTGATGATCGGCAGCGTCAGCGGCGGCCGCCCCTCGCCGGGCTCGGCCGCCTACGGCGCGGCCAAGGCGGGACTGGAGAGCCTCGCCCGGTCCATGGCGGTGGAGTGGGCACCGCAGGTCCGGGTCAACACGCTGGTCGTCGGCATGGTCCGCACCGAGCTGGCCCACCTCCACTACGGCGGTCGGGACGGCATCGACGCCGTCTCCCGCACCGTCCCGCTCGGCCGCCTCGCCGCCCCGTCCGACGTCGGCGCCGCCGCGCTCTTCCTCGCCTCCGACGCGGCCGCCTACATCAGCGGGGCGAGCCTGCTCGTGCACGGCGGCGGGGAACGGCCGCCCTTTCTCGATGCCGCAACTGCCAACAAGCCGTCCGACCAGGAGGACTGAGATGAGCGGAATCTGCGCGGGCCGGGTCGTGGTCGTCACCGGCGCCGGGCGCGGGCTCGGCCGGGCGCACGCGCTGGCCTTCGCCGCCGAGGGCGCCCGGGTCGTCGTCAACGACCTCGGCGTCGGCCTCGACGGCGGGCCGGACCCGGACAGCCCCGCCGGGACCGTCGTGGACGAGATCCGCGCGGCCGGTGGCGAGGCGGTCGCGCACGGCGGTGACGTCGCGACCACCGCCGGGGCCGCCTCGCTGATCGCGACGGCCGTGGAGAGCTACGGCCGGCTCGACACCCTCGTGAACAACGCCGGGTTCCTGCGCGACCGCATGCTCGTCAACCTCGGCGAGGACGACTGGGACGCGGTCGTGCGGGTGCACCTCAAGGGACACTTCCTGCCGCTGCGGCACGCCGCCGCGCACTGGCGGGCCGAGGCCAAGGCGGGCCGCACCCCGGCGGCCCGGATCGTCAACACCAGCAGCGGAGCCGGACTGCTGGGCTCGGTCGGGCAGGGCAACTACAGCGCCGCCAAGGCCGGCATCGTCGGCCTGACCCTGGTCGCGGCCGCCGAACTGGCCCGCTACGGCGTCCACGTCAACGCCGTCGCCCCGGCCGCCCGCACCCGGATGACCGAGCACACGTTCGCCGCGACCATGGCCGCCCCCGGCTCCGGGTTCGACACCATGGCACCCGGGAACGTCTCCCCGCTCGTGGTCTGGCTGGGCTCCGCCGCGAGCGCCGGAGTCACCGGACGGGTCTTCGAGACCGAGGGCGGCCGGATCACCGTCATGGAGGGCTGGCGAGCGGGGCCGACCGCCGACAAGGGCGCCCGCCGGACCCCGGCCGAGGCGGGGGAGACGGCACGGGAACTGCTGGCCGGCGCGGCGACGCCGGGGGCGGTGTACGGAGCCTGAGGGGGCGGACCCTAGGTGTCGCACTCCAGCACCGTCCGGCACAGCGAGCACCGGGCCCGGACCCGGCCCCGCACCGGCACCCTGATCCGCTGGTGGCAGGTCGGGCACGGGAAGGAGACCCGCAGCCGGCCGCCGTCGTCGGGCGTGAAGGTGTAGGCGGTGCCGGACCGCGGGGCCGGAGCCGCCGCGGGCGCGTGCCGGCGGTCCCGGGCGTAGCGGCGGCGGCCCGCCCAGCCCGCCGCGGTGAGCGGCGGCTGCTCCCCGTCCTGGCGGGCCCGGGCCATGCCCTTCTCGTACGCCGTGTAGGCCTGCGGACTGGTGAACCAGACGGACGGGTCCTCGTGGAAGACCAGCGCCCGCTTCGCCAGGACGTAGCCGAACTCCTCCGGGGTGAGGTAGCCGAGCTTCTGCGACGCCTCCCCGTGCTCCCGGTAGGCGTCGAGCAGCAGCCAGCCCGCGCCCAGGTAGGTGGTCGCGGTGTCCGTGAGGATCTCGTTCTCCGCGGTGCTCGGGAAGGACAGGTCCAGCCGGTGCAGATAGACGTGCATCACCTCGTGGGCGAGGGCCGCGCCGATGTCCCGGCGATGGGTGCGGAACCGGTCGTTCAGCTCGATGAAGTACTCGGGTCCCGCGGTGAGTTCGACGTTCGCCGCATGGGTCATCTCCCGGAAGCCGACGATCATCCGGGCGTCCGGCAGCCGGAAGTGCCGGACCATCTCGTGGGCGACCCGCTGGGCGCCGAGGTGGAGGTCGTCGGTGTCACAGAACGCGACGTCGGCGGGGAGCACGCTGGTGGCGAAGGTCTGGACGGTGTCGTACGACAGCCGCCGGTACAACGCCGTGACGGCGGCCCGCACGGTGTCCAGGTGCGGGTAGCCGTGTTCCACCGGGCCGCCGTTCGCCACGTCTTCCACCCCCACCGACGCCGCTGGAGCTGTCTTTCACATTATGCGGGGGACGGGGGAGATCGGGGGGCCGAGGGTTGTTCGGACGCTGCGGGCCGGCGGGGGCCGAGCGCGCCCACGCGGCGGTGGCCGCACTTCTCCCCGGACCCGCGCCCCTAAGGGCTGTCCCGTAATTCCTGGTGGATCAGCGCGCGGCGTCGGATGCGGTGCATCGCAAGGCGGAGGGTCGTCCTCATACTGGGCGTGTTCGGGCGAGCCCGACAACGCTGCGAGGTGCCGTAGCTGTCGTCGTGCGCCCGCCGGGGATTACGGGACAGCCCTTAGAGGGGCGCCAGCCGTACCGCCCCTCGATCCGAGTCCTGGAGTTCCAGGATCCACACCTCGTTCGCGCCCTCCCGCAGGACCGGACCCGGCACGTACAGGGACTCCTGCGGGCCCGCCGACCAGTAGCGGCCCAGGTTGAAGCCGTTGACCCAGACGAAGCCCCGGGTCCAGCCGGGGAGTTCGACACGGGCGTCACCGGCCCCGCGGACCGTCACCGTCCCCCGGTACAGCCCGGGTGCGCCGTCCGGAGGGAGTGAACCGAAGGCCACCGCCGCCACGCCCCCCTCGAACGCGTCCAGATCCAGGCCACGCGCGCGTACCCCGTGCAGGAACTGGCGCTCGTGCAGGAGGCCGCCGGTGATGCCCTTCGTCTCGCCGGAGCGGGGACCGTAGTTGACGCGGCCCAGCGACTCCACCCAGAGCTCCACGCGCGCGGGGCCGGCGATCGGCTTCTCCAGCTGGGGTTCCTCCTCGGTGAGCACGCCGGCCCGCTCCCCGTCGACGTACACGACCGCCAGATCGCGCAGCCCCCGCGCGGTGAGCGGATACGGCCGGCGGGGTCCCGGCACGTCCGCCTCGTAGCGGACCAGGCCCCGGCCGACGCCCAGCTCCTCGAAGGTGGGCGGCACGGCGTGGAGGCGTTCCGGGCCGCCGAGCGCCTCCAGGACACCGGCCAGGGGCGCCCAGCCGGTGACCGCCACGTCCGCCGCCGAGACCAGCCCGTCGGGAGCGGGCGGCGGTTCGGGCAGCGGCTCGGCGTGGTAGCCGGCCAGCACCTCCCTGAAGCGCCAGAACTTCTCCGTGGGGCGGCCGTACTCGTCGATCGGCGCGTCGTAGTCGTACGACGTCACGTCGGGCTCCAGCGGGCCCTCGTGCAGCTCGCCGCCGGGCCGGTTGGAGCCCGCCCAGCCGGCGAAGTTGGTGCCGCCGTGCGCCATGTAGACGTTCACGGAGGCCCCGCAGTCCAGGATCTCCCGCAGCACCTCGGCCGCGTCCGCCGCCTCCCGCACGACGTGCTCGCCACCCCAGTGGTCGAACCAGCCGCACCAGAACTCCATGCACATCAGCGGACCCCGCGGCTGGTGCCGGCGCAGCGTCTCGAAGGCCGCGCCCGCCTGGGAGCCGAAGTTCACCGTCGCCAGCAGCCCCGGGACCGAGCCGCCGGTGAGCATCTGGTCCTCGGGTCCGTCCGAGGTGAACAGCGGCACCGTGACGCCCTCGGCGCGCAGCAGCCCGGCGAGGTGCGCCAGGTACTCGGCGTCGGAGCCGTAGCTGCCGTACTCGTTCTCCACCTGGACCATGATCACCGGGCCGCCCCGGTCCAGCTGCCGGGGCACGACCTCGGACAGCAGCCGGTGGAACCAGCGGTCCACGTGCCGCAGGAAACGCTCCTCACGCGTGCGTGCCCGGGCCCCCAGCTCGCCCGTCACCCAGTGCGGCAGACCGCCGTTCTCCCACTCCGCGCAGATGTACGGTCCCGGGCGCACGATCGCCCACAGGCCCGCGTCCCGCGCCGCGTCGAGGAACCGGCCGAGGGCGCCGACGTCCTCGAAGGAGCCCGGGCGCGGCTCGTGCAGGTTCCACGGGACGTAGGTCTCCACACAGTTCAGCCCCATGGCGCGCAGCATCGCCAGCCGGTGACCCCACTGCTCCTCGTGCACCCGGAAGTAGTGCAGCGCGCCGGACAGCAGCCGCACCGGCCGCCCGCCGAGCAGGAAATCCGTCTCGCCCACCGTGAAGTCGGTCATGCGCCCACCTTCGCCCCTGGCGGCCGTCGGCACCATGGACAAAGATCAACAGCACTTGGACGGAAGACGCCGAAGAGGGGGCGCGCAGTGGCGGGCGGAGCGCCGGTGTTCCACACCTGGATGCGGTTCTTCACACCGGGCCCCGTCCACCACCGGCTCGGCCTGGTCTGCCAGGGCGTCGGCCTCCAGTACGGCGCGGTGCCCGCCGTCGGCCCGCGCGTGCTCGACGGGCACGTCGCCGTGGTCGTCAGCTCCGGCCGGGGCTGGTACCGCACACCCGACGGGCGCCGTACGACGGTCACCGCGCCCGCGCTGGTGTGGCTGACGCCGGGCGTCCCGCACCACTACGGGCCCGACCCGGACAGCGGCTGGGACGAGGGCTTCGTCACCTTCACCGGGCCCGACACCGCGACCTACACGGAACTCGGCTACATCGAGCCCGAGCGGCCCGTGGTGCCCCTCGCGGACGCCGCCGGACCCCGGGACGTCATCGCCAAGATCGCCCGGGCCGCCCGCCACGGCAACCCCCTCCTGGAGGCCGAGACCGGCGCCGCCGTGCACGAGCTCCTGGTCGCCCTGCGCCGCGCGCGTGCCGACCTCGCCCCCGACGGGGACCCGGTGCTGCAGGCGCTCGCCCGGGACGCCTGCACCGGCATGACCGTCGCCGGCCATGCGGCCAGGCACGGCATGACCCCGGCCGAGCTGCGCACCGCCGTCCGCCGGATCGCCGGGTGCAGCCCCAGGGACTACCTGATCGGCATCCGGCTCGGCCGGGCCCAGGAACTCCTCGCCACCACCGAACTCTCCGTCGCCGCCGTCGCCCGCCGGGTCGGCTACGACGACCCGGCCTACTTCTCCCGCCTGTTCACCCGCCGGGTCGGCACGGCCCCCGTACGCTTCCGCGCCCAGCAGAGCCGCGCCGTCCCCGACGACTGGCACGACGGCCTCGACGCGGACGGCACGGGCGACGGCCTTTAGTGATCACGGCGTCGTCCCCTTAGGGTTGACGCCCATGACCACCAGCAACACCGGTACCGGTGACGTCGACCCCGCCGTCCGCGCCGAGCTCGGCCGGCTGCGCGACAGCATCGACAACATCGACGCGGCCGTCGTCCACATGCTCGCCGAACGCTTCAAGGCCACCCAGCAGGTCGGGCACCTCAAGGCGGTCCACCGGCTGCCCCCGGCCGACCCGGCCCGCGAGGCCCGTCAGATCGCCCGGCTGCGCGCCCTGGCCGAGAACGCCAAGCTCGACCCCGCCTTCGCCGAGAAGTTCCTGAACTTCATCATCGCCGAGGTGATCAGACACCACGAGTCCATCGCCGAGGACACCGTCGGCGAGGAGGCGGCGGACGCGCGCTGACCCGGCCGCCCGCCCCGTGGAGCGGCCCCGGCCGGCCCGCCGCCGGCCGCACCGCGCCCACCAGCGCCGTCTCCTCCCACGCCACGGCCAGGAGCGGACATAAGCCGCGTAACACCCCCACCCCTGTGCGTTGTCGGTGTCATCGGGCAGCATGGCCCGCATGTCCGTACTGACTCGCGACGAAGCGCAGAGCCGCGCCGAGCTCCTCGACGTCCACCGCTACACGATCGACCTCGACCTGACCACCGGGGACGAGACCTTCGACTCCCGCACCGTGATCAGGTTCACGGCCCGGTCCGACGGCGACACCTTCGTCGAGATGAAGCCCGCCGAACTGCGCGCCGTCAGCCTCGACGGACAACCCCTCGACCCCGGGACGCTGCACGAGGACCGGCTGCCCCTGAAGAACCTCGCCGCCGGGGAGCACGAACTGCGCGTCGACGCCACGATGCGCTACTCCCGCACCGGCGAGGGCATGCACCGCTTCACCGACCCCACGGACGACGAGACCTACGTCTACACGCAGCTCTTCCTCGACGACGTACAGCGCGTCTTCGCCGCCTTCGACCAGCCCGACCTGAAGGCCGTCTTCGAGCTGACCGTCAGGGCCCCCGAAGACTGGACCGTGCTCGCCAACGGGGTCACCGAGCACCTCGGCGAGGGCCGCTGGCGGGCCGCCGCCACCCCGCTGGTCTCCACCTACCTGGTCGCCGTCGCCGCCGGCCCCTGGCACTCGGTGCGCACCGAGCACCGCGGCCTGCCCTTCGGCATCCACTGCCGCCGCTCGCTGGCGCCGCACCTCGACGCCGACGCCGAGGAGATCCTCGACATCACGCGCGCCTGCTACGACCGTTACCACGAGAAGTTCGAGGAGCCCTACCCCTTCGACTCCTACGACCAGGCGTTCGTCCCCGAGTTCAACGCCGGCGCCATGGAGAACCCCGGCCTGGTCACCTTCCGCGACGAGTTCGTCTACCGCTCCGCCGTCACCGACACCGAGCGGCAGACCCGCGCGATGGTCATCGCCCACGAGATGGCCCACATGTGGTTCGGCGACCTCGTCACCCTGAAGTGGTGGGACGACATCTGGCTGAACGAGTCGTTCGCCGAGTACATGGGCTACCAGACCCTCACCGAGGCCACCCGCTTCGCCGACACCTGGGTCGACTTCGGCGTGGCCCGCAAGGCCTGGGGCTACGACGCCGACCAGCGCCCCTCCACCCACCCGGTCGCCCCCGAGGCCGTCGACGACACCGCCGCCGCCCTGCTCAACTTCGACGGCATCTCCTACGCCAAGGGCGCCTCCGCACTGCGCCAACTGGTCGCCTGGATGGGCGAGAAGGACTTCCTCGCCGGCATCAACATCCACTTCCGGCGGCACCGGTTCGGCAACGCCACCCTGGCCGACTTCATCGACTCCCTGGCCGCCGGCACCGAACGCGACGTACACGCCTGGGCCGACGCCTGGCTGCGCACCACCGGCGTCGACACCCTCACCCCGGTCCTCGCCACCGCCCCCGACGGCACCCGCACCCTCACCGTCGAGCACGCCGGCAACCGCCCGCACCGCGTCTGCGTCGGCGTCTACGACCGGGACCTCGCCGACGCGGGCGGGCTCACCCTGCGCGAGCGCATCGACCTCGACGTCCCGCAGAACACTCCGCAGGCCGTCGGCAAGCGCCCCGCACTGCTCGTGCTCAACGACGGCGACCTCACCTACGCCAAGGTCCGCTTCGACGCCGAGTCCGCCAAGGCGGTCCGCGCCGACCTGTCGGGCCTGCCCGACCCGCTCACCCGCGCGGTGGTGTGGAACGCCCTGCGGGACGCGGTCCGCGACGGCGAACTCCCGCCCGCCGACTACCTGGAGACCGCCCGCGCCCACCTCCCGCGCGAGACCGACCTCGCCCTCGTCCAAGGCGTGCTGGCCTTCACCACGGTCCACGTCGTCGACCGGTACCTCAGGCCCGAGGACCGTCCGGCCGCCCTCGCCACCGTCTCCGCCCTGTGCCGCGACTTCATCCGGCGCACCGAGGACGGCGACAACCCCGGCCTGCGCCTGATCGCCGTACGCCACTTCGTCCGCGCGGCCGCCCACCCGGACACCATCGCCGCCTGGCTCACCGAGGGCACGGTGCCCGGCGGCCCCGAGCTCGACCCCGAGCTGCGCTGGCGCATCCTGAGCCGGCTCGCCGTCCTCGGCGCCACCGACGAGGCGCAGATCGCCGCCGAGCTGGCCCGCGACCCCAGCGCCAGCGGCCAGGAGGGCGCCGCCCGCTGCCGGGCCGCGCTGCCCGACCCCGAGGCCAAGCGCAGGGCCTGGGAGGCCATGTTCACCGGCGACGACCTGTCCAACTACCTGTTCACCGCCACCGCCCAGGGCTTCTGGCACCCCGAACAGGCCGACCTGGTGAGGGAGTACGTGCCGCGCTACTACGAGGAGGCGGCCGCCGTCGCCGCCCGGCGCGGCCCCGCCATCGCGGCCGTCGCCGGCCGGGAGGCCTTCCCCTCCCACGCCGTCGACGCCGAGAACCTCGCCCTGGGCCGGGCCTGCCTGCGCGACGGCGACCCCGTCACCGCTCTGCGCCGCCGCCTGACCGACGAACTCGACGACCTGGAAAGGGCACTGCGGATCCGGGAGGCGTAGGGCCGCCGACGTAGGACGACACGGGCGCGGCTGGTCCCCGATGACGATGCGGGGGCCCGCCGCCGCTCCTAGGCTCGGTGCCGGACCAGCACCGCCGACCCATGGAGAGACCCGTGATCGTAGTGACCGGTGCCACCGGCAACGTCGGCCGCGCCCTGGTCGGCCGCCTCGTCGCCGCCGGAGCTCCCGTACGGGCGCTCACCCGTGCCCCGGAGCGGGCCGCACTGCCCGGCAGGGCCGAGGTGGTGAAGTTCCGGCCGGACGGCCTTGCCGCCCTGTTCGAGGGCGCGGACAAGGTCTTCCTGTACGTCCAGGGCGCCGGCGGACGGATGCCCGAGCTGCTGGACGCGGCCCGCGCGGCCGGGGTGCGGCAGGCCGTCCTGCTCTCCTCCGGGATCATCCGCGAGGGCGCCGACGAGACCCACCCCATCCACGCCATGCACGCCACCGCCGAGCGGCAGATCCGCGACAGCGGCCTCGCCTGGACGTTCCTGCGCCCCAACGCGTTCGCCGTCAACGCCCTACAGTGGGCGCCCCAGATCCGGAGCGGCAACACCGTCCGCGGTGTCTTCGCGGACATGCTCACGGCCCCCGTCCACGAGGACGACATCGCCGCCGTCGCGGCCCGCGCCCTCCTCGACGACGGCCACGAGGGCGCCGCGCACCGCCTCACCGGGCCCGCCGCCACCACCAACACCGGCCAGATCGCCGCGATCGGCGCGGCCGTCGGCCGGGACCTGGCCTTCGTCGAGGTGGAACCGGAGGAAGCGGGCCCGCTGCTCTTCCCGCGGACGCCGCCGGAACTGGTCAGGGGCCTGCTGAGGACCTTCGCCGACACCGTCGGCGTCGCCCCCGAGATCACCACCACGGTCCAGGAGATCACCGGCAGCCCGGCCCGCACCTTCGGACAGTGGGCCGAGGACCACGCGGCCGACTTCCAGCCGTGAGCGAACCGACGCCCTGAGCCGGGACCTCAGCCCGTCGACGGCCGCAGTTCCGCCCGCCGCACGCCGCCCTCCCGCGGACCCGCGCGCCGGTTGCCCACCTCGGCCGCCCGGGGCGCCTGTGCGCCCAGCGTGAAGCCGAGGCGCTCCAGGAAACACTCCCCGGACCGCCAGCCCGGCGGCACGCTCGCCGTCACCAGCGACACCCCCTCGGCATGCGCGAGCAGCGACTCGGCCAGCGCCCGCCCCAGGCCCCGGCCCCGCGCCCAGGGCGCCAGCAGGAACAGGCCCACCGCGACCGCGCCCGGCACCGGATGGTTGCGCACCGCGTCCACCAGGCCCGACACGACCCCGTCCCGCTCCAGTACGAGCAGCACCTTGTCGTCCGGGTCGGCGCCCTCGGGCAGCCCGTAGAACAGGCTCTGCACATCACCCGGCCCGGACGGCAGCCCCGTAGCCGCCACGAACCAGTCCTCGCACGCCTCGAACAGATCCAGCAGCGGCGCCTCGTCGATAGGCAGCGGCTCCCGTACCAGCACCCGCTCACCGGGCACGTCGATCATCCACGCGTCAACCACCCGACCGACGTTAACCCCGGTCAGCCCCGGTCTCAACGCCCCGTCACCGCCTGCTCCGGCATAGCCGCCCCGACACGTTTTCCCCGCACGGCAGTACCCACTTTCGGGTTCCGATCGTTGAGCTTCGGGGGCGCGCAGACCCGATCCCGTACAAGCTGGAACTCCCCACGCGGACAACCCCTTTCGGCCGGCGCCCCGAGGAGACCCATGAGCACGCCGCCCCTCGCATCCGGACCCCAGGGCCCCGACGCCCTGCGGCCCCTGCTCGACACCGTGCTCGACGCGCTGCGCGACGGCGGCCGGGACCGTGGCGGACCGCTGCCCGCGGGCGGCCCGGAGGCGGTGGCCGAGCGGGTCGCGGACGCCGTCGGCGACGTACTCCCGGACGACGGCGACCCCGACGCCCTGCGCACCCTGGTGGCCGCCCTCGCGGCGGGCGCTGCCGACCCCGCCGACCCGCTGTGCGCGGCGCACCTGCACTGCCCGCCGCTCGCCGTCGCCACCGCCGCCGACCTCGCCGCCAGCGCCCTGAACCCCTCACTGGACTCCTGGGACCAGGCCCCGGCCGCCTCCGCCCTGGAAGCCATCGTCACCCGCGGCCTCGCCCACTCCGTCGGTCTCTCCGACGCCGTGGTCACCAGCGGCGGCACCGAGTCCAACCAGCTCGCCCTCCTCCTCGCCCGCGAGACCCTGGGCGGCGGGGTCCGGCTGATCTGCGGCGCCAACGCCCACCACTCACTGCTTCGCGCCGCCTGGCTGCTGGGCCTGCCCGACCCGGTCGTCGTCCCGGCACCGAACGGCATCCTCGACCCGTCCGCCCTGCACGCCGCTCTCACCCAGCTGCCGAAACCGTTCGTCGTGGCCGCCACCGCCGGCACCACCGACGCCGGCCTCATCGACCCGCTGCCCGAGATCGCCGGCCTGTGCGCGGCCCACGGCGCCCGGCTGCACATCGACGCCGCCTACGGGGGCGCCCTCGCCTTCAGCGACCGGCACCGGGACAAGCTGGCCGGCCTGGAGCGCGCCCACACCGTCACCCTCGACCTGCACAAACTCGGCTGGCAGCCGGTCGCCGCGGGCCTCCTCGCGGTCGCCCGCCCGGCCGAACTCGGCGTACTGCACCACCGCGCCGACTACCTCAACGCCGACGACGACACCGAGGCCGGCTACCCCGACCTGCTCGGCCGCTCACTGCGCACCACCCGGCGCCCCGACGTCCTCAAGATCGCGGTCACCCTCAGGACCCTGGGCCGCTCCGGACTCGGCGCACTGGTCGACCAGGTCTGCGCCCGGGCCCGGGAGTTCGCCGCCCTGGTCCGGGAGCACCCCGGTTTCGAGCTCTACGACCGGCCCGACATCAGCACGGTGCTGTTCCGCCCCACCGAGGCCACCGACGACGACGTGGCCGGCATACGGCGCAGGCTGCTGCACGACGGCCGCGCCGTCCTCGGCCGGGCCCGGCTGGACGGCCGACTCTGGCTCAAGGCCACCCTCCTCAACCCCCACACCCGGCCGGACGAACTGGCCGTCCTCCTCAAACTCGTGGAAGGAACGACGCCCCAATGAGCTCGCTGCCCACCCCCCCACACCAGGAACAGGACGCACCCCGCGACCTGGTCGGCATCGGCGTCGGACCGTTCAACCTCTCCCTCGCCGCCCTCGCCCACCCGCTCGCCGAACTGGACGCCGTCTTCTACGAACAGCGCCCCGGCTTCGACTGGCACCCCGGGCTGCTGATCGACGGCGCCACCATCCAGGTCCCCTTCCTCGCCGACCTGGTGACCCTCGTCGATCCCGCCAGCCCCTGGTCCTTCCTGAACTACCTCAAGTCCCGCGACCGGCTCTTCCCGTTCTACTTCGCCGAGCGCTTCCACATCCGGCGCGCCGAGTACGACGCGTACTGCCGCTGGGTCGCCGGGAGCCTGCCCGGGCTGCGGTTCTCCCACCAGGTGGACGCGGTCCGCTGGAACTCCGAGCGCGACCTGTTCGAGGTCGACTTCACCCGGCTCGGCGCCGAAGGGGAGGCCGAGGCACTGGGCCGTACCTACGCGAAGAACGTGGTGCTCGGGGTCGGCACCGTCCCCCATGTGCCCGACCCGCTCAAGCCCCTGGTGGAGGCACCGGGCGTGCCCGTCGTGCACGCCGCCGACTACCTCGACCACCGCGAGGCCTTCCTCGCCGCCGAACACGTCACCGTCGTCGGCTCCGGACAGTCCGGCGCCGAGGTCTTCCTCGACCTGCTGCGCCACCGCCCGGCGGGCCGCGAGAAACTGCACTGGATCGGGCGCAGCGAGGCCTTCGCGCCCATGGAGTACTCCAAGCTCGGCCTGGAGCACTTCACCCCCGACCACACCCGCTACTTCCACGCCCTGGCCGAGCCCGTCCGGGACCGGCTGGTCGCCTCCCAGTGGCGGCTGCACCGGGGCATCGACGCCGACACCATCGCCGCCATCCACGACGAGCTCTACCGCCGCACCCTGCACGGCGGCTGGCCCGACGCCGTCCTCACCCCCGGCGTCCAGGTCCGTACGGCCGGACGTATCGCCACCGCCAAGATCGAACTCCACCTCGAACACATCCAGCAGAGCACCGCCTCCCGGCTCGCCACCGACGCCGTGGTGCTGGCCACCGGCTACCGTGAACGCCCCCTGGGGCGGCTGCTCGCCGGACTCGACCCCTACCTGCGCCGGGACAGCAGCCAACGCCCGCGCGTGGACCAGCAGTTCCGGCTCGTCCTCGACCCGTCGGTGACCGGATCGGCGTACGTACAGAACGCCGAACTGCACACCCACGGCGTCGGCGCCCCCGACCTGGGGCTCGCCGCCTGGCGCAGCGCCACCATCCTCAACTCCCTGACCGGCAAGGAGCCCTATCCGCTGCCCGCCCGCACGGCCTTCACCAGCTTCGGCCTGGAGCGGTCCGAGGACAGGGTCCCCCCACAGAACGGGCAGCGGCCCAGGCAGCTCACCCCCCTCGCCGACTGAAGGACGGGCGCCGGTCCCCGGACCGGCGCCCGCCGTCTTGTCAGAACACCGGCGTGCCCTCGCGGGTCAGCCGCCAGTCCGCCGACGCGAAGTCCTTCGGGTCCAGGACACCCTTGGCGGTCACCCACTCCGCGATCCGGGTACGGATCTCCGTCGACTCCGACCACAGCTCCCTGGCCGAGGCCACGTGCGGGAACGCGCCACCGCCGTTGGCCCGGTAGTTGTTCACCGCGAGCACGAACTGCCGGGCATCGTCCAGGGCCGCGCCCTCGTAGCTGAGGTTCCTGATGCGGGACCCGGCCGGCTGCGCGATGTCGATCTCGTACCGCAGGCCCGAGACGTAGTCGTAGTTGTAGTCCGGACGGTTGCCGGCGTTGGTCAGCTTCTCCACGTCGACGGGCGCGCCCGCGGCCGTCTGCACGAAGTACTCCGCCGAGTACTCCAGATAGGCGCGGACCTGAGCGCCCGTCATCAACTTGGCGACCAGAGTGTTGTCGTAGACGTAGAGGCCGGACAGGTCCCGGATGGTGACCTCGCCGGCCGGGATCTGGGAGGTCCGGGAGAACGGCGAGGCCTGGGCGAGCACCGGGAGAGCCGCGTACTCGGTGCCCGCCAGGGCCGCCCTCACCACGTCCTCCTGGACCTTGGTGATCAGGTCGATGATCGGGGCGTCCCGGTAACGGGCCTCGGCCGTGGTGAGGGTCTCGGTGGCGGTGCCGACGACCTGGTTGACGTACGCCACCACCCGGGCGTGCTCGTCCTTCAGCAGCCGGGTGATCCTCGGGTCGTCGGCGACCGTGCTGGAGTTGCGCAGCGAGGCGGCGACCGACTCCACCTCCCACCCGCCCTTGGCGAACACCAGCTCGATGTCGAAGAGGGTGAGGCGCTCGGCCCAGCACAGCGGCTCGGAGAGCACGACGGTCCTCCCGGTCGCCTCGTTGACGACCTTCAGCTCCGGGATCTCCACGTGCGCGTGGCCGACCAGGATCGCGTCGATGCCCGGCACCTGCCTGGCCACGTTCGCGGCCGCGTTCTCCACGTAGGGCACCTGGTCGCCGTAGGAGGAGGTACCCGAGGTGCCGGAGTGCGCCGAGACCACGACCACGTCCGCGCCCATCGCCCTCAGCTTCGGCACCCACTTCGCGGCCTGCTCCTCCAGCCCCGGGAAGGCCAGCCTGCCCTGGACGAAGGCCTTGTCCCAGATCGCGATGCCCGGGTTGGTCAGACCGAGCACGGCGACCTTGACCGGCGGGACGCCCGGCACGTGGAACTCCTTCATGAAGTACGGCGGGAACGCGGGCCGGAGGGTCCTGGCGTCGACCGCGTTGGCGCCGAGCAGCGGGAAGCGCAGCTGGCTCTCGAACCTGCGCAGGGTCTCGATGCCGTAGTTGAACTCGTGGTTGCCGAGCGCCGCCGCGTCGTACCCGATCGCGTTCATCGCCTGCGCCATCGGATGCACCGGACCGCCCTTGGCGGTGATCGGGTCGACCTTGGCGTAGTAGTACGTCAGCGGGGTGCCCTGAATGGTGTCGCCGGCATCCAGCAGCAGGGTGTTGCAGCGGCCCTTCTCCTCGCGCACCTGGTTCACCAGGGTCGAGATCCGCGCCAGGCCCAGCGCGTTGCCCTTGGCGTCGGAGTACTCCGCGTCCTTGAAGTAGTCCCAGTTGAAGACGTTCCCGTGCAGGTCGGTGGTGCCCATGACGGTCAGCGAGTACCGCTTGGGGTGCCTGGCGGGCTCGGCGGGCTTCGGGGAGGCCTGGGCGGCCCGCGCCGGAGCCGCCGCCGCACCGGCGACCGCGACCCCCGCTCCGGTGACGGCGGACTTCGTCAGGAACTTCCGGCGGTTCAAGGACATGTCTTGATCTCCTCGAGAAATGGTCAACGACGCGCGTAGATTCTTTCTTGGACATGACCGACGGCAACAGGTCCGGAAGGTTGCGATCTGGTGACCCGGACCGTGAACTCCGGTGCGCACACCCGAGGATGCCGTGACACAGTGGGGCGTATGACCGCACCCCCGCCCGAGGACCGCCGGCCGGCGGGCACCGCCGAGGCCCCCCTGCTCGTCGTACGCGGCGAGGCCGAACTGGAGGTCGAGCCCGAGCTGGTCCGGATCGGCGTCACGGTGAACGCCCGGGGCCGCGACCGCCGCTCCACCCTGGACGACCTCACCCGCCGCAACACCGCCGCCCTCGACCTCGTCAAGTCCTACGGCGAAGCGGTGACCCGCCTGTCGACCGGCACCTTCTCCATCGCCCCCGAATTCGCCGAGCGCGGCCGCGGCGAACGGGTCCGCAGCTACCAGGGCCGGGTCCAGCTCACCGCCGAGCTCACCGACTTCACCGTCCTCGGCGAACTCGCGACCAGACTGGCCGACTTGGAACTCACCCAGGTCGACGGCCCCTGGTGGTCGCTGCGCCCCGACTCACCGGTGCACGGCGAAGCCCGACGACAGGCGGTCTCCGAGGCGGTACAGCGCGCCCGCGAGTACGCCGGCGCCCTCGGCACCTCCCTCGTCGCCCTGATCGAACTCGCCGACACCGGCAGCGAGGGGCCGCGGCCGCGACGCCCTGCCGTCGGCGGCGGGGTCCGCCGGATGGCGGCCGCCGCCGAAATCGCCGAGCCCGCCGAACCCCTCGATCTCGAACCCCCGCAACTGCGCGTGACCGCTCAGGTCGGCGCGCAATTCACGATGGCACCGCCACGGCTGTGAGCCGGAAGCGTGCGTTCGGTGTATCGATTGAGCGAGCGCACGCATTCCCGCGTTCAACCTGTGCGAGATGCTCATCAGAGCGGGCCCCCGCACAATTCAACACTTGTCAATAGGCCTTCACGCAAAGGTTGTTGGGTCGTCATGCGCGACCAATTCTCTACCCGCCGGTAAGGCCTAGGCTCGAAGCATGCGCCGAGCAAAGATCGTCTGTACTCTGGGGCCCGCCACCGACTCGTACGACCAGATCAAGGCCCTGGTCGAGGCCGGAATGGACGTCGCCCGGTTCAACCTCAGCCACGGCAGCTACGCCGAGCACGAGGAGCGCTACCAGCGCGTCCGCAAGGCCTCCGACGAGACCGGCCGCAGCGTCGGAATGCTCGCCGACCTTCAAGGCCCGAAGATCCGCCTCGGCCACTTCACCGAGGGGCCGGTACTCCTCGAACGCGGCGACACCTTCGTCATCACGGTCGAAGAGGGCGCCGAGGGCGACCGCCGGCAGTGCGGCACGACCTACGCCGGCCTCGCCGACGACGTCACCCCCGGTGAGCGCGTGCTCGTCGACGACGGCAAGGTCTGCCTGGAAGTCACCCACGTCGACGGTCCCCGGGTGCACACCACCGTCGTCGAAGGCGGCATGGTCTCCGACCACAAGGGCCTCAACCTCCCCGGCGTCGCCGTCTCCGTCCCGGCCCTCTCCGACAAGGACGAGGCCGACCTGCGATGGGCACTGCGCACCGGCTTCGACGTGATCGCCCTCTCCTTCGTGCGTACCGGCCGCGACGTCGAGGACGTCCACCGCATCATGGCCGAGGAGGGCCGCCGCCTCCCGGTCATCGCCAAGGTGGAGAAGCCGCAGGCCGTCGAGAACATCGACTCCATCGTGGCCGCCTTCGACGGCATCATGGTCGCCCGCGGCGACCTCGGCGTCGAGATGCCCCTGGAACAGGTACCGATCGTCCAGAAGCGCGCCGTCAAACTGGCCAGGCGCAACGCCAAGCCGGTCATCGTCGCCACCCAGATGCTCGACTCCATGATCGAGAACTCCCGGCCCACCCGCGCCGAGGCCTCCGACGTCGCCAACGCGGTCATCGACGGCACCGACGCGGTGATGCTCTCCGGCGAGACCAGCGTCGGCAAGTACCCCGTCGAGACCGTCCGCACCATGGCGAAGATCGTCGAAGCCGCCGAGGAGGACATCCTCGCCAGGGGGCTGCCGCCGCTGACCGAGAACAACAAGCCCCGCACCCAGGGCGGCGCGGTCGCCCGGGCCGCCGCCGAGATGGGCGACTTCCTCGGCGCGAAGTTCCTGGTCGCCTTCACCCAGTCCGGAGACACCGTCCGCCGGCTCTCCCGCTACCGCTCCCCGATCCCGCTGCTCGCCTTCACCCCGGAACCGGCCACGCGTTCCCAGCTCAACCTGACCTGGGGCGTGGAGACGTTCCTCGGCCCGCACGTCGACTCGACGGACAAGATGGTCGACCAGGTGGACGAACTGCTGCTGAAGCACGGCCACTGCCACAAGGGCGACGTCGTCGTCATCACGGCGGGCTCCCCGCCCGGTGTCTCCGGCTCCACGAACATGGTCCGCGTCCACCACATCGGCGAGGACGACAGCCCCAAGTAGCACCGGTGGGTCCCTGTCCGTGTTCGGGGCCGACGTGGGTGTCCATGAGGGCCACGGAGGCCTTCTTGGCGACGGAGATGTTGTACGGGTTGTCGCCGCGGGCGCAGTGCGTCCACCTGACGCCGAGTCCGTCGAGGGTGTCCGTGTACAGGCCCCGGATGTCGTCGGACTTGTTGGTGAAGAAGTAGCGCGGGTATTCGTACCGCCTGCGCTCACCGGCGACGATGCGGGTCGTCCAGTTGGTGATGCGGCAGCCGTCGGAATGGACGAGGCCGCGGACGAACTCCCAGGGGTGGGCGTCGACGATCGCGCGCTGCCAGGGTGCGAGGACGATGGGGCGCTCGTGTTTGAGGTAGGCACCCGCGGCGGGCCGCACCGTCTTGATGGCGTCGCGGCACCGTTCGATGAGCCCTGGCCAGGCGTCGGCGCAGGCGATCCGCAGGTAGTGACCAGTGCCGCGTGGGTGGGTGCTGATGCAGCCGTCGCCGAGGTGGAGGCCCAGCAGGTAGGAGTACGCGCGTTCGTCGGCGGGCGGTCCGGGGTCTGGAGCCGTCATGCGGGGGAGCGGCTCAAGGCGGTGTTGCCGCGAGCGAATCGCGGCCCGGGACACCCCCGTCTCCTTGCTGACGGAGTTCAGGCTTCGGCCCTGAGCAACCAGTGCGAGGGCTCGCTTGCGTGTGCTGACGTCGTACATGAGGCCACTGTGAGAGGAGGTCCGCGGCGACACGCGGCAAAAAGACGAGGTCCACGCGTACGTGATCCTCCGTTTGAATCCCGTGACCTTGGAAAATAAGGAAAAGTGCCCCGGGTCGGACTCGAACCGACACTGTACGGGTTTTGAATCCGTTGCCTGCTGCCAATTGGGCTACCGGGGCTCGAAGAATCAAAGGTCGTACCCGACCCTCCGCGCGTCCACCTTACCGCAGCTAGGTAGGCTCTTGTCAGCAGTAGCCCTGCCCTGAACGAGGAGCCCCCGTGACCGCCGCCGAGTCGCCCAAGCCAGTCGACGTACCCGACGACGACAAGTCGCACGTGCCTCCGCTGACGACCCGTGTCGTCATCGCCGAGGACGAGGCCCTGATCCGGCTCGATCTCAAAGAGATGCTGGAGGAGGAGGGGTACAGCGTCGTCGGCGAGGCCGGTGACGGTGAGCAGGCCGTCGAACTCGCCCGCGAGCACCGCCCCGACCTGGTCATCCTGGACGTCAAGATGCCGAAGCTGGACGGCATCTCCGCGGCCGAGAAGATCGCCGCGGAGTCCATCGCCCCGGTCCTGATGCTCACCGCGTTCTCGCAGCGCGACCTGGTCGAGCGGGCGCGGGACGCCGGAGCGATGGCGTACCTCGTCAAGCCGTTCAGCAAGAGCGACGTGGTGCCCGCGATCGAGATGGCGGTCTCCCGCTTCACCGAGCTGAAGGAGCTGGAGAAGGAGGTCGCCGACCTCACCCTGCGTCTGGAGACCCGCAAGCTGGTCGACCGGGCGAAGTCCATCCTGCAGACGGAGTACGGGCTGAGCGAGCCGGCGGCGTTCCGCTGGATCCAGAAGACGTCGATGGACCGTCGTATGTCGATGCAGCAGGTCGCGGAGGCGGTCATCGTGGACAGCGACGAGAAGAAGTCCGGCAAGGGCTGACGACGTCCCGTAACGGCACCGAGGCCCGCGCTCCGGAGAAGGGAGCGCGGGCCTCGGCGTATCGAAGCGGGGTGTCAGTCCTCGCCGAGGTAGGCCTTGCGGACGGACTCGTCGTGCAGCAGGTCCTGGCCGGTTCCCGACAGGACGATGTTGCCGACCTCCATGACGTGTCCCTGGTCGGCCAGTGAGAGCGCCGCCTGGGCGTTCTGCTCGACCAGCAGGATCGTCGTCCCCTGGGACTTCAGTTCCGCGATGGTCGCCATGATCTTCTGCATCATGATCGGCGAGAGTCCCATGGACGGCTCGTCCAGCATCAGCAGCTTGGGCTGGGACATGAGCGCCCGTCCCATCGCGAGCATCTGCTGCTCGCCGCCGGAGAGGGTGCCGGCGGCCTGCTTGCGCCGTTCCCCGAGGATCGGGAACAGGTCGTAGGCGCGCTGGATGTCCTTCTCGATGCCCGGCTTGTCGCTGCGCAGGAACGCGCCGAGGCGCAGGTTGTCCTCGATGGTCATGCGCGGGAAGATGTGCCGGCCCTCGGGGGAGTGGGCGAGGCCCAGCGAGACGATGTTGTGCGCCGGGATCTTCTTGAGCGACTTGCCGTTGAACCGGATCTGTCCGCCGACCGGCTTGAGCAGTCCGGACAGGGTGCGCAGGGTCGTGGTCTTGCCGGCGCCGTTGGTGCCGATCAGGGTGACGACCTGGCCGGCCTCGACCTTGAAGGAGATGCCTTTGACGGCCTCGATCTTGCCGTAGGCGACTCGCAGGTCCTCGACTTCGAGCAGTGCGGTCATCGGTCGTTCTCCTTGCCGGGCGCGGCGTCGGTCGGGGACTCGGCGTTCGCCTCGGCCGTCTCGACCTCGGCGGCTTCCTCGTCGCCGGGCGCGTTCTCGAACGGTTCGCCGAGGTAGGCGGCGATGACGCGGTCGTCGCCCTGCACGGTGGCGCTGTCGCCCTCGACGAGTTTCTCGCCCTGTACGAGGACGGCGACGCGGTCGCAGAGGTTGAAGATGAAGCGCATGTCGTGCTCGATGACGAGGACGGCGATGCCCTTGTCGCGGATCTTGAAGACCAGTTCTTCGGTGGTCCGGGTCTCCTGGGGGTTCATGCCGGCCGTGGGCTCGTCGAGGAGCAGCAGTCCGGGTTCGCTGGCGAGGGCGCGGGCGATCTCGAGTTTGCGCTGCTCGCCGTAGGGGAGGTTGCGGGCCAGGTGTTCGGCCTTGTGTTCCAGGCCGACGAATTCCAGGAGTTCCATGGCGCGGGCCCGCGAGGCCGCTTCGGCGCGGTGGAAGCCGGGGCCGCGCAGGAGTGCGGACCACAGGCCTTCCTTGGTGCGGGTGTGCCGGCCGACCAGGACGTTCTCCAGGACGGTCATGTTGGCGAAGAGCCGGATGTTCTGGAAAGTGCGGGCGATGCCGGCGGCGGTGACCTTGAAGGACTTCGGCGGCAGTACCTGGCCCTTGTAGCGGACTTCGCCCTCGGTGGGGATGTAGAGGCCGGTCAGACAGTTGAAGAAGGTGGTCTTGCCGGCTCCGTTGGGGCCGATCAGGCCGACGATCTCGCCGCTGTTGACGGTGAGGTCGACGTTGCGTACGGCGGTGAGGCCGCCGAAGCGCATGGTCACGCCGCGTGCGTCGAGCACGGTCCGGCCGGGGTCGGTGGCGCCGGGGGTGGTGTCCTGGACGGTGGTGTCGGTGGTCATCGTGGTCACGCCCCTGCCTTGGTGAGGACGGCGGGCGCTTCGGCCTCTTCGTGGAATTCGAGCTGGCGGCGCCGGTTGGGGATGAGGCCCTCGGGGCGGAAGCGCATCAGCAGGATGAGTGCCACGCCGAAGGCGAAGAGCTGGTAGTCGCCGAGGAACTGCAGCTTGGCCGGGATCAGGTAGAGCAGGGAGGCGCCGACCAGGGGGCCGGAGATGGTGCCCATGCCGCCGAGGACGACCGCGGCGAGCAGGAAGGCCGAGTTGGGCGGGACGACGTAGGCGAACTGGTACTGCTCGGGGGTCACCGTGTAGGTGACGTGTGCCTGGACCGAGCCGGAGAGGCCGGCGAGGCAGGCGCCGAGGGCGAAGGCGATGAGCTTGACACGGAAGCCGTTGATGCCCATGGCGAGTGCGGCGGTCTCGTCCTCGCGGATGGCGACCCAGGCGCGGCCGATGCGGGAGTCGCTGCTGCGCCGGAAGACGATGACCACGATGAGCGTGATGATCAGCATCAGGAGCAGGTAGTTGGCGAAGCGGCCGATGGTGGAGCCGAGGATCTGGTGTTCGGCGCCGAAGTCGAAGCCGAGGATGTCCAGGTTCGGGATGGACGAGATGCCGTTGGAGCCGTTGGTGACGTCGGGGCCGGAGGTGCCGTCCAGGTTGAGGACGGTGATGCGGAAGATCTCACCGAAGCCGAGGGTGACGATGGCGAGGTAGTCGCCGCGCAGTCGCAGGGTCGGTGCGCCGATGATGACGCCGAAGATCATTGCGACGGCGGCGCCGAGCAGTGCGGAGGCCCAGAAGGGCCACTGCACGTGCAGGGGGGAGGAGGGCGAGCCGGAGACCAGGGCGGCGGTGTAGGCGCCGACGCCGAGGAAGGCGACGTAGCCGAGGTCGAGGAGGCCGGCGAGGCCGACGACGATGTTCAGGCCGAGTGCGACGGTGGCGAAGATCAGGATGTAGACGCCGATGGTCGCGTACTGGTCGTTGGACTGGGTGAACGGGAAGGCCGCGGCGGCCAGGAAGGCGCCGGTCATGGTGATGTTCCGGTGCTTCGCGGTGATCGCCGAGACCCGGGCCACGATCCCGGCCTTGGAGAGGGCGGCGAAGCCGAAGCCGGCCGTGATGAGGAACCCGATGAACAGTTCGTCGTAGGACGTGCCGACGCCGTAGCTGAAGACGATCAGGCCGACGGCCATGGCGGCGACGATCACCAGGATCTCGGCCCAGGCGGCCATGGGGCGGGCCGGGGCGGGGGTCTTGGCGGCGAAGGACGCGCGGAAGGTGTTCCAGTTCTGGCGGGTGTTGTGCCGGAACAGTTCCCAGCCGGTGTCGTCGGGGTCGACCGGGTCGGGCTCGGGCCGTTCGAACGGCAGGGACATCGCGCCGATCAGGGCGGCGAGGGTGGCGATCGCGACGACGAAGCCGCCGGGGTCCAGGTTCACCACGCCGCCGAGTTCGTCGCTGATGGCGATGACGGTGTACCAGGCGGTGGCGAAGGTGCCGAGCGCGGCCATCTTCAGTGCGCTGTCGGCGCTGCCGGGCGTCAGCGCGCCGAGGCCTTTGACGCCGTAGGAGGCGAGGCCGAACAGGGTGGTGAGGAGGCCGCCGATCAGGACGAGGACCTGCAGGCCGCCCGGGTAGCCGTAGACCGTGAGGTCGCCGGGGAAGGCGGAGGTCCAGGTCCAGGACATGAACGTGGAGATGACGGCGAGGACGCCGCCGCCGGTGGCGAGGGCCCGGCCCAGCGGGGTGGGCAGGCCGATGAGGCCGGTCGCGGCGGGTGCGGAGGTGTTCTCGGTCGTCGGGGTCCCCGGGGTCTCGGGGGTCTCGGATGTGGTGGTCTCTGTGGTCATCGGTGTCACGCCCTGTCCGCGACGCGTTCGCCGAGCAGACCTTGTGGTCTGAACAGCAGTACGAGGATGAGGAGTACGAACGCCCAGACGTCGGCCCAGGACTGGCTGCCGAACTGACCCATGCCGGGGATGTCCGAGATGTAGGCGGTCGACAGGGCTTCGGCGACGCCGAGGACGAGTCCGCCGAGCATGGCGCCGTAGATGTTGCCGATGCCGCCGAGGACGGCCGCGGTGAAGGCCTTCAGGCCGAGCAGGAAGCCCATCTTGAAGTCGATCTGGCCGTACTTGAGGCCGTAGGCGACGCCGCCGACGGCGGCGAAGGCGGCGCCGAGGGCGAACGCGATCACGATGATGCGGTCGGTGTTGACGCCCATGAGCTTCGCGGTGTCCGGGTCCTGGGCGGTGGCCTGCATGCCCCGGCCGGTGCGGGTGCGCATCACGAAGTAGGCGAGGAAGGCCATGCTGAGCGGGGCCACGACCACCAGGAAGATGTCACCGGTCTGGATGGTGACGTTGCCGATGTCGAAGGGGCCGCCCGGGATGGTCGGGAAGGTCCGGGCGGACTTCGCCTCGGGGTACCAGGCCCACACCGCCTGCTGGAGGGCCAGGGAGAGGCCGATGGCGGTGATGAGGGGGGCGAGACGCGGGGCGGTGCGCAACGGCCGGTAGGCGAACCGTTCCGCTCCGACGGCGACCAGGGTGGCGACGATGATTGCTCCCACCAGCATCAGCGGGAGAGCTATCCACATCGAGGTGCCGCCGGGCAGTACGTACGCGTAGACCGTGAGCGCGCCGAAGGCGCCGGTCATGAAGATCTCGCCGTGGGCGAAGTTGATGAGCTGGACGATGCCATAGACCATCGTGTAGCCGATGGCGACCAGCCCGTACATGGATCCCAGTAGCAGGCCGTTGACCAGCTGCTGCGGCAGTTCGTTCACCGCATGTCCTCCGAGACGTTCGGATAAGTTCGACGGATGAGGCCGGATGCGAGTCCGCGCGGGGCGCCAGTGGAACAGCGCCCCGCGCGGCTCGGTGCTGCGTACGGGTGAGGGTCAGCTGCTCGGCGTGTACGTGCCCGAGGTAGCGGCCTTCCAGGCCCCGCCGGTGACCTTGTAGACGGTGAGCTGCTTGTTGGTAGCGTCACCGTACTCGTCGAAGGAGACCTTGCCGGTCACGCCGTCGAAGGAGACGTTCTGCACCGCGGCGGTGATCTTGGCGCGGGCGTCGGACGGCAGCTTGCCGCCGTTGTCGTCGACGACCTTCTTGACGGCCTCGATGATGGACCAGGCCGAGTCGTAGGAGTAGCCGCCGTAGGCGCCGTAGGCCTCCGCGTAGCCGCCCGCCTTGTAGTTGGCGACGAACTCCTTGGCGGAGTCGAGGGTCTCGACCGGGGCGCCGACGGAGGTGGCCATGTCGCCGGTGGCGGCGGTGCCCGCCAGCTTGATGAAGTCGTCGGCGTAGATGCCGTCACCGCCGACCAGCGGGATCTTGGCGCCGGCGGCCTTGAGCTGCTTGCTCAGCGGGCCGGCCTGTGGGTACTCGCCGCCGTAGTAGACCACGGTGGCGCCCGAGTTCTTCACCTTGGTGACGACCGCGGAGTAGTCCTTGGAGTCGGGGTTGATGTGCTCGGTGCCGACCACCTTGCCGCCGAGCTTCTTGAACTCGTCGGTGAAGGTGGCGGCGAGGCCGGCGCCGTAGGTCTTCTTGTCGTCGATGATGAAGGCCTTGGTCAGCTTCGCCGTGTTGTACACGTACTGCGCGGCGTAGGGGCCCTGGATGGCGTCCGTGGTCGCGGTACGGAAGTACGACTTGTACGGACGCGTCTTCGTCGTCTGCCAGTTGTCGCCCTGGGTCAGCGCCGGGTTGGTGTTGGCCGGGGAGACCTCGACCAGCTTCGCGTCGTCGAAGACCTTCTGCATCGACTGGGCGACGGAGGAGTTCAGCGGGCCGACCACGCCGTAGACGTTGTTGTCGCTGACGAACGCGGAGGCGTTGGCCTGGCCGGAGGACGGCTGGGCCTGGTCGTCCTTGGCCTCGATCTTGAAGGTGACGCCGTCGACGTACTTCTTCTTGTTGGCCTGCTTGACCGCGAGGTCGACGGAGTTCTTGATGCCCAGGCCGAGCGCGGACAGGTCGCCGGTCAGCGGGGCGTCGACGCCGATGGTGACCGTGGTGCCACCACTGCCCGAGTCGGAGCCCTTGTCGCCGCTGTCGCGCGAGCCGCAGGCCGTGAGGGTGAGTGCTCCCGCTGCCAGAGCTGCGGTGATGGCGATGAGCGAACGTTGACGCACGATCAGTCCTTTCCCCTGAACAACCGCATCCCCGTGGAGACGGTCGAGTCGCGCGCCCTGTCGAAGTGAACATTCCGACGGCGCCGTGACTGGCCGTGACTCTAAGCGGGCTTGGGGAACGTGGAGGAGGGTCTGACCGATGCTGTGACGCTCTTGTTATGACACGAGGTAATGCAGAGCGGTACATGGTGTCGAGAAGAGTGGAATTCAGGCCGATTCGCTCCGTCCGCATGGTGAGAACCCGCAGGACCCGCCGTAATCCGATCAGGCGTCTCAGGGCTTTTGGTAATTACTTGAAGCGCTTACCGGCCGTTGCTGCAGGCGACTTTCAGGGCGCGTGACAGGTGTTGTGCGTAGCGGGTCCCCAGGATGAAACTCTGGACTTGTATTGCGCGCGTATTACGCAGAGTTACGTCCAGGAAAGGAAGTCCGGCGTCCTTCGGAACCGTCGCACAGTCGGTCACGTGCATGGTTATCGTGATGTCGCGCGGTGTGCCCGCCTTCGTCCGGAAGGGTGCGCGGGGCGTCTCGGTCAGTGAGAGACCGGCGTAGGGCTGGCTGATCCGGTCCGCGGTGACCGGCGGTCCCTCCAGGACGCTCATCCGCACCGCGAAGCTGAAGCTGCGGGTCGGGGCGCCGGGCGGGGTGACCCGGTCGCCCAGGAACGTGAACGCCACCGTCTGTGCGGGGTAAGGGACTTCGGGCGGTGGCGGGTCGTGCGGCCGGGTCGCGTAGAGGTACCCGCCGCCGGCCAGCACGGCGGCGGCCGCGGCCAGGGCGAGGGCCGCGCGGCGGCGGCCGGGGTGCGGGGGAGGGGCGGCCGCGGGTCCGGGGAGCTCCAGGCCGTGGGTGCCCTCGCCCGGCTCCACGGGGCCGATGCCGGTCGTTCCGCTCACTGCCAGGGGCCTCCCGTCGGTACGCCGTCGCGGTACCGCTCGGTGCAGGCGGCGCGCGCCCGACGGTCCGTCAACCGATGTGCGGCAGGGGCTCCCTGACGGTGCCTCACGGCCCGTGCGGCGTCGACGACGTCCCGGAGGATCTCGTACTGGCCGTTGGAGAGCCCCATCGACTGGTAGTCGCCGTAGGTGCCGCTGTCGAGCACCTCGCGCGCCCAGTGCGCGACGATCGCGGCGCACAGGGTGGCGTCCGAGGTCGCCGCGGCCGATGCCGAGGGGGACGTGGGGCCCGCGGCGGTGGGAGCGGCGGTGGGAGCGGGGGTGGTGCCGCAGCCGGTCAGCAGAACGAGTCCGAGACCCAGTGCGGTCGCTCCACCCGGCAGGGTGCCTCCTCGCCGTCCCATGCGCCGAAGGTAAGGGCGGGGACGGCGGGGAGCAATGGGCCCGTCGGCGACGGGCCCCGGCCCCGGGGCGGTGGCCGGCGGCTCAGCCCTGGACCGCGGAGGGGAGGGAGTCGCCCGTCAGCTCGCGCAGCAGACAGGTAAGGCGGGCCGTGCACACCCGGTGGCCCTCCGCGTCGCTGATCACGATCTCGTACGTCGCCGTGGAACGCCCCCGGTGGACGGGTGTGGCCACGCCGGTGACCAGGCCGGAGCGGGCCCCGCGGTGATGCGTGCAGTTCAGGTCGACGCCGACCGCGATCTTCGAGCTGCCGCCGTGCAGCATCGACCCGACCGACCCCAGGGTCTCCGCCAGCACCGCGCTGGCCCCGCCGTGCAGCAGTCCGTACGGCTGGGTGTTGCCCTCCACCGGCATCGTGCCGACGACCCGGTCCGCGGAGGCCTCGAGGATCTGCACGCCCATCCGGGTGCCGAGGTGACCCGCCGAGAACAGGGCGGGCAGGTCGACACCGAGCGCGGCGTACTCGTCGATGACCTCCTGCGGGAACTTCACACGCTGCTGCTCGCCCATGGGCCGGCTCCGATCGTCGTACGGCTGTCTCGTCACTGAGCAAACGCTCAGTAGGCCGCCGATTCTTCCAGACGGCCCGAACGCCCGTTCAGTCCGCCGTGCTCTGCCGCGGCACACCGCCGACCAGGCGGACCACGACGGACTTGCTGGCCGGGGTGTTGCTGGTGTCGGCGGTCGCGTCGAGCGGCACCAGCACATTGGTCTCCGGGTAGTAAGCGGCCGCGCAGCCCCGGGCCGTCGGATAGAGCACCACCCGGAAGCCCGGCGCCCGCCGCTGCACGCCGTCCTTCCACTCGCTCACCAGGTCGACGTACGACCCGTCGGCCACACCCAGCGCCCGCGCGTCCTCCGGGTTCACCAGTACCACCCGGCGGCCGTTCCTGATGCCCCGGTAGCGGTCGTCCAGACCGTAGATCGTGGTGTTGTACTGGTCGTGCGAACGCAGCGTCTGCAACAGCAGCCGCCCCTCGGGCAGTTCGGGGTACTCCACGGGCGCCGCCGTGAAGTTCGCCTTGCCGGTGGCGGTCGGGAAGCGGCGCTCGTCGCGAGGGGCGTGCGGCAGCGCGAAGCCGCCCGGCTCGGCCACGCGCGCGTTGAAGTCCTCGAAACCGGGGATCACGCGCGCGATGCGGTCGCGGACCGTCGCGTAGTCCTTCTCGAACTCCTCCCAGGGGGTGGCGCTCCGCGCGCCGAGCACCCGGCGGGCGAGCCGGCACACGATCGCCGGCTCCGACAGCAGGTGCGGGCTCGCGGGGTCCAGGCGGCCGCGGGAGGCGTGCACCATGCCCATCGAGTCCTCGACGGTGACGAACTGCTCGCCGCTGCCCTGGAGGTCACGCTCGGTGCGGCCGAGCGTCGGCAGGATCAGCGCCCGCGCGCCCGTCACGACGTGCGAGCGGTTGAGCTTCGTCGACACGTGCACGGTCAGCCGCGCCCGGCGCATCGCCGCCTCGGTGACCTCCGTGTCGGGGGTCGCGGAGACGAAGTTGCCGCCCATCGCGAAGAAGACCTTCGCCTCGCCGTCGCGCAGCGCGCGGATGGCCCGGACGACGTCGAGACCGTGCTCGCGCGGCGGCGCGAAGCCGAACTCCTTCTCCAGGGCGTCCAGGAACGCCGGGGCCGGGCGCTCGAATATGCCCATCGTGCGGTCGCCCTGCACGTTCGAGTGGCCGCGGACCGGGCACACGCCCGCGCCGGCACGGCCGATGTTGCCGCGCAGCAGCAGGAAGTTGACGACCTCCCGGATCGTCGGGACCGAGTGCTTGTGCTGGGTCAGACCCATGGCCCAGCACACGATGGTGCGCTCGGAGGCGAGCACCATGCGCAGCGCCTCCTCGATCTCCGCGCGGGTCAGACCGGTGGCGGCGAGCGTCTCGTCCCAGTCGGCGGCGCGGGCCGCCTCGGCGAACTCCTCGAACCCGTGGGTGTGCTCGCGCACGAACTCCTCGTCGACCGCTCCCTCGGTCTCCAGGATCATCCTGTTGAGGACCCGGAACAGGGCCTGGTCGCCGCCGATGCGGATCTGCAGGAACAGGTCGGTCAGCGCGGCGCCCTTGAGCATGCCCTGAGGGGTCTGCGGGTTCTTGAACCGCTCCAGGCCCGCCTCCGGGAGCGGATTGACACTGATGATCTTCGCGCCGTTGGCCTTGGCCTTCTCCAGTGCCGACAGCATCCGGGGATGGTTGGTCCCCGGGTTCTGCCCGGCCACGACGATCAGGTCCGCCTGGTAGAGGTCCTCGAGAAGGACGCTGCCCTTGCCGATGCCGATGGTCTCGCCGAGCGCCGAGCCCGAGGACTCGTGGCACATGTTGGAGCAGTCCGGCAGGTTGTTGGTGCCCAGCTCGCGTGCGAACAGCTGGTACAGGAACGCCGCCTCGTTGCTCGTGCGGCCCGAGGTGTAGAAGACGGCCTCGTCGGGGGAGGAGAGGGCGGCGATCTCCTCACCGATGATGTCGAAGGCACGGTCCCAGCCGACCGGCTCGTAGTGGTCGGCGCCCTCGGCGAGATACATGGGGTGGGTGAGCCGCCCCTGCTGGCCGAGCCAGTAGCCGCTGCGGTGGTGCAGGTCGGCGACCGAGTGCCCGGTGAAGAAATCGGGCGTGACCCGGCGCAGGGTGGCCTCCTCGGCCACCGCCTTGGCGCCGTTCTCGCAGAATTCGGCGGTGTGCCGGTGATCGGGCTCCGGCCAGGCGCAGCCGGGGCAGTCGAAGCCGTCCTTCTGATTGACCCGCAGCAGCGTCAGCGCGGTGCGCTTCACCCCCATCTGCTGCTGGGCGACGCGCAGAGTGTGCCCGACGGCCGGCAGCCCCGCCGCCGCGTGCTTCGGGTCGACGACCCGAGGCGCGTCCTGAACGGGATCCCCCTGGGGCGGCTTCGTCGCCATGACACGCACTCCCTCTACGCCAGCATCACTGCCCTGTGCAGCCGATCCTCGCACGACCGGCCGACGTCGGCCGAAGGGGTGCGGCGGACGAGCACGCACGCTGTGCCCGACAGCGCCGGGCCCCAGGTCGCGCGCCGCGGCCACCGCGATCCGAACCGACGGCCCTCACTGTCAGTGCGGCGTGGCAGGATCGGGGGCGTGGCAGAGACAGCATCGAAGAAGACCGACCCGACCCCCAGTGGGACCCGTCCCCGGCTGATGCTCATGGACGGGCACTCGCTGGCCTACCGCGCGTTCTTCGCGCTGCCCGCGGAGAACTTCACGACCGCGACGGGCCAGCCGACGAACGCGATCTACGGCTTCGCGTCGATGCTGGCCAACACCCTGCGTGACGAGGCGCCCACGCACTTCGCGGTGGCCTTCGACGTCTCCCGCAAGACCTGGCGCTCGCAGGAGTTCACCGAGTACAAGGCGAACCGCTCCAAGACCCCGGACGAGTTCAAGGGCCAGGTCGAGCTGATCGGCGAGCTGCTCGACGCCATGCACGCGCAGCGCTTCGCCGTCGAGGGCTTCGAGGCCGACGACATCATCGCCACCCTTGCCACCCAGGCCGAGGCCGCCGGCTTCGAGGTCCTCATCGTCACCGGCGACCGGGACTCCTTCCAGCTGGTCACCGAACACACCACGGTGCTCTATCCGACCAAGGGCGTCTCCGAGCTGACCCGGTTCACCCCGGAGAAGGTGTTCGAGAAGTACGGCCTGACGCCCGCCCAGTACCCCGACTTCGCGGCCCTGCGCGGCGACCCGTCCGACAATCTCCCCGGCATCCCGGGCGTCGGCGAGAAGACGGCCGCGAAGTGGATCAACCAGTTCGGCTCCTTCGCCGAGCTGGTGGAGCGCGTCGACGAGGTGAAGGGCAAGGCCGGCCAGAACCTCCGCGACCACCTGGAGTCGGTCAAGCTCAACCGCCGGCTCACCGAGCTGGATCGCGCGGTCGAGCTGCCGAGGACGGTCGCCGACCTGGAGCGCGCGCCGTACGACCGCAAGAACGTCGCGATGATCCTGGACACCCTGGAGATCCGCAATCCGTCGCTGCGCGAGCGGCTCCACGCCGTCGACCCCGGTGCCGAGGAGGCCGAGTCCGCACCGGCCCCCGAGGCGGGCGTCGCGGTCGACGGCACCGTCCTCGGCACCGGCGAGCTGACCGGCTGGCTCACCGAGCACGGCACCGGTCTGCTCGGCGTCGCCACTGTCGACACCTGGGCGCTCGGCACCGGATCGGTCGCCGAGGTCGCGCTGGCCGCCGCCCAGGGCGCGGCCGCCTGGTTCGACCCCGCCGAACTGGACGAGGCCGACGAGAGGGCGTGGACGGCCTGGCTGGCCGACGCGGCGCGGCCCAAGGTCTTCCACAACGCCAAGGGCGCCATGCGGGTCTTCGCCGAGCACGGCTGGAGCGTCGACGGCGTCACGATGGACACCGCGCTCGCCGCCTACCTGGTCAAACCCGGCCGCCGCTCCTTCGACCTGGACGCGCTGACCCTGGAGTACCTGCACCGCGAGCTGGCCCCGGCCGCCGCGGCCGACGGCCAGCTGGCGTTCGGCGCGGACGACGGCGCCGAGGCCGACGCCCTGATGATCCAGGCCCGCGCCATCCTCGACCTGGGGGAGGCCTTCGAGGGCCGGCTCCAGGAGGTCGGCGCGGCGGACCTGCTGCGTGACATGGAGCTGCCCACCTCCATCCTCCTCGCCCGCATGGAGCGGCACGGCATCGCGGCCGACCGCACGCATCTCGAAGCGATGGAGCAGATGTTCGCGGGCGCGGTCCAGCAGGCCGTGAAGGAGGCACACGCGGCCGCCGGGCACGAGTTCAACCTGGGCTCGCCCAAGCAGCTCCAGGAGGTCCTCTTCGGTGAGCTGGCGCTGCCCAAGACCAAGAAGACCAAGACCGGTTACACCACCGACGCCGACGCGCTGGCCTGGCTGGCCGGCCAGACCGAGAACGAACTGCCGGTGATCATGCTCCGCCACCGTGAGCAGGCCAAGCTCCGGGTGACGGTCGAGGGCCTGATCAAGACGGTGGCGGCGGACGGCCGTATCCACACCACGTTCAACCAGACGGTGGCCGCGACCGGCCGGCTCTCCTCCACCGACCCCAACCTTCAGAACATCCCGGTCCGTACCGACGAGGGCCGGGCGATCCGCCGTGGCTTCGTGGTCGGCGAGGGGTTCGAGTCGCTGATGACGGCCGACTACAGCCAGATCGAACTGCGGGTGATGGCCCACCTCTCCGAGGACGAGGGCCTGATCGAGGCGTTCACCTCCGGCGAGGACCTGCACACCACGGTGGCCTCGCAGGTGTTCTCCGTCGACGGCCCGGCCGTCGACGCGGAGATGCGCCGCAAGATCAAGGCGATGTCGTACGGCCTCGCCTACGGACTGTCGGCGTTCGGCCTCTCCCAGCAGCTGAACATCGACGCGGGCGAGGCCCGCGCCCTGATGGACACCTACTTCGAGCGGTTCGGCGGCGTCCGTGACTACCTGCGCCGGGTGGTCGACGAGGCACGGGCGACCGGCTACACGGCGACGCTCTTCGGCCGCCGCCGCTACCTCCCCGACCTCAACAGCGACAACCGCCAGCGTCGCGAGGCGGCCGAGCGGATGGCGCTCAACGCGCCCATCCAGGGCACTGCGGCGGACATCGTCAAGCTGGCCATGCTGAAGGTGGACGGCGCGCTGCGCGCGGCGGACCTGAACTCCCGGATGCTCCTGCAGGTGCACGACGAAATCGTCCTGGAGATCGCCCCCGGCGAGCGCACCGAGGTGGAGGCGATCCTGCGCCGCGAGATGGCCGACGCGGTCCGCCTCAGGGCCCCGCTGGACGTCTCGGTCGGCGTGGGCCCGGACTGGGAATCGGCCGCCCACTAGCCTTCGGCGGTCCCCCGCGCGGGGCGGCCGCCGCCGCACCGGCACCGGTGCGGCGGCGCCCGCCCCGCGCCGCACCCCGGCCGTCACTCAGCTGGACCCCGTCAGAACGCCCCCGCACCGGGCAGCGGCAAGGATGCGGGCATGGGTATACGCATGCTTCACGGCCGGACGCCCCAGACCAGGCCCCCGGCCAAGGCCCGCTCCGCCGCGGCGCAGGTCACGGCGGTCCCGTCGGCCCCGGCCATGGCACCCGGCGCCAGCTCCGCCCGCATCCCCACCGACCTCGTCCTCACCGTGCGCAAAGCGGTCGCCCGCCTCCGGCGCAGGCTCCGCACCCGCCCCCGGCCACGGCAGTGGCTCGATCTCGTCCGCAGCTATCTCGCGCTGCTCCTCAGCACACTCCCCGGCCCCCGCCGCCCCCGCACCATGACCGTGTTCGTGGCGACCCTCACCGAACGGCCGAAGGATTCCGGCGCACATTCCCGGCCACCGGCGCCGGACGCCACACCCTGACCGTCACGGCGTACCCCAGCACCCCGAGCAGCAGCCCGGCGCCCCCTCCGAAGAGCACGGTGGGCAGCAGCTCCCAGGACTTCGCCGTCGAACCCCAGTAGGCCCACCACCGCGTCGCCCGCTGCACCGCGGCGACCAACGCGCAGCCCGCGATCCCCGCCCCCGCCCACCACCGGTCCCGTGCGGACAGCGGCGGCACCCCCACCGGCTCCCCGGCCCGGGCCCGCCGCAGCGCACGGAGCACGAACACGGCGAGCACGACCGCGGCCACCGCCGAAGTGCCGTACTGGAGCAGGGTGTAGAGCGGAACACCCGCCACGGTCCGGCCGATCGCGGGGATCAGCCGGGTCCCCCAGCGGTCGTGGTGCGTGAACGCGTCCCAGACGACATGGGTGAGAGCGCCGAGCACGGCGCAGACGTACCACCGGACCGCGACGCGCAGACCGGCACGCGTCCGTGGCGCCCCGCAGCGCAGCAGAGCCGCCGGGCGCCCCTGCCGGGCCCGGGGCAGCAGCGCCACGAGCGGCTCCCGCACCAGCACCCACGCACCCACCAGCGCCCACGAGAAGAGCACGTCCACGGTGAGGACCCCGGTGAAGGAGTGCGTGAACGTGCCGAACTCCATCGCGTCCGGCACCGCGCTCGCCGCGTAGTAGGTGAGGTCGGGGGAGAAGGACCCGGCGAAGAGCACCGCCGGTACCAGCCGCCCGCGCCCGGTACCGTCGCCACGCACGACGGGCAGGACGGCGGCGGCGTGGCTGAGAGTGAACGGCACCCGGTCTCCCTGGAGCAGTCGTCGGCCGAAGCGCCGAACAAGTGATCGCGTACGGCAAGTATCCGCGACACCACCATCGTTCAACGGGGAATGGCCAACTGGTGAAAATCGGGCACCGCCGGGTGTCCGCGGAATGGAAGTTGTCGTAGTGTCGCCTGGGTCGCCGCCCCGGCGGGCTCCACCGGTGCGCTACCTCACCACTCGAAAGAGGTAACAGGGGGCAACCACAACACCAGGTCGACCGTCCCACCAGGGGCGAGCGGACAGACGGAGACGGGCGCTCAGAAGGCGCCCATGGGAGGGGTTCACCTTATGGCGGCGCAATTCGGCAGGCGGCTGCGCAAGGGAGCGGCGACGACCGCCGCGGCCGCGTTGGCGGTGGCGGCTCTGTCCGCGTCCCAGGCACCGGGCGCGACGAGCGGCGACACGGGCCGGCAGTCGAACGCCGGCGCCAGCACCTCCGCATCCGACAAGGCCGGCGCGACGGACGGCGCCACCGGCAACTCGCCGTACTACACGGACCTGCCGCCGCTCAACAGCCCGGCCCCCAGCGCCAGTCCCACCGCCTCCTCGTCGAGCATCGGCACCGCCGTCTCCCGGGGCGCGGCCGAGGCCGGCATACCGGCCACCGTCCTCGACGCCTACAAGAAGGCCGAGGCCGAACTGCGCGGCTCCAAGCCGGGCTGCAACCTGCCCTGGCAACTGCTCGCCGCCATCGGCAAGGTGGAGTCAGGACAGGCCCGCGGCGGCGACGTCGACGCCGAGGGCAACACCCTGCACCGGATCCTGGGCCCGCAGCTCGACGGCAACGGCTTCGCGCTCATCAAGGACACCGACGGCGGCCAGTACGACGGCAACAGCTCGTACGACCAGGCCGTCGGCCCCATGCAGTTCATCCCCTCGACCTGGGCGTGGGCCGGCCGCGACGGCAACGGCGACGGCGTCAAGGACCCCAACAACGTCTACGACGCGGCGCTCGCCGCCGGCCACTACCTGTGCCGCTACGACTGGGACCTGTCCGTCCAGGCCGACATGAACCGCGCGATCCTCAGCTACAACGGCTCGCAGGAGTACCTGAACCTGGTGCTGTCCTGGTACGAGTTCTACCGCAAGGGCACCCACTCGATCCCGAACGGGACCGGCGGCGTGCCCAGCCACCGCAGCGACGACGACAAGCCCGGCCACACCGGCTCCGGGGGATCCCCGACGCCCAGCGCGCCGGGCACCGGCACCCCGAAGCCCGACGAGCCGAGGCCGGGCGGGCCGACCACGACCCCGACCGTGCCGCCCACGGCCACCGACACCGTGGACCACCTGGAGGACGCGGGCACCGCCAAGCTCACGGCGACGGCCGGCGACGCGTTCACCAAGAAGATCAGCACGCGCGCGGAGACCAGGACGGGCCGCGCCACCGCCAAGGTCCGGGTCCGGTTCACCATCGTCGGGGACACGGACGCGACCTTCACCGGCGGCGAGAGCGTCGCCACGGTCACCACCGACAGCAAGGGCGTCGCGGTCGCACCGACCCTCCGGGCCGGCGAGCAGACCGGTGACTTCACGATCCGGGCCGGCGTGGTCGGCCGTACGGTCAAGGGCGTCGACTACACGGCGAGCGTCACCGCGCGCGCCGCCGACACCCTCGCCCTCGTCGACACCACCGCGCCCACGGCCACCCCGGGCGCCGAGTTCACCGACCAGGTGCAGGTGAAGGCCACCTACCACGGCGCCGTCGCCGGCCAGGTCGCCGCCACCGCCACGCTCGTCAAGTCGGCGGACGACACCGGCGAGAACGACAAGGGCCCGTACTTCAAGGACGCCGACGGCAACGCCGTACGCACCCTCACGGACCTCAAGACGGACGCGAACGGCCTGCTCACCCTGCCCAAGCTCTACGCGGACGACACCACCGGCACGTTCCTGCTCCGCATCACCACCACCGGCGGCGCGACCCTCACCGTGGAACTGACGGTCGCCGCGGCCGACTCCTCACCGAGCCCGTCGCCGAGCCCGTCCGCGTCCGCGTCGGCGTCCGCCTCCCCGAGCGCCTCCGCCACCCCCTGACCCGCGGTCGTCGACACCGAAGGGCGCCCTCCCGCCGACGCGGGACGGCGCCCTTCGGCGTCGTACGACCTGTTCTCATCTCACCCTCCCGTTGCTACGGTGCCCGGACCTGACGAACCATCAGGACAACCGCAGGGAAACAACCGGCCGTCGGGAGGCCCCGCATGCGTGCCCTGATCGCCGCCGCGACCGGTCTCGCCCTCGCGATCGTCCTGGTCGTCACGGTCAGCGCCCTGGGCTCACCGGCCGGAAAGACGTCCCCCGAGCCGCTGCTCACGACGGTGCCCTCACATCCGTAAACCGCCGCCCCGGGAGGCCGAGATGCGCCGCAAGGCCAGTCTGGTCCTGCTCGCCTGCGCCGTGTTCTTCGCGGCGCTGTCCCCGCTGCTGCGCTGGTACGCCTTCCCGCGCCTGGCCAAGATCCCCGCCAACCAGTACCAGGACATGGTCCTGGTGGCGAAGGACGCCACCCTCCTCGACTACGGCACCATGAAGGCGAAAAAGGTCCCGCAGGTCACCATCGTGCAGACCCTCAAGGGCGACGTGGCGGCCGCGGAGAGGATCGAGAAGACGGCGGGACGGGACGTCGTCGTCTGGGACGGCCTGTCCTACGTCCAGGGCCCCGACGGCAAGATGGTCTCCGAGATCCCCGAGCGCTACATCTTCGACGCCCACAGCCAGGAACCCGTCCACGCCACCGGCGAGATGGTCGACGGCGACCCGGTGAAACGGGACGGCATCGAGTTCAAGTGGCCGTTCCTCACCGAGAAACGGGACTACGAGTACTTCGACGCGCAGACCCGCACCACCAACCCCATCCACTACCAGGGGACGCAGACCTTCCGGGGCGTGCAGGTCTACTACTTCGAGCAGACCATCCCCTGGACCAAGGTCCCCATGCCCAAGAAGATGCCTGTGCAGGGCATCACCCCCGAGACGGTCGCCAAGACCGGCACCACCCGCTGGTACACCACGGTCCGCAGGTTCTGGGTGGAACCCGTCACCGGCGCCCCCGTCTACGGCGAGGAGATCCACAAGGAGGAGCTGCGCGGCGGCACCCTGCTGGGCGGCCGCGCCAAGGTGACGGCCTTCGCCGGCGACGTGAAGATGCGCGAGGACTACATCGAGCACACGGTCGCGCTGGTCAAGCAGAACCGCACCCTCGTCCTGATGCTGACCTCCTACCTCCCCTGGGGCTTCCTCTCCCTCGGCATCGCCCTGCTCGCCCTCGCCCTGTGCCTGGAAGCCCTCGGCCGCCGCCCCGCCGATCCGGAACCCGCCCCGGCCACGGTGGCGGAACCCGTCAGCGCCTGAGCCGCGCGTTGGTGTGCCGGGTGGGCTCGGCGGACGCCGGGTCCTCGGGCCAGGGGTGCTTCGGATAGCGACCGCGCAGTTCGGCCCGTACGCCCTTGTAGCCGTCCCGCCAGAACGAGGCGAGGTCGGCGGTGACGGCGGCGGGCCGTCCGGCCGGCGACAGAAGATGCACGAGCACCGGCACCCCGGCCACGGCCGGCGACTCCTGCGCCCCGAACATCTCCTGCAGCTTCACGGCGAGCACCGGCTGCTCGGGATTCGCGTAGTCGACCCGGATCCGTGACCCGCTGGGCACGACGATCCGCTCGGGCGCCAGCTCGTCGAGCCGCCCCGCCTGGCCGCTCGCCCACGGCAGCAGCCGCCGCAGCGCCTCCCCGGCGTCGATCCGCCCGAGGTCGGCCCGGCGCCGGGCCCGGCTCAGCTCCGGTTCCAGCCACTCGTCCACGCGCGCGTGCAACGCGTCGTCGCCGACGTCGGGCCAGGGCTCCCCGACGCGCAGCCGCAGGAACCCGAGCCGCTGCCGCAGCACCGCCGCGTCGGCCGTCCACCGCAACAGGCCGAACCCCTCCTGCCGCAGCCCGTCCAGGAGCGCACCGCGTACCAGGGCGGGGGCCGCGTCGCGCAGCGGCCGCACCACGAGCTCGATCGCGCCGAGCCGCTCCACGCGCCGGGCCACGACGTCCCCGTCGGCCCAGCGGACCTCCTGGCCCTCCGAGTACAGCGACGCCGCCGCCGACCTGGCCGTGCCCTCGTCCACCGCCGCGGCCAGCCGCACGCGTGCGTGCCCCCGGCCCAGCGGCCGGTCCGCGACGGCCACCGCGAGCCACGGGGCACCACGCAGCGGGCTGCCGTCGGCGAGCTCGGCCCGGGTGCCCGAGGCCATGAGATACGAGCCACCGTCCGCCTTGGCGACCCGCTCGGGAAAGGCGAGAGCGGTGACCAGCCCGACCGCCCGGTCGTCCACCGCCCGGTCGTCCACCGCCCGGTCGTCCACCGCCCGGTCGTCCACCGCCCGGTCGTCCACGGCCCGGTCGTCCACGGCGGGGGCCTTCGCCGTGCGGGCGTTCACTGCGGGGTCGTTCGCCGTGCGGGGATCGCTCGTGAGGTGGTCCGCCGGGCGGTCTGCTGCCGCGGGGCTGTTGTCTGCAGGAGCGGCCGCCGTGGGGCCGATGTCCTTGGTGGCTTGGCCCGCGCGGCCGTTCCCCGTGCGGTCGGCTCTAGTGCCGTCGGCTGTCGTGCGGTCGTTGGCCGTGCGGGGATCGCTCGTGAGGTGGTCCGCCGGGCGGTCTGCTGCCGCGGGGCTGTTCTCCGTGGGGCCGTCCGCCCTGTGGTCGTGCGGCGCCGGGGCCTTCGCCGGGCGCACGGTCTCCCGGCGGGCGTCCGCAGGGGTGGTCGACGTGTCACGGTGGCCCGCCCGTAGCCGGCGTACCTCCGTGAGCCACCGTCCCGCGTAGGCGCCGCCGCCCCGCCGGGCCGTCCGCAGCGCGGCCGCCAGGTCGTCCCCGTACTCCCGAGGCGGCTCCTCGCTCAGCAGCGCGACCACCTCGGCGCTCCCGCCCGGGCCGTCCAGCAACGCCCGCCCCAACCGCGGATGCACCCCCAGCCGGGCCAGCCGCAGCCCCCGTTCCGTGGCCCGTCCGGCGGGGCCGACCGCCCCGATCGCCGTCAGCACCTCCCGGGCCGCCGCCATCGCCCCGCCCGGCGGCGGATCCAGCAACGCCAGCCCGGCCGCCCCGGGATCGCCCCAACACGCCGCCTGAAGGGCGAACGCGGTCAGGTCGGCCACCTTGATCTCCGGTGCCGGAAAGGCCGTCAGGCGGGCGTCCTCGGCCTCCGTCCAACAGCGGTACACCGCCCCCGGGGCCTCCCGCCCGGCACGGCCCGCCCGCTGCCGCCCGGCCGCCCGGGACGCCCGCACCGTCGCCAGCGCGCTCAGCCCGCGCGCGTGATCGACCCGAGGCTCCCGGGCCAGCCCGGAGTCGACGACCACCCGGACCCCGGGCACCGTGAGCGAGGACTCGGCGACCGCCGTGGCCAGCACCACCCGGCGCCGCTCCCCGGGCGTCAGCACCGCGTCCTGGACGGCGGCCGGCGCCCGGCCGTGGACCTGGAGCACCGCCACGTCCCCCAGGTCACCCAACTGGCCCGCCACCCGCGCGATCTCTCCCACCCCGGGCAGGAAACACAGCACGTCACCGGGCCGCTCGGACAAGGCCCGCCGCACCACCGACGCCACGTGCGCCAGCAGCGCCGGATCCACCCGCATCCCGTGCGGCGGCCGCACCGGCCGCACCGGCGGCGCCCACACCACCTCCACCGGGTACGACACGCCGTCCGCCTCGACCACCGGCGCACCGCCCAGCAGCCGCGCCCACCCCTGCGCGTCCGTGGTCGCCGAGGCGGCCACCAGACGCAGCTCGGGGCGGAGCGTCTCGCGCACGTCCCACAGGAAGGCCGCCACCGTGTCCGCGTCCAGATGCCGCTCGTGGCACTCGTCGAGGACGACGACGTCCACGCCCGACAGCTCCTGGTCACGTTGCAGCCGCTGCAGCAGCACGCCGGTCGTGACGACCTCCACGCGCGCGCGTGGACCCACGACCCGTTCGCCGCGCACGGTGTAGCCGACGCTCCGCCCTACCGGCTCACCGAGCAGCCAGGCCATCCGGCGGGCCGCCGCGCGCGCCGCGATCCGGCGGGGCTCGGCCACGACCACCCGCCGCGCGGGCCGCCCCTCGTCCAGCAGCCCGGCCAGCACCAGTGGCACCAGCGTCGTCTTGCCGGTGCCGGGCGGCGCCACCAGCACGGCGGTGCCGTGCCCGGCCAGGGCGTCGTCCAGACCGGGCAGGGCCTGTCGTACCGGCAGCTCGCCCAGGGCGTCGTAACGGATCACGCCACCCAGTGTCTTACGGCGTCCTGCGGCCGCGGATCACGGCCGTGGGAAACGGCCCCGCGCCCGCGCTCAGTCCCGCTCGCACACGAAGATCGCCGTCCCCGGGACGAGACCGCCCCGCAGGGGCGACCAGCCGCCCCACTCGGCGGTGTTCCAGGCCGGCCACTCCGGTTCCACCAGGTCGACCAGCCGCAGCCCCGAGGAGACGATGTCCCGGACCCGGTCGCCCAGCGTCCGGTGGTGCTCGACGTACACCGCGCGGCCGTCCTCGTCCTGCTCGACGTACGGCGTGCGGTCGAAGTAGGACGCCGAGACCGTGAGCCCCTCGGGGCCCGGCTCGTCCGGGAACGCCCAGCGCACGGGGTGCGTCACGGAGAAGACGAAACGGCCTCCCGGGCGCAGCACCCGCCGCACCTCGCGCAGCACCAGGCGGGGGTCGGCGACGAAGGGAAGCGCACCGTACGCCGAGCAGGCCAGGTCGAAGGAGCCGTCGGCGAAGGGCAGCGTGCCGGCGTCCGCACAGACGAGCGGAAACGATCCGCCGATGCGCAGCGCGTGCTGGAGCTGGCGGTGCGAGAGGTCCAGGGCGACCGGACGGGCGCCCTGGACGGCCAGCCAGCGCGCGCACTGGGCCGCGCCGGCGCCGATCTCCAGGACGTCCTTGTCCTTGAGGTCCTCCGGCGGGCCGAGCAGCTCCGCCTCCACCTCGTCGAGGCCCTCGGGACACCACACGAAACGGTCGTCGCCGAGGAACGTGCCGTGCTCGACCTGGTACTCGTCGGCGTTGCGGTCCCACCAGCCCCGGTTGGCCCGGCTGCTCTCGGTGACGCCGGCGGCACGCCGGGTGGCTTCGGGTTCGTCCTCTGTTCCGGGCTCTGACCCGGCCTCTTCGAGGTCGAACGAATCGGGCTCTTGGATGATCGGCTCCCTCGTCGTACTCTTCCGTGCAACCCGTTCAGGGGGGTGTCACGGAGGAGGTCTGGCAGGCCTGCGTGGCCTCGTGGGACGGCTTTTGTGCCGGGTATGCGGCGATCCGCCCCGGGTGTGCGCCTTCGCGCATTGACCCTGTCCGGCTGCCCCCGTATGCTACAAGTTGCGCTGCGGGCCTGCGCACCTCAGACGTAGCAGGCTGCGCTCGCATCTGTTGTTTGCCCCCTCGGTTTTCGAGGCGCCACCAGCGGTTTTGTGTGGCGCTTCCTTGGCTGTCCGGTCTTCATCAGAGCGAAACGGGCTCCCGGCGTAAGCAGTACCTACGACTTCAATGTCCGTACCGGAGCCCTTTCCCACATGACGAGCAGCACCGAGACCACCGCCACCACCCCGCAGGTAGCGGTCAACGACATCGGTAACGAGGAAGCCTTCCTCGCCGCGATCGACGAGACGATCAAGTACTTCAACGACGGCGACATCGTCGACGGCGTCATCGTGAAGGTCGACCGGGACGAGGTCCTGCTCGACATCGGTTACAAGACCGAAGGCGTTATCCCGAGCCGCGAGCTCTCCATCAAGCACGACGTCGACCCCAACGAGGTCGTCGCCGTCGGTGACGAGATCGAGGCCCTTGTTCTCCAGAAGGAGGACAAGGAAGGCCGCCTGATCCTCTCGAAGAAGCGCGCCCAGTACGAGCGTGCCTGGGGCACCATCGAGAAGATCAAGGAAGAGGACGGGATCGTCACCGGTACCGTCATCGAGGTCGTCAAGGGTGGTCTCATCCTCGACATCGGCCTCCGTGGCTTCCTCCCGGCCTCCCTGGTCGAGATGCGCCGCGTCCGCGACCTCCAGCCCTACGTGGGCAAGGAGCTCGAGGCCAAGATCATCGAGCTGGACAAGAACCGCAACAACGTGGTCCTGTCCCGCCGTGCCTGGCTGGAGCAGACCCAGTCCGAGGTCCGCCAGACGTTCCTCACGACCCTGCAGAAGGGTCAGGTCCGCTCCGGCGTGGTCTCCTCGATCGTCAACTTCGGTGCCTTCGTGGACCTGGGTGGCGTCGACGGTCTGGTCCACGTCTCCGAGCTCTCCTGGAAGCACATCGACCACCCGTCCGAGGTTGTCGAGGTCGGCCAGGAAGTCACCGTCGAGGTCCTCGACGTCGACATGGACCGCGAGCGTGTCTCCCTGTCGCTGAAGGCGACCCAGGAAGACCCGTGGCAGCAGTTCGCCCGGACCCACCAGATCGGCCAGGTCGTCCCGGGCAAGGTCACCAAGCTGGTTCCGTTCGGTGCGTTCGTCCGCGTGGACGAGGGCATCGAGGGTCTGGTCCACATCTCCGAGCTGGCCGAGCGCCACGTGGAGATCCCGGAGCAGGTCGTCCAGGTCAACGACGAGATCTTCGTCAAGGTCATCGACATCGACCTGGAGCGTCGCCGGATCTCGCTGTCCCTCAAGCAGGCCAACGAGTCCTTCGGTGCCGACCCGGCCTCGGTCGAGTTCGACCCGACCCTGTACGGCATGGCTGCCTCGTACGACGACCAGGGCAACTACATCTACCCCGAGGGCTTCGACCCCGAGACCAACGACTGGCTCGAGGGCTACGAGACCCAGCGCGAGGCGTGGGAGCACCAGTACGCCGAGGCGCAGCAGCGCTTCGAGCAGCACCAGCAGCAGGTCATCAAGAGCCGCGAGGCCGACGCTGCCGCTGCCGCCGAGGGTGGCGAGGCTGCCGCTCCGGCCGCCTCGGGTGGCGGTTCGTACTCCTCCGAGGGTGCGGACACCTCCGGTGCACTCGCCTCCGACGAGGCGCTGGCCGCGCTCCGCGAGAAGCTCGCGGGTGGCCAGAGCTGACGCTCGCCACTGGGTTTAACCGGTGACCGAGGGGCCGTACCTTCCGAGGTACGGCCCCTCGGTGTTCCCGGTGTTCCCGGTGTTCCCGGTGTTTTCGGCGTTCGTCCACGGGCACGCGATCGTCCGCCCGCACGGCCTCGTTCGCGGCTGAGCGCGCGGCTCCCCGTACCCCGTGGCAACGCGGGCTCCCCGGCGCCCCCTCGTGGCGCCGGACGTCCCGTACACAGAAACGTGCGGGATACACGAGTAACCGCAGGGCCGTAACGCGGCGCTGGGACGCTTCCCCGGTCTTCGTTCAAGATCGGGAGAGGAGTCCGGACATGGCACAGCCTCAGCACGGGTCAGGGACGAGCCGGCGGACGTTCCTGCGCAACGTCGGTCTCACCGGCGGCGCCGGCACCATGCTCGCCACCATGGGCGCCCTCGGCCTCGCCCCCACTGCCCAGGCCGCCCAGCGCGAACAGCCCTTCCGGGCGCCCGGCACCAGCGACTTCACCCTCACCGGGCGCGCCGCCGCCACCGTCGTCGTCCTCGGCGGAGGCATCGCCGGCCTCACCACCGCCTACGAACTGGGCAAGGCCGGCTACCACTGCACGGTCCTGGAAGCCAGGGACCGCACCGGCGGACGCAACTTCACCGTCCGCGGCGGCGACTCCACCACCGACCTCCACGGCCACACACAGACCGCACGATTCGCCACCGGCCACTACATGAACGCCGGACCGGCCCGCATACCCCAATGGATGATCACCCTCGACTACTGCCGTGAACTCGGCGTCCCCATCGAGGTGTTCACCAACACCAACGCCGACGCGTACCTCTACAACGAGTCCGCCGGCATGACCGGACCCGAGCGCTACCGCACCGCCAAGGCCGACGTGTACGGCTACGTCTCGGAACTGCTCGCCAAGGCCACCGACAAAGGCGCCCTGGACAAGGAACTGACCGCCGCCGACCAGGAGCGGCTCGTCGAATTCCTCAAGGACTGGGGCGCACTCGGCGACAACCTGACCTACGAAGGCGGTGAGCGCCGCGGATACACGACCGTCCCCGCCGCCGCCGGCACCCCCGGCGTCCTCCTCGGCGACGTCCCGGCCGCCTCCGAGGTGTTCGCCAGCGGAGTCGGACGCTACTTCTCCTTCGAGTTCGGCTTCGACCAGGCGATGCTCATGTTCCAGCCGGTCGGCGGCATGGACCGGATACCGAGAGCGCTCACCCGGGCGATCGGCGCCCACCGCATCCGCACCGGAGCCGTCGTCTCCGCGATCACCGACAAGGGCCACGGCGTCACCGTCACCTACACCCAGGGCGGCCGTACCAGGACCGTCGACGCCGACTACTGCGTCGCCGCCATGCCCCCCAACATCCTCGCCGAAGTGCCGCACAACCTGGGCTCCGGCGTACAGAACGCCCTGGCGGCCGTCACCCCGTCGTCCGCGGCCAAGATCGGCCTCGAATACCGCTCCCGCTGGTGGGAACTGGACCACCGCATCTACGGCGGCATCACCGAGACCGACCAGGACGTCACCCACATCTGGCACCCCTCCCACGGCTTCCACGGCGAACGAGGCGTCCTCATCGGCTACTACAACTACGGCTCCGACGCCGACTCCTACGCCGAACTCACCCCGGCCCGGCGCGAACGACGCGCCGTGGCCGCCGGCGTGAAGATCTACGGCGACAAGTACCGCACCGAGCTGGTCTCCTCCTTCTCCCACCACTGGCGCCAGACCCCCCACCTGGAAGCCGCCTGGCACGACACCCCCGGCGGCCCCGACGACGTGCGCTACAAGCCGCTCAACGAACCCACCGGCCGCGTCTACTTCGCCGGCGACTGGCTCAGCCACACGGACGCCTGGCAGCACGGCGCGTTCAGCTCCGCGCGCAAAGCGGTCACCGCACTGCACGCGCGCGTGCTGTCCGCATAGGGCCCGCCAGGACGCGGACACGTCCACGCAGCCGCGTCCCGCCGGCACGGGAAGAACGTCGACGGGCGTGCGCCGGGAACCCTCCGGCATGACAGGACGCCGAACGGTCAGTTGATCGCAGCGGGGGCGGGAATGCCCGCCGCCCCCGCCACGTTGTCCCGTACGAACACGAGGAGGAGCGGTCACAGTGCTTGATCCGCAGGGTTTGTACGCATGGGAGCCGAAGGGCCTCGCCGTGGTGGACATGGCGCTGGCCCAGGAGTCGGCAGGTCTTGTCATGCTCTACCACTTCGACGGATACATCGACGCGGGCGAGACCGGCGACCAGATCGTCGACCGGATCCTCGACTCGCTGCCCCACCAGGTCGTCGCCCGCTTCGACCACGACCGGCTCGTGGACTACCGGGCCCGCCGCCCGCTGCTGACCTTCAAGCGGGACCGCTGGACCGAGTACGAGGAGCCCGGCATCGAGGTCCGGCTGGTCCAGGACGCCACGGGCGCACCCTTCCTGCTGCTGTCCGGCCCCGAACCGGACGTCGAATGGGAACGCTTCGCCGCCGCCGTACGGCAGATCGTGGAACGGCTCGGCGTCCGGCTGGCCGTGAACTTCCACGGCATCCCCATGGGCGTCCCCCACACCCGGCCCGTCGGCCTCACACCGCACGGCAACCGCACCGACCTCGTCCCGGGCCACAGCAGCCCCTTCGACGAGGCCCAGGTACCCGGCAGCGCCGAGGCACTCGTCGAATACCGCCTCATGGAGGCCGGCCACGACGTCCTGGGCGTCGCCGCACACGTACCGCACTACATCGCCCGCTCCGCCTACCCCGACGCCGCCCTGACCGTCCTGGAGGCCATCACGGGCGCGACCGGCCTGGTACTCCCCAGCATTGCGCACGCCCTGCGCACGGACGCGTACCGCACGCAGACGGAGATCGACCGCCAGGTCCAGGAGGGCGACGAGGAACTGACCGCCCTGGTCCAGGGCCTTGAACACCAGTACGACGCCGCCGCGGGCGCCGAGACCCGGGGCAACATGCTCGCCGAGCCGGTGGAGATCCCCTCGGCGGACGAGATCGGCCTGGAGTTCGAGCGCTTCCTCGCGGAGCGGGAAGGCGACGGCTGAACCCCGCGCAGCCTCCACCGGGCCCGTCCCGGACCAGGGTGCGCCCGCGACCTGAGCCTCCCGCGACCCGGGTCTCCCCGCGGCCAGGGGCCTCCCGGGTACCCGGGAGGGCCGGCCCGAGGCGGTACCCCGGACCGGTCCGGACCCGTGTCGGTGGCAGGGCCTAAGCTTCGGAGCATGCTGAAAGTTGGTCTCACCGGCGGGATCGGCGCCGGCAAGAGCGAAGTGTCACGACTGCTCGTCGGACACGGAGCGGTACTGATCGACGCCGACCGCATCGCCCGCGAGGTCGTCGAGCCCGGAACCCCCGGCCTCACCGCCGTCGTCGAGGCCTTCGGACCCGGCGTACTCGCCGCCGACGGCACCCTGGACCGGCCGAAGCTCGGCTCCATCGTCTTCGCCGACCCCGACAGGCTCGCCCTACTGAACTCGATCGTCCACCCCCTGGTCGGAGCCCGCTCCCGCGAACTGGAGAACTCCGCCGCCGACGACGCAGTGGTGATCAACGACGTTCCGCTCCTCGCGGAGAACGGCCTCGCCCCCTTCTACGACCTCGTCATCGTCGTGGACGTCGCCCCCGACACCCAGCTCGACCGGCTCACCCGCCTGCGCGGGATGACCGAGGACGACGCACGCGCGCGCATGGCCGCCCAGGCGACACGCGAGAAGCGCCTGGAGATCGCCGACATCGTGATCGACAACGACGTCCCCCTGGACCAGCTCGAACAGCAGGTCGCCACGGTCTGGACCGACCTCGTGCGCCGGGCCCGCGAAGGCCGCCCGGACTAGCCGCCACACCTCTTCGAAATAGCGGGCACCCGTCCGGGCGTTGAACCGCTTCAGCGAGGGAAGGACTGTGCCGTGCCCGAGACCAGCGGTTCGACAGGACGTACTCCGGAGACGCATGTCATCGACTTCCGTGCCGCCGAGCAACTGCTCAACGCACGGGACCCACGGGGTGCGGTGAAACTGCTCGACGGAGTGATCGCCGCCCACCCAGAGAACACCGCCGCCCGGCTGCTGCGCGCGCGTGCCTTCTTCGCCGCCGCGCAACTACGCCCCGCCGAGCTGGAGTTCACCATCGTCCTCGAACGCGAGCCGGACAACGCGTTCGCCCACTTCGCGCTCGCCCGCACCTACCAACGCCAGGCCCGCGCCGACCTCGCGATACGCCACTTCCGGCTCGCGGCCGCCCTGGACCCGAACCCCGAGTACCTGAAAGCGGCCCGCTTCGACGACGCCGGGTGAGCGAACGGCCACTCACGGGTGACGGTGCTGCGGCGGACGCCGCAGCCGCCGCGGACCACCGTCCGCCGGCCGGTACGGCGGCACGTCCCGACCCGGCTGGTAATGCGGACCCTGCCGGATGTGCCGCAGGATCATCATCATGTCGGCCGTGGCCACCAGCCACAGCACCCCACAGGCCGCCGCCCAGCCCGGACGGCCGACCAGCGCGAACGCCGCCGTCCCGAAGATCGCCCAGGCCACGCCCCACACACTCAGCCACAACCGCGCCCTCAGCGCACTGCGCGCGGTCGCCGGTTCACTGCCGGTACGCATCACGGATCACCACTCCTCTCTGCAACGTACTCTTCGACCAGGACGTTCACCAAGGGGGGAACCCACCGTGCTGCCGGACGCCGACGACCTGCCCGACCTGCTCCTCGACCTCGCCGTGCCGCACGAGGACATCAACGAGGTGGTGGCCCTGCGGCGGACGGTGACCGCCGACCCGGGAGTACTGCGGCTGCTCGCCGCAGGCGCCGACGAGGTCACCGGCACCTCTTCCGATCCCGCCGCTCCGGCCGCTCCGGCGGGGTCCGGCAGCCCGTCCGGGCTCGACGAGCTCGCCGCCGCCGCCCCGGCCGCACTCGACGGATACTTCCTGGTCTACGTCCTCCTCGCCGCACTGCCCCACGCCCGCGCCTACCACCAGGCACGGAACATCCCCGCCGACGTGTCCCGGCACACGCTCGCCGACCTGGGACGCGGCATGACGCTGCACCGCAGGCGCTACGGCAGGGGAGGACTGTCGGCCTTCCAGGCGTCCTGGCTCGTCCGCCACTTCCGCGGCGAGCTGTACCAGTTGGGCCGGCTGCAGTACGAACGGACCCGGCTCGGCGAACGCACGGCCCAGGCGATCACCGCGACCGGAACGGACCCGTCCGCGGCCGTCGCTCCGGGGACGCCCAGTCTGGACCTGCACATACCCGACTACCGCGGGCCCCTGACCCCCACCGCCTGCGACCGCTCGCTGGCCCTGGCACGGGGCTTCTTCCCCCGGCACTTCCCCGACACGGAGTACGCGGTCGCCACCTGCCACTCCTGGCTGCTCGACCCGCAGCTGAAGCGCTACCTGCGGGCGGACTCGAACATCGTCCGCTTCCAGGAACGGTTCCGCCCCGGATACGAGGACACCGAGCCGGTCGACACCGCGGCCGTCCAGTTCGTGTTCGGCGCCCCGGACCTGCCTATCCAGGACCTGCCCCGCCGCACCTCGGTGGAGCGGGCGGTCGGCGACCACCTGCGGACGGGCGGCCACTGGTACCTCGGACACGGCTGGCTCCCCTGGAAAGGATGACCCCGTCACGGGAACGTCCCCACCCGGACGGGTCGTTGGACGGGCATGACGGTTGAGATGCGTGACGGGTACGAAGGGACGGGGCCCGGTGCGATCACCCCGGACGGCTGCGCGGTGGAGCTCTACTCGCGGCTGTCCGTCGGCGGCGAGCCGGACATCATCGAGGCGGCGGTCCCGGCCGGCGCCCACATCCTGGAACTGGGCAGTGGCGTGGGACGGATGACACACCCACTCCTGGCACGCGGGTTCACCGTCACGGCGGTGGACGAGTCAGCCCAGATGCTGGAACGCGTCCACGGCGCACGCACGATCCACAGCACCATCGAAGAGCTCGACCTCGGCGAGAAATTCGACGTCGTGATGCTCGCGTCGTTCCTGGTGCACACCGGGGACCCGGACGTACGCCGGGGCATGCTGCGCACCTGCGCGGCACACGTCGCGGACGGCGGCTGCGTGCTCATCCAGCGGGAGGGCGCCGACTACCACTCGAACGTGCCGAGGGAACGCGTCGACCCCAGCGGCTACACGGTACGGATCGTGTCCGCGCGGCCGGTCGGGGACGGCGTGAACTCCGTGCACGTGGAATACGAGTTCCCGGACGCCGCCTGGACACAGACGTTCCTGGCCCGGCCACTCACCCGGGAGCAGTTCGAGGAAGCACTCGCGGAAGCGGGACTGACGGCCACCGAGTACCTGACCGAGGACGGAGTGTGGGTGCGGGCGGTACCGGCGGCATAGCGAGAAACGGCGGCGGCCGGGAAATCCTGCCGGCACTCGATGAGTTCCGGGCCGGCGGCGGGTCTACCTCTGTGACAGCAACAGGGACCGCTTCCCGCAGGAGAACCCCATGACCGAGTCCGCCGCCTCCGCCTCCCTCGCCACCACCGCCTCGGCCCCCGGCATCGCCGAGCCGGCGGCGGCCCGTGGCCGCAGGGCCCGCCTGGCCCTGCGCACGGTGCAGGTGCTGCTCGCCCTCTTCTACGCCGTCGCGAGCGCCCTGCCCAAGCTGATCGCGCACCCGTCCGCCGTCGACTCCTTCGACAGGATCGGTTGGGGCGGCGTCGGCATGTACACCATCGGCGCACTCGAACTGGCCGGTGCGGTCGCCCTGTTGATACCGGTGCTGCAGTCGGTGGCGGCGACGGCGCTGAGCGCGCTCATGGTGGGCGCGTTCATCGTCCAGGTCACCGTCTTCGACGGCCAGAACGCGGCGACCCCGCTGATCCTGATCGTGCCGCTGGCCCTGATCGCCTGGGCCCGGCGTGAACAGAACACCCGGCTGTGGGGACTGCTGCGGTCACGCACATGACCCCCGCGACCGCCGCGCGCAGGGCGGACCGACCCCGGTGGATCACCGTCCGCCGGGGCGTCCGCCACCCGGTGGCCGGCCCGTTCCGCCCGGACCGCCCGCCCCACCCGGACCGCCCGTCCCGCCGAGCCCGCGCAGCCGTTCCAGGTCGCGGCGGTCGCGCTTGGTGGGGCGTCCGGCACCGCGGTCACGCAGGCCGATCGGGACGAAGGCCTCCCGGGGCGGGGGCGGCGGCGAGTTGTCGACGTAGCACTGGGCGGCCACCGGGGCCCCGACCCGCTTGCGGATCAGACGCTTCACGACGACGACCCGCTCACGCCCCTCCTGACGCAGCCGCACCTCGTCCCCGACGCGCACGGAGTGGGCGGGCTTGACCCGCTCGCCGTTCACCTGGACGTGCCCGCCCCGGCAGGCCGTGGCTCCCATCGAGCGTGTCTTGATCAGGCGTACGGCCCAGATCCAGCTGTCGATCCGCACGTTCTCACCGGGAGCGGGCCCCGCGGCCTCGGCGGCGGCGACGGCCGCCGCCACTGCGGCGGGGTCGGGGGCGGAAGCGGAGCCGGGGGACGAGTCAGGGGACGAGTCGGGGGTCTGGGCGGCAGGCGCTCCGGCGCCTTCGGCAGGCTGTGCGGCGGCGGGGATTCCCGTCCCGCCGCTCCCGCGCTCCCTGCTCTCACCCGCGTCCTCAGAAGCCATGCCCCGACCTTAGCCCCACGAGCGGAGAGAAACGGAGCCGATTTCCCGGACGCCCACGCAGCCCGTGCAGCGTACGCAGACCACTCGGGGCGACAGGAACGAGCCCCCACGCCGTACGGCCAGGTGCCTGCAGCTCTACCGTTGGGGTTGTGCCCCTCCCCCCTCCCTCCCCCCACCCCGTCCCCTCCCCGCTCACCCCCCTCGCCCGGCTAGACCAGCGGGTCAGCGAATGCAGGGCCTGCCCCCGCCTGGTCGCCTGGCGGGAGGAGGTGGCGCGTACCAAGCGCGCCGCGTTCTCCGAGTGGACGTACTGGGGCCGGCCCGTCCCGGGCTTCGGGCCGGCCGACGCCCCGCTGCTGATCATCGGCCTCGCGCCGGCCGCGCACGGTGCCAACCGCACCGGCCGGATGTTCACCGGAGACCGTTCCGGTGACGTGCTGTACCAGGCGCTGTACGACGTCGGGCTCGCCTCGCAGCCGACGTCGGAGCGCATCGACGACGGTCTGGAACTGCACGGAGTGCGCATCACCGCGCCTGTGCACTGCGCCCCGCCCGACAACAAACCGACCCCCGAGGAGCGCGACACCTGCCGCTCCTGGCTGGTCGAGGAGCTGACGGTGCTGCGTCCGACGGCGCGCGCCGCCGTCGTGCTCGGTGCCTTCGGCTGGCAGGCCGCGCTGCCCGCGCTGGCCGCGGCCGGCTGGAGCGTGCCCCGGCCCCGGCCGGCCTTCGGTCACGGCACCCGGGTCGGCCTCGACGGCCTGGACCTCTTCGGCTGCTTCCACGTCAGCCAGCGCAACACCTTCACCGGTCGCCTCACCCCCGAGATGCTCCGCGAGGTGCTGCGCACGGCGGCCGAGGCGGCCGGGCTGTGAGGACGGCAGAGCGCTCAGACCACGCGGGCGGCCGCCACCGGGCGGTCGGTGACCGGGTGGGTGCCGGTGGACGCGGAGGAGTTGACGCTCCAGCGGTAGCGGGAGAACGCTCCGGTGGCGTCGGCGGCGTAGAACATCATGTGTCCGATGCCGACGCCCTGGAGGCTCTCGCCGTCCACGTTGCTGACCATGCGGGTGTCGGGGTACTGCGGGTAGTTTTTCAGGCCGTAGACCCCGTGCGGGTCGGAGGTGCAGTCGATGATCTCGACGGCGTACTGGGTCTCGTTCGGGAAGTCGGCGACGCCGCTGAAGACGCCCTTGACCGCACGGACCATCACGATGTGCCCGGTGTTCTCGGTGTCCTGCCCGCTGTAGTCGATCGCGATCAGGTCGCCCGGCCGTAGGTCGGCGACCTCGCGGACGGGACGGAAGCGGGGGCCGCCGGTGTTCTTCAGGAAGGCCGTGCAGTAGTCGGCGGCTTCGGGTCCCTTGTCCTGGAAGTACTGGAGGAAGTAGGCGTCGGTCGCCCAGCCGTAGGTGTGTCTGAGCAGCGCCGTGACGAAGGACGAGCAGCGGGCCCGGGCCACCCAGCTCGCCGGGTCGTCCGGGCGGCCCCAGCTGACGGTCGCCGTCGCGTTCATCAGGTAGACGTTGTTGGCACGTGCCGTGGCGCCGCTGACCAGGGCGATCTCGGCGGCGCTCAGGGCGCGGCCGTAGGCGCGGACGTCGTCGATCGCGCCCTTGAAGCGGTTGACGTAGCCGCCGTCCCAGCGGGCCCGGCCGATGCTGAAGCCCTGCGGCGCGGCCCAGGACAGGGTCGTGTCGGCGCTGCCTTCCAGTACACCGTTCACGTAGAGCCGGACGCGGGTGCCGTCCCAGACACCCGCGAGATGGGTCCAGACGCCGGTCCTGGTGACGGGTGTGGCGCCCAGTGCGGAGACCTTGGTGCTCTGGTCCTCGCTGCGCACCTTGAAGGCCCAGGTCCCGGCCGCGTCGTCGTACTGGAGCAGGAATCGGCTGGCGCCGGCGCCGTCCTGGCTGACGGCCGTGTACATGTTCGTCAGTACGGCGTCGTCAGCGAGCCGGACCCAGGCCGTCACCGTGAACGGGGTCGTGGTGTCCAGCACCGGGCCGGTGGCCGCGTAGGCGCCGGAGGTGCCGTCGAGGCTCAGCTCACCGCCCGCCCGCAGGCCGGTCCAGCTCGCTCCGGAGCCCAGGGCGACGGGATGCTCCAGGCCGGAGCGGTCGGTGCCGGAGCCGTCCAGCGGCCAGTGCCCGGCCAGTCCCGTCGGCAGGTAGCCGGCCGCCAGCATGCGCTGGTACTGCACCAGTTGCTCGGCCTCGGCCAGATGCGGTGCGGAGACCGGGGTGAACGGTGTGTCCAGTGGAGTGTCGGCCGCGGCGGTCCCCGCGCTCGCCGCCAGGCCGCCCACCGCGCCCATTCCCATCAGCGCGGCTCCGCTCAACAGCCCCCGCCTGCTCACCATGGTGATGTCCTCCCCGTGTGGTCCGACCGGATCCGCTCCGGTCTTCGCCGATGAGGTGAACTCTAGGAGATTGCTGTTCGAACGGGTGTTCCTGTGGATGGCTTGATGTGAGGTCAGGGCTGTTGCCCGGGCTCCTCGCCGAAGAGGTGCCGTACCGTCGACCGGTGGTTGGCCCGGACGTGGCGCAGGGCGTGGGCGCGGGCGCGGTCCGGGTCGCCGGAGGCGATCGCGTCGTACAGCTCGCGGTGTTCGGTGAGCAGTTGCGGCCACTCCTCGTTCCGCCGGGTGAGCCAGCGCAGCCGGCCGTCGACCGGTTCCATCACCGAGATGAGCAGGCTGTTGCCGGCCAGGGCCAGGATCCGGTCGTGGAAACGGGTGTTGATGTCGGTGATCGTCTCGGCGTCCCCGGCCCGCGTCGCGGTGGCGGCCCGGTCGAGCAGGTCCCGCAGCTCGGCCAGTGCCTGCGGGGTCGCCCGTGCCGCCGCCAGCCCGGCCGCGTACACCTCCAGCGCCTCGCGCAGCTCGAAGAGCTCCTTGACGTCGGTCGGGGTCAGCCGGCGCACGACGGTGCGGCGAGCCGACTCGAAGAGGACGAATCCCTCGGCGACCAGGGCCCGGATCGCCTCCCTCACCGGCACCCGGGACACCCCGAACCGCTCGGCCAGCTCGCGCTCGACCAGCCGGTCGCCCGGGCCCAGACGCCCCGCGATGATGTCCTGCCGCAGCGTCGCGAGGACGCGCTCGCGCACCGCGCCCAGGGGTTCGATCTTCGTCGTGGGGGATCCCATGAGGCCATCCTCGCCGACCTGGGGGGCTTTTACGGAGCCGTAACGGGACGGACATCGGTCGGAACGCTTGACGGGAGGACCATGACCCCAGTTTGGTATACCAAACGCGCACCATTCGGCAATCACCCTCCGCCCCTCCCTGTCCCCGCAGCCCCGTAGTTCCTGGAGGCCCCGTGTCCCTGGCCGACCGCGCCGAAGCCACCGGCGCACCCGCGTTCGTCCCCGACCCCCGGCTCACCAACGAAGACCTCGCCCCCGCCGAGAAGCGGAACTGGAAGGTCTTCGACCTCTTCGCCATGTGGATGTCCGACGTCCACAACCTCGGCAACTACACCTTCGCCGCCGGCCTCCTGGTCCTCGGCATGAACGTCTGGCAGGTCTTCACCTCCCTCCTCGCCGGCTTCGTGCTCATCTACGTCGGCATGAACCGGATGGGCAGGATCGGACAGCGCCACGGCGTGCCGTTCCCGGTGGTCAGCCGGATCAGCTTCGGCGTCTGGGGCGCCAACGTCCCGGCACTCATCCGGGCCGTGATCGCCATCATGTGGTACGGCATCCAGACCTATCTGGCGTCCGTCGCCGTCAACGTGATGCTGCTGGCGGCCTGGCCCGGCCTGGAGTCCTGGACCCACCACTCCTTCCTGGGCCTGGACGCGCTCGGCTGGACCTCCTTCGTCTCCCTCTGGCTGATCCAGGCGGCGATCATCAGCCGGGGCATGGAGACGATCCGCAGGTTCCAGGACTTCTGCGGCCCCGCGATCTGGCTGGTGATGATCGCGCTCGCCCTCTGGATCCTGGCCCGGGCCCACTGGAGCATCTCGCTCACCTCCACCCCGCACCCGGTCTCGGCCGGCGAGCAGTGGCGGCAGTGGTTCGGTGCGATCGGGCTGATCCTGGCCACCTACGGCACGCTGATGCTCAACTTCTGCGACTTCTCGCGCTTCGCACCCGACTACCGCACCGTCCGCCGCGGCAACTTCTGGGGCCTGCCCATCAACTCCACGGCGTTCGTGGTCGTCTCCGTGATCGTCACGGCGGGCTCGCTGGAGGTCTTCGGCGAGGCCATCACCGACCCCGCCGAACTGGTCGCCAAGGTCGGCAACACCTGGGTCCTGGTGGTGGCCGCGCTGACCTTCGCGGTCGCCACCATGGGCGTCAACATCGTCGCCAACTTCGTCTCACCGGCGTACGACCTGGCCAACGTCTGGCCGCAGAAGATCAGCTTCAGGGCCGGCGGCATGATCAGCACGGTCGCCGCGCTGGTCGTCACCCCCTGGAACCTCTTCTCCAACCCCACCGTCGTCAACTACTTCCTGGGCGGCCTCGGCGCCTTCCTGGGCCCGCTGTTCGGCGTGATCATGGTCGACTACTACTGGGTCAAGCGCGGCGCAGTGGACGTCGAGAAGCTCTTCGACGCGGCGCCGGGAGCGCCGTACCACTACCGCAAGGGCGTCAACCCCAAGGCCCTGTGGGCGTTCCTGCCGTCGGCGGCGGTCGCGGCGGTGCTCGCGCTCGTGAAGACGTTCAGCGAGGTGGCGCCGTACTCCTGGTTCATCGGCACGGCGCTGGCCGCCGGGCTGTACGCGGCGCTCTGCCGCACCGAGCGGGCCGTCGCCACGCGGGAGGTATGACGGCCGTGCGGATCGTCGTCACCAACTGCAACACCACGCAGGAGATGACCGAGGAGATCGTACGAGGTGCCCGGGCCGCCGCAGGCCCGGGCACCACCGTGACCGGCCTGACCCCCGACTGGGGACCCGAGTCGGCGGAGGGCTGGCTGGACAGCTACCTGTCGGCGGCGGCGGTCCTCGACGCACTGCGGACCTACGCCGGTCCGCCGTACGACGCGGTGGTCATGGCCGGTTTCGGAGAGCACGGGCGGGAAGGCGCCCGTGAGTTGCTGGACGTCCCCGTCGTCGACATCACCGAGGCGGCGGCCCACCTGGCCTGCCTGCTGGGCCGCCGCTACGGCGTCGTCACCACCCTGGACCGGTCGCGCGGGCAGATCGAGGACAGCCTGGAGAACGCCGGGGTGGCCCGCAACTGCGTCGCCGTCGCCGGCACCGGACTCGGCGTCCTCGACCTCGCCGGTGACCCCGGGCGCACCGAGGCCGCGTTCCTCGCGGCGGCCGAACGCGCCCGGGACGCCGGCGCCGAGGTCCTGGTCCTCGGCTGCGCCGGGATGACGGGACTGCAGCGCGCGATGGGGGAGAAGCTCGGGCTCCCGGTGGTCGACGGCGTCGGCGCGGCGGTGAAACTGGCGGAGTCACTGGTGACGCTCGGGCTCACGACCAGCCGGGCGGGCAGCTACGCGAAGCCGTTGCCGAAGAGGCGGGCGTGGGGCGGCCCTCAGGGGCGCCAGACATAGCGCACGTCCGGCTCCCGTTCCTCGTTCCCGCTGCCGTCCGTGTGCTCGACGGCGACGAAGCCGTGCCGCTCGTAGAACCGATGCGCCGGTTTGTTGACCTCGAACGTCCAGAGCGTGAGCCCCCGCGGGGAGCGCTCCTTGGCCAGCGCGACGAACCGGTCGCCGAGGCCGCGCCCCCGCCACCGGGGGTCGAGGTACAACTGGGACAGCACACCCTCGTCGAGCACCATCACGCCCACCACGCGGCCGTCCGCCTGCGCGAGCCAGGTCTCCCGCTCCGGCACCACCACGTCCCTGAAGTACGCCCGCACCTCGTCGTCGGAGCGCGGCCGGACGACGGTGGGCAGGGCGGCGGAGAACGAGCGCAGCCAGACATCGGCGACGCCGGCGGCATCCCCTTCCAGCGCCCGCCGGACCACGGCCTCGTCAGCCGCGCTCACGCACCCGCCCCCTCGACGACGGAGGCGTGCGAACAGCGGGGCGGCGGAAGGAGGACAGGGGTGGTGACACGACGGATCACGGCAGCTCCTCGGGCAGACGACCGGCGGTGTACCGATCATCCGGACACGGGCCCGTGATCGCACCCGGATTTCCGTTCGGCAGGGAGACCACCGGCCGCGGGGTCCGCCGGATTCCCGCACCTCCCATGTCCTGTCGACGGCATTCCTGCGGGATCGCGGACGGAATCCATTCGCCGCTCGAAAATCCGTTGGAGACAGCCGAGTTGACGTTGCTACCGTCCCTCACGTGGCGAAACTCAATCAGATCATCGCGGTCGAGAAGGGCATCAAAGGCTCAGCAGGACCTGACGGCAGCTCATCACGGGCTGCAGAAGCCCGCTTTGCTGGCCGGAATCTCGCGGACGTATCAGCCGAAGGACGAGGAGGGTGAGCAGCTGCCGCCCGAGTCCACGCGGGTTCAGGTCAAGGCCGAGGACGTGCTGCGGGAGACCTCGGCCACGCTGACGCGGCTCTTCGACGTGACCGCCACCAAGGACTGGGCCAACTGCGCGGCCAGGGCCGACGTGAAGGTGGACGGGCGGGTGCTCGTCGCCGCCGTACCCGTGGCCTACCTGCTGTTCCTGGAGAAGCAGCTCGTCGATCTCAACACCTTCGTGCGGAAGCTGCCCGTGCTCGACGCCTCCGAGTCGTGGGTGCAGGATCCCTCCACCGACGCCTGGAAGACCGAGCCGGTGCGGACCCTGCGGACCAAGAAGGTGCCCCGCAACCACGTGAAGGCCGAGGCGACCGAGAAACACCCGGCGCAGGTCGAGGTGTACTACGAGGACGTTCCGGTGGGGTACTGGACCACCGTGAAGTTCTCGGGTGCTCTGCCCGCCCGGCGGATCAACGAACTCCTCGACCGGGTCGAGAAGTTGCAGCAGGCCGTCAAATTCGCCCGCGAGGAGGCGAACGGCACCGACGTCGTCGACCAGCGGGTCGGTGACGCCGTGTTCGGCTATCTCTTCGGATAGCCGTTCCAGACTCCCCGGCCCTTCGCGGCCGGGGTGCGCGAGGAGCGCAAAGCTGAAGCTGAGCCTTGTCGTGACGAGCGGTCGTACCCCCACAGAACACGGGGCGGACCGCGTTGAATCTCAGACTCTCGCTCCAGACTCGGCATTCGCCGCCGATCGCCGGATCGACCGGGCCCGGGCCCCAGCACGTCGAAATGCAGGTTCAAGTCCTGCCCGCGCAGCTCGATGCGTGGTGGTCCAAAGGAAGGACGCGGCGACCTCACGACTGACCCGGGTTCTCAAGTGGACCGGCGTGTGACGATGGGCGGCTCTCCAGGGCCCGGGGGCAGGCTACGCTCCCGGGCCCGTTCCCGTTCACCGTGAAATTGCGTTCATAAAGAACACGGCTCTTCGCCCCACTTGTCACACCTGCGAAATACAGACGGACCTTTCCGTACGGGAACACGGCCTACGGTGGGAACACCGAAGCCGACAGCCCGGCCACCGTCGTCCGAAGGCACACCCCGCCCGCGCCCGGACAGGAGCCCCGTGTCCCCTCCCGCCGCCCTGCCGCCCTGGCTCGCCCACGCCCTGCGCGCTCAGCGCGGGCCCGTCCCGTGGACCGCCGTGACCAGAGGCGCGATGGCCGCCGGACCGCTGCTGCTCACCGCGATCGTCCTCCACCACACCTGTCTCGGGGTGGTCGCCGCCATCGCCGCGATGCTCGCCGGGATCAACGACCGGCCGGGCAGCCGTCGGGCCGCCGTACGCCGGCTCGGGGTGCCCGCGGCCGCCGGGGGCGTCGGGCTGCTGGCCGGGACGTACGGCGGCGAACACCTCACCGCCGTCCCCCTGACCCTGCTGCTCACCGGGCTCGGACTGGTCGCCGGCGGGGCGAGCGCCGTCGGGCCGGTCGCCTCCGCGGCCGGGACGCAGCTACTGGTCGCCGCCGCCATCGGCGCCGGGATGCCGGTCGCCGAACCGGGCGGGCAGCGGGCCCTCGCCTTCCTCGCCGGCGCCGGCTGGCTGCTGGTGCTGCGGCTCGCCCTGCCCACCCCCGGCGCCCTCGCCGGCGACTACCGCTTCGACGGGGAACGCGACGCCGTCGCCGCCGTGTACGACGCCGTCGCCGACCTCCTCGACGCCGTCGGCGGCGAGGCCGCCCTCGGCCGGCGCAAGGCGCTGAGCACCGCACTCGACCAGGCCCAGGACGCGCTCACCGGGCCCCGGCTGCGGCGGTACGCCACTTCCGCCGCCGAGCGCCGGCTGTACGCGCAGTACGCGGCCGCGCTGCCCCTCGCCGAGGCGGCCACCGCCCTCGCCTGGGCGGACCGGCGGACGTCCGAGCGGGCCGCCGAGGGGCCCCGGCGGCTCGCCGCGGCGGTCCGGGGCAACGCCGCCACCGGGCCACTGCCCGCGCCGTCCCGGTCGGTACCCGCCCTGCGCGCCCTGGACGACGCCCTGCTGCGCGCCGCCGAGTCCTTCGACCGGGCCGAGACCGAGGGCGCGGGGCAGCGGCCACCCGCCCGGCGGCGCGGCCCGAAGGAGATCCTGCGGGCCGCGTTCGGCAGCGGCGGCCGGGAGTACGGGCTGCGGGTCGCCCTCTGCTTCGGGGCCAGCGCCGCCATCGCCCAGGCCCTGCACCAGGCCCGCTGGTACGGCGAGCACCAGCACTGGTACTGGCTGCCCGCCACCGCCGTCTTCCTCGTCAAGCCCGACCTCGGACCGCTCGCCTCCCGGGTGCTGTGCCGGGCCGCCGGCACCGTCCTCGGCGCCCTCGTCTTCGCGGGCCTCGCCGCCGTACTGCCCCGGCCCGAGGGACTCGTCGCGCTGGTCGCCGTCTGCGGAGCGGTCCTCCCGGTGGCCACCCGGCACTTCGCCGCCCAGACCGCCGCCGCCACCGTCCTGGTGCTCGCCCTGGTCATGGCCGGCGGCGAACCGCAGGCATCCCTCAGCCGCATCGGCGAGACCCTGCTGGCCTGCGCGATCGTGCTGATCGTGGGCCATCTGCCGATGGCCGGGAAACGGGGCGGCGGGGTACGGGCCCGGCTCGCGGCGGCCGGGCGGGCCGCGCACGCCTACCTCGACCACGTCCTGAGCGAGTCCGCCGACCGCGGCGAACGCCCGGCCCTGCGCCGCGAGGCCTACCGCACCCTCGCCGAGGCCCGCACCGCCATCACCCTCGCCGCCGCCGAACTCCCCGCCCTCGCCCGGCGCACCGAGGGCACCGACGCGGTGGCTGCCGTACTCGAAGGGCTCGTGGACACGACCACCGCGTGCGCCGTGCACCTCGACGAGACCGGACGCCTCACCCCCCGGCAGGCCCGGCGACTCGACGACCTGGCGGCCGAGCTGGAGCGCGACGGACAGAAGCTCGGACTCACGGTGCTGCGGATGCCGGCCGCGGCCCGGCGGCACGGGCGACCCCGGCCATGCCGTACGCCTCAGTCCTCGAACCGCGCCCACACCGGTGCGTGGTCCGACCCCGGTACTCCGCGGCGCTCCGCCGGGTCCTCGCCCACCGACGGCAGGTCCGGCGGCGCGGTGGCGCCCGGCAGGCCGGTGCCCGCCGCCGCCAGACGGTGGACCAGGTGGTGACTGACGAGGATGTGGTCGATCAGCTCGCGGCGGCCGGAGTCCACACGGGAGTAGCGCTGCCCGGCCGGAATCCGCGGGGCCGTGTCCCACAGCCGTAAGGCGTCGCCCCGGTCGGCGCGGTCGTAGCCGGTGGTGCCGATCTCCGAGCCGGGCGGGCCGAGCAGGATCTGGGTGGTGGCCGCCTGCACCTCGTCGTTGAGGTCCCCGAGCACCGTCACGTCCCTGGACCTGCCCTGCCCGTCCAGCAGTTCGTCCGCCAGCGCCCGCAGGGCCGCCGCCTCCGCGGCCCGCCGGAAGAGGGCGTACGCGCCGTAACGCGCCCGTTCGCCCTCGTCGCGCGGGGAGAAACGGTCGCCGGGGTAGCTGAGGAGCTTGGACTTGAGATGGGCCACCGCCGCCGTCAGCGGACCGGCCGGGGTCTGCACGGTCACGGCCAGGAAGCCGCGCCCGGTCCCGGTGACGGTGGTCCCCGAGTCGTCGGTCTGCACCGGGTCCAGCTGGGCCGGGAGAGCCGCGGTGTCGGAGACCACGGTCAGCTCGGTGCGGGCCAGGAAGCCGACCCGGATTCCCCGGCCGTCGGCGTGCGCGGAGAGAGCGACGTGCCAGTTCGCACCGAGCAGTTCGGCCAGATCCGCCAGGGCACCGGGGTCGCCGACCTCCTGGACTCCGAGCAGGGCCGGGTCCAGCGCGCCGATCACGGAGGCGAGGGCGGCGAGCTTGGCCTCGTACGCGGACTTGTCCTTGGGGCCGAAGGGGCTACCGGGTCGGTAGAGGTTCTCGAGGTTCCAGGTGCCGAGGAGCATGCCCGGCTCCTTCCAGGAGGTGGTGCCGCCAGCGTGCTCGCCCCCGCCGGTGCACGACAGAGCCGGGACAGGATGTGCGGTCCGGCTCACCCGGCGCGAGGACGCTGCCCTACGTCGAGACGGTGAGCGCCGCTCGCCGCCGGCCGCCGCCCAGGGCCGGCGCATCAGGGGCTACGGCACCTGACGGTGACGCCGGAAAAAATCTCCGGCCGCGCCGATGAGTTCTCCGCCTCCCGGCGGTCACCACCCGGAACCGACCGTCGTACAGGAGGGCCCATGTCGCTTCCGGAGATCGTCTCGCGTGAGCGGTGGCGTGCCGCGCGCGAGGAGTTGCTGCTCAAGGAAGAGGCGCTCACGCGCGCGCGGGACGTGCTCAACGCCGAGCGGCGCCGGCTCCCGATGGTCGAGGTGGACCCCGAGTACGTGTTCGAGGGCGGCGACGGCAAGGCCACCCTGCTCGACCTCTTCGAAGGACGGGCGCAACTGATCGTGTACCACTTCATGTTCGCGCCGGAGTGGGAGGCAGGCTGTCCCAACTGCTCCGCGTTCCTGGACCAGATCGGCCATCTCGCCCATCTGCGGGCGCGCGGTACCTCGTTCGCGGCGGTGTCCCGGGCGCCGTTCACCAGGATCCTGCCGTTCAAGGCGCGGATGGGCTGGACGCTGCCCTGGTACTCCTCCTGCCACAGCGACTTCAACCGCGACTTCGGGGCGACCCTCGTGGTCGACGACGAACCGGTCGAACGGCCCGGCATCAGCTGCTTCCTGAGGGAGCGCGACCGGGTCTTCCACACCTACTCCGCCCACGACCGCGGTCTCGACGGACTCGGCTCGACCAATTCCCTGCTCGACCTGACGGCGTTCGGCCGGGCGTCCGGGGGCAGCGGCCCGGTGCGCTGTCACGACGAGTACGAGGACTGACACAAGCGGTCACGGAAGTGGCCGAAAGTCAACGGACCCTCACCCTCCGCGCCGGTGACGTGTCGGCTGTGTCTCAGTACCGTCACCGGGCGAGCCATTCGTGTTCTCCAGAGCGTTAACTCCAACAAGTACGACGCACTTCTGGAGGTGCAGGATGGTGAACGGGCGAACCGTGCTCGAACGCTTTCCCGCAGGCGGACCGCGCGGATCATGGCCGGCGGAGGAGTTCGCGCATGCGCGGCGACTCGAGGGCATGCCCGCGGAGGTCGTGATGGACCTGGCCACGGACACGTTCCTGGTCATCGTCCGCGGCGGAGACGGAGCCCAGGGCTAGGCGAGGTTGGGCGAGGGCTCATCGGGGGCCGGCCGAGCCGGTCGGCGACGGGGATGGGGACCGGCCCGGAACGGGGGCGGGGCCGGTCCGGGGGCGGGGACCGGTTCGGGGCGGGGCCGGTCTGGGACCGGCCGGGGCTAACTCACCTTCCGGGCGGGCACCTTGGTCGTGAACTGGTCCGCCTGGAGCGCGTACAGCTCCGCGTAGACACCGCCGTTGGCCAGGAGTTCGTCGGGGGTCCCGGACTCCACGACCCGGCCCTGGTCGAGGACGTGCACCAGATCGGCATGGCGGACCGACGCCAGACGGTGCGTGATCAGCACGACGGTCTGCCCGCTGCCCGCCAGCGCGCGGATCTTCTCGAAGACCTCCAGCTCGGCCCGGGCGTCCAGGGCGGCCGTCGGCTCGTCCACGATCAGGATGCGACCGCGCCGGTAGGCGGCCCGTGCGATGCCGAGCCGCTGCCACTGGCCTCCGGACAGCTCGTGACCGCCGCTGAAGTTGCGGGCCAGCAGGGTTTCCAGACCGTGCGGCAGGTCCTCGACCACCTCCTCGGCGCCCGCCTCCGAGACCGACCTGGCCAGCCGCTCCTCGGTGAGCGGCGCCGACGAGCGGCCGACGGCCACGTTGACCTTGGCGGTGAAGGGCCACCGCTTGAAGTCCTGGGCCACCATCGCGATGCGCTCGGCGAGCCGGTGCCGGTCGGCCCGCGCCGCGTCGACCCCGTCCCACAGGATCCGGCCCCGGTCCGGCTGGTACAGCCCGGCCAGCAGCTTGACCAGGGTGGTCTTGCCGGAGCCGTTCTCGCCGACCAGGGCGATGATCCGGCCGAGCGGGAGTGTGAGGGAGACGTCGTCCAGGGCGGGACGGGTCGCGTCACCGGGGTAGCTGAACGTGACCTTCTCGAAGCGGATCTCCCGCGGATCCTCCGGGAGCGTGTCGCCACCGGTCGGGATGGCCCGCTCGGCGGCCTCGACGTACAGCCGCTCCAGGTCGCCCACGAACAGCGCCTCCTCGTGCAGCGTGTTGACCTCCAGCACCAGGGTGTTGAGGCTGGCCGAGCCGGTACGGATCGCGATCACGGCCGTACCGGCCACCGACAGGGCCATCGCCCCGCTCAGCAGCAGCGCGCCCAGCGTCGCGTACGTGGCGACCGTCGCCAGACCGGTCCAGGCCGCCGCGATCAGGCCGGTGCGGGCGGCGAGCCGGGCCAGCCGGGCCTGCTCCGCCTCCGCCGTCTCCGACATCGCCCGGAAGTGCCGCAGCAGGAACGGTCCGACCCCGTGCACCCTGATCTCCGGCGCCGCCTCCGGTTCGGTGAGCAGGGAGCTGATCAGATGACCGGCGCGGGCGTGCTGCACCCAGGTGTGGAACGACTCGTAGCGGCGCCGGGCGTTGGTCAGGGCGCCCCACGCGCTCGGGACCGTCATCGTGACCAGTAGCGGCAGCAGGGCCGGATGCAGCACCGTCAGCACACCGGCCGCGGCGATCAGCGAGATCATCGCGTTCACCACCCGCGTGCCGTACATGATCATGCGGCGGGCGGAGGAGGCGCCGTACTGTGCGGTGTCCAGCAGCTTGTGGAAGGCGTGGTCCTCGATCGCGGCGAGCTCGACGGCCGCCGCGCGCTCCAGGTACATCTCGGTCGCCACCCGCTCGACCTTGGGCTCCAGGCGGCCTGTGGCGTAGGTGGACGCGGCGCGCAGCAGGGCGGCCAGGAACATCACGGCGGCCATGACCACCAGGGCCGGGGCGGCACCGCGCAGCCGTTCCTCGATGGTGCCGGCGCCGGCGCCGATCAGCCGCCCCAGCACGCTGTTGACGGCCAGCAGACTCACGGCCTGGGTCACGCCGATGACCAACTGGGCGGCCAGCACCACGCGCGCGGCGCCTGCGTCGGCCTGGCGTGCCAGCCGCAGGCTCGACATGAGCATGCCGGGAAGGCGGGTCAGCATCGCGCGGAGGTCAAGTTCCAGGAAGGCGTCCCGGTGCTGGTTCCACCCCATGTCGTAGCGGAGCGGCCCCCCGAACAACAGCTCCTCCGACTCCGACACCTCGGACGCCGCCGTGTCCCGCCTCTTCGTCACCGAGTTCCTCCCCCAGGGCCGTGGACGAACGGCCACTATCGCGGCCACGGCGGCCCCCGGGCAGAGCGTGCGACGGGGCTCACGGGGCACGGGGGAGTGCGCCGGGGTGGTGCGGGGTGCGGGGCGAGGAGGTGAGGCGGTGAGGACGGGGTGGGCCGCGGGAGAGGACGGGAGGCCGGTCCGGCCGACCGGAGAAGACCTGGTCCGAAGCCCTCGCCGGGCCTCGGAACGGGCGGGTCGGTACTACGCCGGCGTCCAGTCGGCGTCGGAACGGGCGGGTCGGTACTACGCCGGCGTACGGCGGCCCTCGGAACGGGCGAGTGCCTCCCGCGCCGCCGCCGGCCGGAACCGCGTGGCGGTCACGCGCTCAGGGGGCGTGACCACTCCGGTGTCGTCCCGGTCACCCGGCACAGGGCGAGGTAGAGCGGTATCGGCGGGGTGTACGGCACCGTGCCCTCGGGACGGTGGATCAGCCGGGCGGCGCCGACGAGCGGGGCTCCCGCGCTGTAGTGGGCCGGGGCGGGCCAGCTGAGGGCGTAGTCGGAGTCGGACGGGACGATCCACCACCAGCGCGTGCCGTCGGCGTACACGCAGCCCACTCGTGGCAACCGGGGTACCACCAGCGGCCCGAGACGTGCCGGTACCGCCACGGCGTCGCAGCCCAGCGGCGTCGTCATGCCCTCCGGCACCAGGAGTCGCCGGTCACCGCCCGGGGCGGCCGCCGGCCGGCCGCGCTGCAGCCTGACCAGGGTGTCCAGGCCCAGCGGCCGGCCCGAACCGGGGGCGCCGCTCATGCCTGCCTCCGCCCGGGCACCGGGCGCAGCGCCGCCTCCGACTGCCCCTCTTCCCCGGAACCGGGCGAGGGACGGTGGACCGGGCTGTGCGCGGGCCCGTGCGAGGGGTCGCGCGTGGTTCCGCGGGACGAGCCACGCGACGGGCCCGGCTCGGGGCGAGCGCCCCACCCCAGGTCGTTGCGCGCCCCGGCGGTGTCCTGGGCGGCATCGGCCCGGCGCGACAGCTCCGCCCAGACCAGCAGCCCGGAACCGTGCTCCTGAGCCCCCCAGGCCTGGCACAGCGCCTCGACGAGGAGCAACCCCCTCCCGTGCTCCTCCTCCGGACGCTGTGGGGACGGGTGGGGCTCATCCGGTGCACAGCCCTCGTCCTGCACGGCTATGCGCACCGTGTCGTCGTGGTCGCGCAGTTCGCACACGACCCGACTGCTCGCGGTGTGCACGATCGCGTTGGTGACCAACTCGGATATGACGAGCACGGCGGTGTCGCAGGTGTCCTCGCAGACCGACCAGCCGGTCAGCCGGGCACGCACCAGGTGTCTCGCCTGGGCGGGGGAACCCGGATGAGCGGCCAGCTCGAACCGGAACCGGCGCTCGGCACCGCCCCCACCAGGGGCGACAACCGCGGCAGCGCCGAGACCGAGACGGTCCGCGGCGGCGTCTGCCCCTAAGGGCGGGGACGGAATCACGCTTGCCACTATCGCCCCGCCGTGAACACTTGGCAAGAGTCACTCTGAAAAATGCAGAGTGCTGTGTGACGCGGTCGGACGCCGTGGCACACTGCTCGCAACAGCATGTCGAGCGGCGCCAGTTGGGATGAGTGAGGATCCGACGGACCGATCCGGCCAGTGCGGTCGATGCGACTCAACCGGAAGTTTCCGGCCATTACGGTCAATTCGGTCACCCTGCTCGGTCCGGTCGCCCCGTCGGATCCTCGAATGAGTCTTCGAATGGCGCCGCTGGGCTGTCAGCATGCCGCTGGCACCTGCAGCCGGGTGACACCTGTATGTGGCGGCGGTCATACCGCCGGTGAACACAAGTGACGGTCCGGCCAGGGAACTTCGTGGAGGTGGAGCGTGAGCGAGCCGCGGTCCGCGCCGACCGTGGGCCAGGTGGTCCTCGGCCGGCGCCTCCTTGACCTGCGTGAACGCGCCGGGCTCAAGCGTGAGGAGGCTGCCCGTGTGCTCCGCGTGGCGCCCGCCACGGTCCGCCGTATGGAGATGGCCGAGGTCGCCCTCAAGATCCCGTACCTCCAACTGCTCCTGAAGGCCTACGGGGTGACCGACGACGAAGCCGAGATCTTCGTCCTGCTCGCCGAGGAGGCCAACCAGCCCGGCTGGTGGCAGCGGTTCCACGACATCCTGCCGGGCTGGTTCTCCATGTACGTCAGCCTGGAGGGCGCGGCGAGCCTGATCCGCTCCTACGAGCCGCACTTCGTGCCCGGGCTGCTGCAGACCGAGGGCTACGCGCGCGGGGTGCTCAAGTCGGGAGCCGTCGGCCAGACCCAGCCGGAGGAGATCGAGCGCCATGTCGCCCTGCGCATGCAACGCCAGGATCTGCTCACCCGCGATGACGCCCCACGTTTCTGGGCCGTGATGGACGAGACCGCCCTGCGCCGCCCGGTCGGGGGTCCGGAGGTGATGCGCGCGCAGATCGACCGGCTGCTAGAGGTCACGAAGCTGCCCAATGTGACGCTCCAGGTCGCCCCGTTCGCCGACGGGCCGCACCCGGGGACGTACGGGCCCTTCGTGCTGTTCCGATTCGCCATGCCCGAACTCCCGGACATGGTCTACAGCGAGTACCTGACCGGCGCCGTCTACCTGGACGCCCGCACCGAGGTGGCGACCCACCTCGAGGTCATGGACCGCATGGCGGCGCAGGCCGCTACGGCACAACGCACGAAGGAGATCCTCCGGGATCTCCGCAAGGAGCTGTGAATGGATCGCATCAAGCCCCAGTCCGGGCCACGGAACCGCACCGACCGGATCTACAACGGCATGCCCGCACGGGAACTGGGCAGTGAGGGCTGGCACAAGCCGTGGAGCGGCGGCAACGGCGGCAACTGTCTGGAGGCGATGAAGCTGGCCGACGGCCGGATCGCCGTCCGCCAGTCGACCGACCCCGACGGACCGGCGCTGATCTACACCACGGACGAGATGACGGCCTTCATCGAGGGCGCCAAAGCGGGGGAGGCCGACTTCCTGCTCACCTGACACTGTTTAATTTTTCTTGTTCAACTTCCTTTGTAATGGTGCTGAATTGATCATCGACCGTGTCGAACGCCTGCGGAGCGCCTCGTGATCGACACCAGCAGGCCCCATCCCGCGCGGATGTACGACTGGTACCTCGGCGGCAAGGACAACTACCCCGTCGACGAGGACATGGGCCAGCAGATGCTGGCCCTCGACCCCCGGGTGCCGGTGATGGCCCGGGTCAACCGCGCCTTCATGCACCGCGCCACCCGGTGGCTGGCCGAGCGGGGCGTACGGCAGTTCCTGGACATCGGCACGGGCATCCCGACCGAGCCCAACCTGCACCAGGTCGCCCAGGGCGTCGCGCCCGACGCCCGGGTCGTCTACTGCGACAACGACCCGATCGTGCTGGTCCACGCGGCCGCCCTGCTGCGCGGCACGCCCGAGGGCGCCACGGAGTACCTCCAGGCCGACGTCCGCGACCCGGCGGCGATCGTCGCCGGCGCGCGCGAGATCCTGGACCTCGACCGCCCGGTCGCGCTGTCGCTCGTCGCCCTGCTCCACTTCGTCCCCGACGCCGACGGCGCGCACGAGCTGGTCGGCAGCCTGCTCGCCGAACTGCCCTCCGGCAGCTACCTGACCATGACCCACGCCACCGCCGACTTCACCCCTCAGGAGTCGGCGGCGGCCACCGCGAAACTCAAGGCGGCCGGAGTCACCCTGGCGTTGCGCTCCCGTGGGGAGTTCGGCCGCTTCTTCGACGGCCTGGACCTGGCCGATCCCGGCGTCTCGGTGGTCCACCACTGGCATCCGGAACTGGGCGAGCCGGTGCCGGGGCAGGACGACGGCGTGATCCCGGGATACGCGGCGGTGGGACGCAAGCCGTGAAGGCCCCTGCGCCGAACCCCGGGCCACCACCGGATAGGCCGGCGCTCAGCCTGCAGGAGGGCCCGCGCAGGCCGGCCCGCCCGTCGCGGACGGGCAGACGTATGACGCCCGGACCCGGCCCAGCCGGGCCGGGAACCCGGCCGCTCTACGGCTCCCCCCGCACCCTCGTCCCTATACAGTCATCGGCCGGTCGTAGGGCGATATCGGCGACGGGAGCTGCGAACTCCCCGTCAGATAGCGGTCGACCGCCGCCGCCACCGCCCGCCCCTCCGCGATCGCCCAGACGATGAGCGACTGCCCGCGCGCCGCGTCCCCGGCGGCGAACACACCGGGCACGTTGGTGGTGAACTCCGCGTCCCGGGCGATCGTCCCGCGCGGCTCCGTCACCACGCCCAACTGGTCGACCAGCCCGTCCTCCAGATCGGGCCCCGAGAAGCCGAGGGCGAGCAGCACCATGTCGGCGGGCAGCGTCCGGCCGGTGCCCTCCAACGGCCGCCGCGCCGCGTCCACCTCCGTCAGGTGCAGTGACCGCACATGCCCGTTCCCGTCGCCGCTGAACCGCAGCGTCGACGCCGCGAACAACCGCGCGTCCGCGTGCGCGTCGGGCGCCGTCTCCAGGTCCCGCGCCTCCTCGTGCGCCGCCGACAGCCGGTAGATCTTCGGATACGTCGGCCACGGCTCGACGTCCTCGTCCCGCTCCGCCCCCGGCTGCGCGTAGATGTCCAGCTGGGTCACCGACGCGGCCCGCTCCCGCACCGCCGTCCCCAGACAGTCCGCCCCCGTGTCACCGCCGCCCACGATCACCACGTGCCTGCCGGCCGCCGACAACGGTGACCGCTCCAGATCGCCCTCGCCCACCCTGTTGGACAGCGGCAGGTACTCCATCGCCTGATGTATCCCGTCCAGCTCCCGGCCCGGCACCGTGAGTTCCCGCCACGCCGTCGCTCCGGTCGCGATCACCACCGCGTCGTACCGCATCCGCAGCTCCGTCGCCCCGATGTCCCGGCCCACCGTCACCGACGTACGGAACTTCGTCCCCTCGGACCGCATCTGCCCCAGCCGCCGCTCCAGATGGTGTTTCTCCATCTTGAACGCGGGGATCCCGTACCGCATCAGTCCGCCCAGCCGGTCGTCCTTCTCGTACACGGCGACGGTGTGCCCGGCCCGGGTCAGCTGCTGCGCCGCCGCCAGGCCGGTCGGGCCGGACCCGATCACCGCCACGGTCCGCCCGGACAGCCGGTCCGGTGGGCGCGGCGAGGCGAAACCCTCCGCCCACGCCCGGTCGCCGATGGCACACTCGACGTTCTTGATCGTGACCGCCGGCTGGTTGATGGCCAGCACGCACCCCGCCTCGCACGGCGCCGGACACAGCCGCCCCGTGAACTCGGGGAAGTTGTTCGTCGCGTGCAACCGGTCGGCCGCCGCCCGCCAGTCCTCCCGCGACACCAGGTCGTTCCACTCGGGGATCAGGTTGCCCAGCGGACACGCGTCGTGGCAGAACGGCACCCCGCAGTCCATGCAGCGGTCCGCCTGCTTGCTGATGATGGGCAGCAGCGCCCCCGGGACGTACACCTCGTCCCAGTCCCGGACCCGCTCCTCGACCGGTCGCCGCGGCCACTCCTCCCGCGGCGTGGTCATGAAACCCTTGGGATCGGCCATGGTCGACTTCCTCGTGTGCGATTGCCCGGGTCATGCGTCATCGGGCGGCACTCTTTCGGCCACGATACGTCCGCTCGGTTGCGCCCGCAGAGTGGCTGACAGTGCCTTCTGCCAGGGCCTCCTCAGCCGCCGGGCGGCAAAGATCCAGCCGAGTGCCGGCGGACGGTCAGCCGAGTGCCGGCAGGGACCCGGCGGGGGCCAGGCGCGACCCCGCCGGGTGGGCGGCGGGCGCCGGAGTCCCCCCGAGCCTCTCTCAGGACAGGGCCAGCACATATATGACCGACGCGGCGGCCGACGCGAGGGTGCGGACATGGTTCCACCGGGTCCACTCGCGCACGTACGCCGGCCAGTAGGAGGCGGCCTCCGGGGTGCCCGGCTCCAGCGCGGCCAGCGCCTCGTTCCGGGGCACGTTCGCCACCAGGGTCAGCCCGAACGAACCCGAAAGATACAGCGCACTGCCCAGCAGCAGCTCCGTCTTCCTCTCGTCCGGCCACACCACGAACGTCACCACCGCGATCATCGCGCACAGCACCGCCGCCCCCGCGAACACCAGCATGAAGGCGGTGGTGACCGCGGCCCGGTTGATCGCGTGCATCGCGGCCACCCCCTGTGCCGGCGGCAACGCCGACAGTCCGCGCATCACAAAGGTCGAGAACCCGCAGAACACCCCCGCCACCAGCCCGGTCCCCAGCACTCCCAGCAGGACCAGTACGTAATACGGTCCGTCGATCACTTCCACCACGCCCGCTCTCGTCGCTCGCCCCGGACACCGCCGCCATTCGATTCCACGCCATGCCTCCCCTTCCGGCTGCCTGCCCTGCCTGCCCGCCTCCCGCGCCGGGCCATGTGCGGCCCGGCTGTTCCGTCCGTCTCCGCCGACGTCACCCGGTCAGGCGTATCTCCACCCCGGCCTCCCATTCCCGCAGCACCGCCTCGACCGTCCTCGCGATCCGCCGCCGCGCCTCGTACCGCGGCACCCCGCCCATCAGCAGCTGGTCGTACGGCGTGTCCCCATGCCGTACGCCCGCCACCACCGCCGAGACCACCGCCCCCTCAGTGAGCGCCCGCCCGTCCGCCGTCCGCCCCACCCGCCCGCTGCCCCGCACCGACGCGTGCGCCGCGATCGCCCGAGCCCGCTCCACCGGACATCCCGGGAAAAGACGCAGGATCTCCGCCGCGAAGGCCTCCGTGAACCGCACGTCCTGCGTCGCCCGGCGCTTCGCGTCCCGCGCCCGGCGCCGCCGCCGCGCCTCGGCATCGGCCAGACACCGTGCCTCGGCCCGGGCCAGTGCGGCTTCCTCGACGAGGACGCCCTGCCGTTCGTACCGGCTTCTGCGCCGGTTGAACCGCACCACCACCGCCGACAGCGCGCTCTCCTCCCGCGACCGCCTGGTCAGCGCGGTGTCGCCACGCGGCAGGAACACCAGATGCGCGAGATCGGTACACACCAGACACCGCGGCGCTCCGGCCTCCAGCACCAGCATCGACAACGGCCCTCGCCGGCAGGCCGCACACCGCTTGTGCCTGAGAGGCTGGACCACCAGAAGTCCACCGTGATGAGGGGGAGTTGCCAGGCGTGTCATATGCGGTTCTTTCCCCGTCCTGGCATGGGATCTCACGTCCGCGAGGCGGCGGACGCACGGCGGGCGGTCAGGCCGGGGCGCCGGGCATCCCTGCGAACCTCACCTGGGTGCCCCGCCCCCGGCGCCTCCGCCGACCTGACCGGGCGGCATCATGGCCCCGTGCGACTCGAAGCGATCACCTGGGACCGGCTCGCCGACCGCCTCGCCGAGCGGCTGGCCGGGCTGAAGCCCGCAGACGGGAGTGCCTGGCCGCGCGTCGCCCTGGACGGAGCCCCGGCGGCCCTGCCCGGGGACCTCGCGGAGCGCGTCGCGGAGGCGTTGCGCCTACGGGGCCTGCCGTCGCTCGTCGTGGGCACCGAGGGTTTCCTGCGCCCCGCCTCACTGCGTCTGGAACACGGCCACCGCGACGCCGAGTCCTACTACGGCGGCTGGTTCGACACCAACGCCCTGTGGCGGGAGGTCTTCGGCCCCCTCGACCCCGGCGGCACCGGACGCGTCCTGCCCGACCTGTGGGACCCGGCGACCGACCGGGCCACCCGCAGCCCCTACATCCAACTCCCGCCCGGTGGGCTGCTGTTGCTGTGCGGCCCGCTGCTGCTGCGGCACTGGTTCCCGTTCGACCTGACCGTTCACCTCCTGCTGTCCCCCGGCGCCCTTCGCCGTCGTACCCCCGAGTCCGAGCACTGGACCCTTCCCGCCTTCGAGCGCTACGAAGCCGAGAGCGACCCCGCCGGCGTGGCGGACGTGCTGGTCCGCGCCGACGACCCGCGGCATCCGGCGTGGAACGGCTGAGCATCCCGCGCCGGCCCTGGTGGTCCGCGCCGGCCCCCGGTGGTCCGCGCTGAACGGCCGGTCCGCGCTGAGCGGCCGGTCCGCGCTGAGCGGCCGTTCGGCGGGGCCGTGGTCCTCGGCGCCGCCGAGGCTGATGCTCAGAGCCAGCCGTTGCGCCGGAAGCCCCGGTACAACACCAGACAGGCAAGGGATATGACGCCGATGACGAGCGGATAGCCGAACCGCCAGTGCAACTCCGGCATGTGATCGAAGTTCATGCCGTACACCCCGCACACCATCGTCGGCACGGCGATCACCGCGGCCCAGGCCGTGATCTTCCGCATGTCCTCGTTCTGGGCGACCGTCACCTGTGCCAGATGCGCCTGAAGAATGGAGTTGAGCAGTTCGTCGAAGGACGCGATCTGCTCCTTGGCCCGCATCAGATGGTCGAGCACGTCCCGGAAGTAGGCCTGTATCTCGGGGGCGATCACCCGTATCGGGCGCGTCGTCAGCTCCTCCATGGGCCTGCTCAGCGGCACCACCGCCCGCTTCAGCTCGAGGAGTTCACGCTTCATCTGGTAGATCCGCCCCGGGTCGGCCCGCGCGCCGTCCTCCGCGAACACGTCGGCCTCGACCTGGTCGATGTCCGCCTGCACCGCGTCCGTGACGTTCAGATAGTCGTCGACCACATGGTCAGCGATCGCGTGCAGCACCGCCGCCGGACCCTTGGCCAGCTGGCTGGGTGCCGACTCCAGTTCCTCGCGCAGCGGCCCCAGCGAGCCATGGCGGCCGTGCCGCACCGTGATCACGAAGTCCGCACCGACGAACACCATGATCTCGCCGGTGTTCACCACTTCACTGGTCGCGGTCAGCTTCTCGTGCTCGACGTAGCAGACCGTCTTGAAGACCGCGAACAGCGTCTCGCCGTACCGCTCCACCTTGGGGCGCTGATGGGCCTCGACCGCGTCCTCCACGGCCAGCGGATGCAGGTCGAACAATTCGGCGATGCCCGCGAACTCGCTGTCCGTCGGCTCGTGCAGCCCCAGCCAGACGAACCCCTCGCCCTTCCTCCGTACGCGTTCCACCGCCGAGTAGAGATCGCCGCATTCGGGGACCCGTTTCCCGTCCTCGTACGTCACGCAGTTGACGACAGAGGAGCCCAGCGGGGACCGCGCGTGATGGTTCAGGTCGACGCGGGGCCGCCGCCGGGCCAGCCGCGCCACCTTGCCCAGGCCGCCGGCCCTGCCCAGCCCCGTGACCTTCCGCAGATTCCCTGCCATCGTCATCCGGATCTCCTTGCATGGGTCCCCTCGCGCAACGCTCTCGCGCCCTGCCGGGCAAGTCTGCCAGCCCGGTGTGAAACACGGGTAAGGGTGGGGGAGTGACGGGTTCCGGTTGGTTCCCGCCTGTGGACAACCAGGCTCCCGAGGGCTGTTCCCGCCGGTCGGCCACAGGTTCCCCACGCCCGGCGGCCGTATCCCCCCCGCACCGGAGCGTCGAGCGCACCGGCAGTCGTCCACCGCACCATCGGGCGTCGACCGTCCCGACAACCCGGGCAACTGGAATCATCGCTCCATGACACAAGCCGACGGATACCTCCTCGACAACCGCCAGAGCGAGGCCCGGCAGCGCTTCGACGCCTTCGCCGCGCTCTTCGACCCCACCACCTTCCGGCACCTCGAGGCACTGGGTATCGGAGCGGGCCGGCGGTGCTGGGAGGTCGGGGCCGGCGGCACCTCCGTGGTGTCCTGGCTGGCGGGCCAGGTCGGACCGGCGGGCCAGGTCGTCGCCACCGACATCGACACCTCGCTGCTCGCCACGGTTGCCCACGCACCGGTCGAGGTCCGCACCCACGACGTCGGCACTGAGGAGCCGCCGGGGGAGGACTTCGATCTGGTGCACGCCCGGCTGGTGCTGGTCCATGTCCCGGACCGGGAACATGCGTTGCGCTCCATGATCAAGGCACTGCGCCCCGGCGGACGATTGCTGATCGAGGACGCCGACCCCGCTCTCCAGCCCCTGACCTGCCCCTACGAGTACGGACCCGAGCAGCGGCTCGCCAACCGCCTGCGCCAGGGCTTCCGCAAGCTCCTCGCCGAACGCGGCGCCGACCTGTCGTACGGGCGCAAACTCCCGCGGCTGCTCCGCGAGGCCGGACTGCACCAGGTGGCGGCCGAGGCCTACTTCCCCATCGCCTCGCCGGCCTGCACCGCCCTGGAGTCCGCGACGGTCCGCCAGATCCGCGGCCGGCTCGTCAGCGCGGGTCTGGCCACCGACGAGGAGATCGACCAGCACCTCGCCAACGTGGCGGCGGGCACCATGGACCTCGCCACCGCCCCGATGATCTCGGCGTGGGGCGTCAGGAAGTAGACCCGCCGGAAGGGGCCCGCCGGGCAGGGCGCCGGTCCGCCGCCTTCGGCCGCGGTGCCGTGTCAGCCATGGACGGGCGGTCTGGCGCCCACGCGTTCCACCGCCAGTGCGCCCGCCCGGCAGCCCCGCTCCGCCGCCCGCCGGGGATCCGCACCGGCGACCAGCGCGGCGAGGAACGCCCCGGTGAAGGCGTCACCGGCGCCCGTGGTGTCCCGGGGCGTCGCCGGTTCGGCCGGGACCCGCGCCAGGATGTCGCCCGCCCGGGCGACCAGCGCGCCGTCCGCCCCCGCCTTGGCCACCACCAGCGGCACCCGGCGGCTCAACTCCACCGCCGCCTCGGCCGGATCGGACAGCCCCGTCAGCAGACAGGCCTCGTCCCGGCTCGGCAACAGGACGTCCACCCCCTCGACGAGCGCCAGGAAGCTCTCCACGCCCATCGCGACGAGGAACCCCGCCGACGCAGGATCCAGGCTCACCGGCACGCCACGCGCGCGGGCCGACGCCAGCGCCACCGCCGCCAGTGCCCGGCTCGGCTCCGAGAACAGCAGGTAACCCGACAGATGCAGCCGGGCCACCCCGTCGAGCAGCGCGTCCGACCAGTCGGCGGGCTCCAGTCGCAGCGACGCCCCGCTGTCCGTGAGAAAAGTGCGCTCGGCCGAGTGGCCGTTGTCGACCAGGCAGATGACCGTCCCCGTCGCGGCCTCGGGATCCACCACGAGGCGTGGTCGCACCCCCGCCGCGACCAGTTCCCGCCGGTGCCACTCGGCGGCGTCCACGCCGACCCGCCCCAGCAGCCGCACCTCCGCACAGCCCGAACGGGCGGCCCAGCAGGCCACGTTCGCACCCGCCCCGCCGGGCACGGTCCGGATCACGGCCACCGTGTCCGTACCGGTCGCGAGCGGCCCCCGGTGCCGGGCGACGACATCCGTGACGACGTCCCCGACGACCAGCAGGGCGCCCTCTTCGGCAGTCGTCACCGCCTGGTCCACGCCGACGCGATCCGTGCCGCCAGCCGTACGTTGCCGCGCACGGCCGCCAGGTTGGCCTCCAGCGAGGCGCCGTCCGTGTGCCTGACCAGATAGTCGAGCAGGAAAGGCGTGACCCCCTGACCGGTGACCCCCTCCCCGTCGCACGCGCGCAGCGCGTCGGCGAGCACCCGCGCGTGCAGTGCGGGATCGAGCTGCTCCGCCTCGGGAACCGGGTTCGCGACGATGAGCGCCGTGTCCGCCGCCTCCAGGGCGTCCTGCGCCCGCATGACCTCGGCGACCTGCGCCGGGGTCTGCAGCGTCCAGTCGACCGGGTGCCCGGAGTCGGACAGGTAGAAGCCGGGGAAACGGTCCGTGCCGTAGCCGGCCACCGCCACCCCCAGGGTCTCCAGACGCTGCAGGGTCGCCGGCACGTCGAGGATCGACTTCACGCCCGCGCACACCACGGTGATCCTGGTGCGTGCCAGCAGACCCAGATCGGCGGACTCGTCCTGGGTCACCGTCCACTGCCGGTGGACCCCGCCGAGACCGCCCGTCGCGAACACCCGGATGCCGGCCAGCGCCGCCAGCTGTGCCGTCGCCGACACGGTGGTCGCCCCGCTCACCCCTGCCGCCACGGCGAGCGGCAGGTCGCGGTGGCCCAGCTTGCGGATCCCGCCCTCATTGGCGACCCGCTCCAGCTGGTCCTTGGCCAGACCGACTCGGGGCCGCCCGTCCAGCACCGCGATGGTCGCGGGTACCGCACCCTCGCGTCGTACCGCCTCCTCCAGTTCCAGCGCCACCTGAAGATTGCGCGGGCGGGGCAGCCCATGCGCGATGATCGTGGACTCCAGGGCCACCACTGCCCGGCCCGCGCCGAGCGCCTCCCGGACCTCATCCGACACCATCAGCACCACGCGCCTGCCTCCTGTCCGTCGGTCTTCCCTCATCCCTGGCGGGCGGCACACCCGGATAAACGCTTGCGGGCTGTGCGTGACGCCACCAGCCTCAGACGCATGACGCATCACACGGCACGCCTGGACCATGTCGTCCTCTGGGCCGCCGATCCGGCCGCCGCGGCCGGCTTCTACGAGCGGACGCTCGGCCTGGAGCCGCTGAGGCCGGCCGAGTTCACCGCGGGAGAGGCGCCCTTCCCCTCGGTACGTGTCAACGAGGAGACGATCCTCGACCTTGCGCCGCACACCCTCGCCGACCGCATGCCGGCACACCCCGGCTCGGCCGGCCAGCCGGTGAACCACATCTGTCTGTCCCTGCCGTTCGACGCGCTGCGCGCCCGCCTGGCCGAACACACGGTCCCCATGACCGGCATCGGCCACGACTTCTTCGGTGCCTGGGGCAAGGCCCCGCGCAACTTCTACTTCCGCGATCCGGACGGCAATGTCGTCGAGGTGCGGCACTACGCCTGAGCGCCCCTTGCGCCGGGGCGCCTCAGAACAGCGGCTCGGGCAGGACGCCCTCCAGGGCGAGCAGCTTCCGCTTGGTTTCCAGGCCGCCGCCGAACCCGCCGATGCCGCCGTCGCTCTCCACCACCCGGTGACACGGCACGACCACCGGCAGCGGATTGGCGCCCATCGCCGCGCCCACCGCCTGCGCCGCGCCGGGCTGTCCGACCCGCCCGGCCAGGTCGCCATATCCGACCACGCTGCCGTAGGGCACGCCGGCGGCCAGTTCACGCAGCACCTGACGGTTGAAGCCGGAGATCAGCGACCAGTCCAGCGGCAGCTCGAAGTCCTGCCGCTCGCCCGCGAAGTACGCCCGCAGCTGACGTATCGCCTCCACCAGCACCGGCGCCCCCGCGTCCTCGACGGGCTCGGCGCCCAGCCGGGCCGCCAGCCGCTCCAGAGTCCGCTCCCGCACCGCGTCCGTGGCGTGGAACACCACGGTGACCAGGCCCTCACGGGTCGCCGCCAGCAGCAGCGGACCGATGTCGGTGCCCACGACGGCCCACACCACCCGCTGCCCGTACTGCCCTTCGCTGTCCATGCGACCCACCGTACGACCCGCCACTGACAACCCGGTCCGCCCGTTCCGCTCAGCCCGCGCGCAGCGCGGCCCGCACCACGTCAGGCTTGTTGGTGATGATCCCGTCGACGCCGTAGCCGACGGCCTTCCAGGTGGTGGCCGCGTCGTTCACCGTCCAGGTGAAGACGCGCAGGGGCCTGCCGTGCGGACCGTCGAACGAGTGCACGGAGGAGACGTAACCGGCGGAAATGGAGTCCACCGAGGGGTTGACCAGGTCCGTGAATCCCGCGTACCGGCGCAGGGCCGACACGGGCGGTGTGCCGAGGTAGCCGGTCGTCACCGCGGGCCTGAGACCGTGCACGACGCGCAGGCTGTCCGCGCTGAAACTCTGCACGACGATCCGGTCCAGGTGACGGCCGTCCAGCCAGCCCTCGTTCCCCAGCAGGTCGACGATCTGCCGCTCGATGCCGGGATACAGCTCCGGGTTCTTGATCTCCAGGAGCAGTTTCTCGTGGTTGTGCTCGATCCTTCGCATGTACTGCGTGAGCGTGGGCACGCGCGTGCCTGTGCAGGAGGCCGAGAACCAGCTGCCCGCGTCCAGCCGGGCGATCTCCGCGGCGGTGAAGTCCTTCACCTTCCACGGCGCGCGGCCGGGGAAGACCTGTTCGACGTTCGTGGTGCGCGCGAGGCTGTCGTCGTGGAGGACCACCAGCCGGCCGTCCCTGGTGCGCTGCACGTCGTTCTCGACCCAGGTGAAGCCCAGCGCGGCCGCCTTGTCGACGGCGGGCAGCGTGTTCTCCGGCGCGTAGGCGGAGGCACCCCGGTGCGCCAGCACCGTGGGCTCGCGGGCGTCGCCGGCCCCGGCGGCGGGCACGGGACTGAGCAGGGCCGCCGTGCCCAGCAGCGCGGTGGTCGTGGCGGCGACGGCACGCGCGTGCATGCGTCCTCCTCATGTCGGTCGAATACGTACAGCACAAGACTGACAGCAAGGAGTCAACGGCGGCCGGGTACGGGACGGCCACAGATGAACGGAGTTACCCAAGTCCGCTCACTGATGCCGCACAAGTGCGGCAAGGCCGTGTTTCTTTGCCGGAAAATCGTTCGACCATTCCGGTGCGGGTCATACTCTCTGCGTCAACCCTGACCGCTCGGGCGGTCCTGGGACGGGGCGCATATCAAATATTCCGGGACGCAAAGGGTGAAGGGCAGCCACGTATGCAGGGCACGGTCGACGGATTCAGCTACGGGGTCGTCACCCCGCTGGTGGCCTACGTGATGGCCTGCCTCGGCGGTGCCCTCGGGCTGCGCTGCACGACCCGCGCGATGCTGGTGGCACAGTCCTGGCGGCCCGCCTGGCTCGCCCTGGGGTCGGCCGCGATCGGCTCCGGCATATGGACCATGCACTTCGTCGCCATGATGGGGTTCAGCGTCAAGGAGACGCCGGTCCACTACGACAAGACGATCACTTTTGCGAGCCTCGGCCTCGCCATCGTCATGGTGAGTGTCGGGATCTTCATAGTCGGCTACCGGGGTGCCACCGGAACCGCGCTCTTCACGGGCGGCACGATCACCGGCCTGGGCATCGCCTCGATGCACTACCTCGGCATGGCCGGCCTGCGCCTCAACGGGACCCTGGAGTACGACACGCTCACCATGGTCGCGTCGGTCCTGATAGGGGTCGTGGCCGCCACCTCGGCGCTGTGGGCGGCCGGGCGGGTCCGCGGCTTCCTGTGGAGCGTCGGCGCGAGCCTCGTGATGGGACTGGCCGTCAGCGGTATGCACTACACCGGCATGGCCGCCATGACCGTGCACCTCCACCACACCGGTGGCACGCCCCCCGGCGACTCGCCGGCCTCCCTGCTCGCCCCCATGCTGATCGGCCCGCTGGCCTTCCTCTGCCTCGCCGCCGTGGTCGTCGTCCTCGACCCCATGATGATCATCGGCAGGCCCGAGCGGCTCCGCGTCGAGCACAAGCCGGGTGTCCCGGCCGACGAGGTGACCCACCACCCGAGCCGCCGGCCGCAGCTGCGCATCAGCCGCCAGCAGGGCCACCGCAGCTCCCGCACCCCGCAGAATCGCTGATCAGAGCCGGTTGTCAGTGCGGGGTCGTACGGTTGATGCCATGCGGCCCGTTTCCCACATCGAACGCACGGTGGCGCCCTTCGAGGTCGTCAGCCCGTACCAGCCCAGCGGCGACCAGCCGGCGGCCATCGCCGACCTGGCCAAGCGCGTCGGGGCCGGTGAGAAGGACGTCGTCCTTCTCGGCGCGACCGGCACCGGCAAGTCCGCCACCACCGCGTGGATGATCGAGAAGCTCCAGCGCCCCACCCTGGTGATGGCGCCGAACAAGACCCTGGCCGCGCAGCTGGCCAACGAGTTCCGCGAGCTCCTCCCGAACAACGCGGTCGAGTACTTCGTCTCGTACTACGACTACTACCAGCCCGAGGCGTACGTCCCGCAGTCGGACACCTACATCGAGAAGGACTCCTCGATCAACGAGGAGGTCGAGCGACTGCGCCACTCCGCCACCAACTCGCTGCTCACCCGCCGAGACGTCATCGTGGTCGCCTCCGTGTCCTGCATCTACGGCCTCGGCACACCGCAGGAGTACGTCGACCGGATGGTCCCGCTGCGGGTCGGAGACGAGATCGACCGCGACCTCCTGCTGCGCCGTTTCGTCGACATCCAGTACACGCGCAACGACATGGCGTTCACCCGGGGCACCTTCCGCGTCCGCGGTGACACCATCGAGATCTTCCCGGTCTACGAGGAGCTCGCCGTCCGCATCGAGATGTTCGGCGACGAGATCGAGGCGCTGTCCACGCTGCACCCGCTCACCGGCGAGATCATCAGCGACGACCAGCAGCTGTACGTCTTCCCGGCCTCCCACTACATCGCGGGTCCCGAGCGCCTGGAGCGGGCCGTCAACGACATCGAGAAGGAGATGGCGGAGCGCCTCGCGGAGCTGGAGAAGCAGGGCAAGCTCCTGGAGGCCCAGCGGCTGCGCATGCGCACCACGTACGACATCGAGATGCTCCGCCAGATCGGCACCTGTTCCGGCGTGGAGAACTACTCGATGCACTTCGACGGCCGTTCGCCCGGCTCGCCGCCCAACACCCTGCTCGACTACTTCCCGGACGACTTCCTCCTCGTCATCGACGAGTCGCATGTCACCGTGCCGCAGATCGGCGCCATGTACGAGGGCGACGCCTCCCGTAAGCGCACCCTCGTGGACCACGGTTTCCGGCTGCCCTCCGCCCTGGACAACCGCCCCCTGAAGTGGGAGGAGTTCCAGGAGCGCATCGGGCAGGCCGTGTACCTGTCGGCCACCCCCGGCACCTACGAGCTGTCGCGCGGGGACGGCGTCGTCGAACAGATCATCCGCCCCACCGGCCTCGTCGACCCGGAGGTCGTCGTCAAGCCCACCGAGGGCCAGATCGACGACCTGGTGCACGAGATCCGCAAGCGCACCGAGAAGGACGAGCGGGTCCTGGTCACCACCCTCACCAAGAAGATGGCCGAGGACCTCACCGACTACTTCCTCGAACTCGGCATCCAGGTGCGCTATCTGCACAGCGACGTCGACACCCTGCGCCGCGTCGAGCTGCTGCGCGAGCTGCGCTCCGGCGAGTACGACGTCCTGGTCGGCATCAACCTGCTGCGTGAGGGCCTCGACCTGCCCGAGGTGTCCCTGGTGGCCATCCTCGACGCCGACAAGGAAGGCTTCCTGCGCTCCGGCACCTCGCTGATCCAGACCATCGGCCGCGCCGCGCGCAATGTCTCCGGCCAGGTCCACATGTACGCCGACAAGATCACCCCGGCGATGGAGCGGGCCATCGACGAGACCAACCGCCGCCGGGAGAAGCAGGTCGCCTACAACACGGCCAACGGCATCGACCCGCAGCCGCTGCGCAAGAAGATCAACGACATCGTCGCGCAGATCGCCCGCGAAGAGGTCGACACCGAACAGCTGCTCGGCACGGGCTACCGGGGGCAGAAGGACGGCAAGGCGGCCAAGGCACCCGTTCCGGCCCTGGGCGGCAAGGCGGCGAAGGGCGCGAAGGCGGGCAAGGCCGCCGGGGGCAAGGCGAAGGAAACGGTGCCGACCGACCGCCCGGCGGCCGAACTCGCCGAGCAGATCGAGGAGATGACGGAGCGTATGCGTGCCGCCGCCGCGGATCTGCAGTTCGAGATCGCGGCCCGGCTGCGTGACGAGGTCTCCGAGATGAAGAAGGAACTGCGCCAGATGAGGGAGGCGGGCCTGGCCTGACCACCGGGTCGCCGCCGGACCCCGGTAAGGACGCGAAGTGTTGCAACACCGACACAAACCGCGGACCGGGGTTCGGCACTGTCAGTGGCGCTGCATAGGGTTTTGGACAACCGTGCACTCCGCGGTAACCGGGGACATCCGACGAGGGGACAGCAGCCGTGACCGTCAACATGACCAAGGGTCAGGCCATCAGCCTGGAGAAGAAGGACGGCGGCTCCCTGAGCGCGGTCCGCATGGGTCTTGGTTGGAAGGCGGCACCCCGCCGCGGGCTGTTCGGTTCGCGCACCCGGGAGATCGACCTGGACGCCTCGGCAGTGCTGTTCGCCGACAAGCAGCCCGTCGACGTCGTGTTCTTCCGTCACCTGGTGAGCGACGACGGCTCCGTCCGGCACACGGGCGACAACCTCGTCGGCGGCGCGGGACACGGCGGCGACGACGAGGCCATCCTCGTCGACCTCTCGCGCGTCCCGGTCCACATCGACCAGATCGTCTTCACCGTCAACTCCTTCACCGGCCAGACCTTCCAGGAAGTGCAGAACGCCTTCTGCCGGCTGGTCGACGAGACCAACGGCCAGGAACTCGCGCGCTACACGCTCGACGGCGGGGGCGAGTACACCGCCCAGATCATGGCGAAGGTGCACCGGTCCGGCTCGGGCTGGACGCTGACGGCCCTGGGTGTGCCGGCCAAGGGCCGTACCTTCCAGGACCTGGTGCCCACGATCCTGCCGGTCCTCTAGGAGCGGCCCGCGGCGCACGACGACACGACACACAGGGGGACACGGGCGATGTCGGCCGAATTGACGCGCGGCCAGAACCATCCGCTTCCGCGGAACCGGATCGAGATCCGGATCTCGGCCGACGTGCCGGTCGTTGCAGGGGCCACCCTCGCCGATGACAGCGGCCGGGTACGGGACGCCGACGGGGTGGCCCACCCGGGCGCACCCACGCTGCCCGGGATCGAGGTCCCCCGGCAGGCGGCCGCCGAACACCGGCTCGCCGTCGACCTCGACGCCCTGCCCGAGACCGTGCACCGGGTCAGCGTCCTGATCGCCCTGCCCGCCGCACCCGGCGGCCCGCTCCGCTTCGGCGCGGTCGCCGCGCCGCGCGCCGCCGTCACCAGTCTCGACGGCACCGAGGTCGCCGGCTACACCCTCGCCGGCCTGGACGCCGAGTCGGCGGTCGTGGCCCTGGAGCTCTACCGCCGCCAGGGCGCCTGGAAGATCCGCGCGGTGGGCCAGGGTTACGCGCAGGGCCTCACCGCGCTCCTGACCGACCAGGGTCTGCCGCAGGCCGCCGAGCTCGCCCGCGGTATCGAGGAGGCGGTGGCACGCGGCGTGGCCCGGGCGGTCCCGGTGCACGCGGACACCGGCCGCTCCCGCCCCACGGCCGCCTCCGTCGCCGGTCCGGACGCGTCCGGCACCGTCGCCGGGTCCCCGTACGACGTCCAGGCCCCCGCCGACGGGGGGTCCCCGACACCCGAGGAACGCGCTGCCGCCGAGGCTGCGGCACCCGCCGACGGCCCCGTCGACTACACGCATCCCAAGCGCCGCCGGCAGTCCGTGCCCACGGTCCCGGAGGCGCCCACCCCGGCTCCGCCGGCTCCGGCCGACGGACCCGTCCCGCCCGTCGCGGGCGATGCGGTCGGCTGGTCCATGGACGAGCGGCTGTACAACCAGGTCTGGGGCATGTTCGAGGACCTGGCCCGCTCCACCGCCGCCTACCGCAGCGCCGTCGACTTCGCCGAGTCCCGGATGGAGAAGGATCTCGACCAGGTCCTCGCCGACCCGCGTAACCGCCTGGGCTCGGCGGGCGACGCCGCACGCGAGGCGGCCCGCGCCCGGCAGGCCCAACTGGTCGACCGGGCCCAGGCGGTCCTCGACCGCGACCTGACCCAGCTCACCGCCGAGTCCGAGGTCGTCGAGCCCGCCCTGCCACCGGCGTACGCACGGTGGGACAACCCTGTCTGGCACGCCTACCGGGTACCGACGGAAATGCCCATGGCCGTGCGCCTGGGCGACCTCCACCTCGCCGAGAGCGATCCGCTGCGCATTCCGCTGCTGGTCCGGTTGCCGCTGGAGCGGGGTCTGTGGATGGACAGCGGCCTCACCTCGACTCCCGACGGCGGCTTTCCCGACGCCGGTGAGCTGAGGCACCTTGCTCTGGACACGGCGGTGGCGCTCGCGGCCCGGCTGCTCGCCGTGCACCCGGCCGGTGAGTTCGGCGTGCAGGTCATCGATCCGGCCGGTTCGGGCGCCGCCGCACTCGCCTCGCTGACGGGAGCCGGCGTACTGGCCGGGCCGCCCGCGACCGGCGCGGCCGGGGTGGCGGAGGTGCTGGGCCGGCTGACCGAGCGCGTCGACCTGGTGCGGATGGCCGTACGCGGTGGCGCGGCGGACGCCCTGCCGCCCGGCCTGGACACCTCACGGCACCTGCTGATCGTCAACGAGTTCCCGCACGGTTTCGACGACCGAGCCGTCACGCAGCTGAGGTATCTCGCGGATGAAGGTCCGGACGCCGGTGTCCATCTCCTGCTGGTCGCCGACCGCGAGGACGCCGCCGCCTACGGACCGTTGCTCGATCCACTGTGGCGTTCACTGATGCGACTCACGCCGGTGCCGGACGACCACCTGGCCGACCCGTGGGTGGGGCATGCCTGGACGTACGAGCCCTGCCGTGTGCCGCCCGGCAGCCAGGTGCTCCAGCACGTGCTCCGCCAGGTCGCGATCGCTTGTACCAAGCGTATGTAAAATCCTCTGACCAGCCAATTCTGCCTTCCCTTTACCTGATGCTTTACCAATCCTTGGTGATTGAGGTACTGTTTTCCTCACGGAGGGGAGTACTCCCTGTCTGCTGCGGCGTACCCGTCAATACGGATCCGGCCGGATCCCGGGGCGTCGGCCCGTCTCGGGTGGAAGAGACCTCCGGCAGCGACAACGCTGACCCTTTGCCATTCACAAACCGGAGGCGCAGTGGATGTGTCCGTGACCCTTTGGGTCCTCACCATCTTGGGGCTGGCAGCCCTCATCGGGGTCGACTTCTTCATCGGCCGCAAACCTCACGACGTGTCCGTCAAGGAAGCCGGGATCTGGACCGTCGTCTGGATCGCCCTGGCCGGACTCTTCGGCATCGGCCTGTTCCTCTTCGGTGGCGGCCGGCCCGCCGGTGAGTTCTTCGCGGGCTTCATCACCGAGAAGTCGCTGAGCGTCGACAACCTCTTCGTCTTCGTCCTGATCATGGCGAAGTTCGCCGTGCCCTCGCAGTACCAGCAGCGGGTGCTGCTGGTCGGCGTCCTCATAGCCCTGGTCCTGCGGGCGATCTTCATCGCCGCGGGCGCCGCGATCCTCGCCAGCTTCTCGTGGGTGTTCTTCCTGTTCGGCGCCTTCCTCATCTGGACCGCCTGGAAGCTGATCCAGGAGGCCCGCGCCGACGAGGAGGAAGAGGAGTTCGAGGAGAACAAACTGCTCAAGGCCGCGGAGCGCAGGTTCGGCGTGGCCGACCGGTACCACGGCACCAAGCTGTGGATCCAGCAGAACGGCAAGCGGGTCATGACCCCGATGCTGGTCGTGATGCTTGCGATCGGTTCGACCGACGTCCTGTTCGCGCTGGACTCCATCCCTGCGATCTTCGGTCTCACGCAGGACCCGTACATCGTCTTCACGGCCAACGCCTTCGCGCTGATGGGTCTGCGGCAGCTGTACTTCCTCATCGGCGGACTGCTGAGGAAGCTGGTCCACCTGTCGTACGGTCTGTCGATCATCCTCGGCTTCATCGGTGTGAAGCTCGTGCTGCACGCTCTGCACGAGTCCGGTGTGCACGTCCCGGAGATCAGCATCCCGGTCTCGCTCGGCGTGATCTGCGCGGTTCTGATCGTCACCACGATCACCAGCCTGAGGGCCTCCGGGAAGCAGGCGGCCGAGGCGGCGCAGGGCCGGAGCGAAGGCGCTCCGAAGGACAGTGTCGACGTCTGACCACGTCGGACGTAGGACCACCCCGTGGAGCGGTGCGCAGCGCATTGCCGACCCACCGCTCCCGGTGCTTCGTCGGGTGGCGGAGTGTCCCCGATCGGGCGTGCCGCCACCTGGTGGAGGCAACCGTGACATTCGCCCAGATCGTCGACTTCGAGACCGACCGCATCGACGAGATGAGGGCCCTCGCCGGCGAGTTGGGCAGCCAGCACGCCGGTGGCGAGAACAGCCCGATGCGCCGACTGATCCTCAGGGGCCGGAGCCGGCCGGGCCGCTACCTGGGCGTGATCGAGTTCAACTGGGGCCGTACCGCGCCGGCGGCAGGCGCCCGGCACCCGAAAGGACCGGAATGCGAACCCAGTACGCCTCTGTCACCATCGCTGCATGATCATTCGGCTCAGGTCGCTCACCACCCAGTGGACGTTCCTCGTGCCGGTGCTCGCGGTCGTCCTGCTCCTGTTCACCTGGGGCCGCGATCTGTCGGGCGCGGTCGTCGCGCTGGTGACCGTGGTGCTCGCCGGATCCGTCCTCGCCGCCGTCCACCATGCCGAGGTCGTCGCCCACCGTGTCGGCGAACCCTTCGGCTCCCTGGTCCTCGCCATCGCCGTCACGATCATCGAGGTGGCCCTGATCGTCACCCTCATGGTCGACGGCGGTGACAAGAGTTCCACCCTGGCCCGGGACACCGTCTTCGCCGCCGTGATGATCACTTGCAACGGCATCGTCGGCGTCTGTCTCCTCGTCGCCTCCTTGCGCCACGGCACCGCGGTCTTCAACCCCGAGGGCACCGGTGCCGCCCTCGCCACCGTGGCCACCCTGGCCACACTCAGCCTGGTCCTGCCGACCTTCACCACCAGCAAACCGGGTCCGGAGTTCTCCGGAGTACAGCTGACCTTCGCGGCCCTGTCCTCACTGATCCTGTACGGCCTGTTCGTCGCCACCCAGACCGTGCGGCACCGCGACTATTTCCTTCCGATCACCAGGCAGGGCGAGGTGATCGACGGCGACGACCACGCCGATGCCCCCTCCGCGCTCACCGCCTGGATCAGCCTCGGACTGCTGGGCCTCGCCCTCGTCGGCGTCGTCGGTCTGGCCAAGGGCGTGTCACCGACCATCGAGTCCGGTGTGCAGGCGGCCGGACTGCACCAAGCCGTCGTCGGTGTGATCATCGCCCTGCTGGTGCTGCTCCCCGAGACCATCGCCGCCCTGCGCGCCGCCCGCCGCGACCGCGTGCAGACCAGCCTCAACCTGGCGCTGGGCTCGGCCATGGCCAGCATCGGCCTGACCATACCGGCCGTCGCGCTCGCCTCTATCTGGCTCACCGGCCCGCTGCTCCTCGGTCTCGGCGCGACCCACATGCTGCTGCTCGCGCTCACCGTGGTGGTTAGCTCCCTCACGGTCGTGCCGGGCCGGGCCACGCCGCTCCAGGGCGGCGTCCACCTGGTGCTGTTCGCCGCCTACCTGGAGCTGGCGATCAACCCGTAGACGCCGCACTCAGCCGGTGACCGGCTCGGCCGCCGCCACCGGCACCGGTCGCGTCTCCGGCAGCAGTGCGAAGCAGCCGAGGCTCAGCAGCGCGATCGCCGTCAGATAGGTCCCCACGGCCCACGGCACGCGCCCGCTGTGCTCCGCCAGCGCTGTCGCGACGATCGGAGTGAGCGCGCCCCCGAGCACCCCGCCGAGGTTGTAGCCGACAGCGGCACCGGTGCAGCGCACCCGGGGCTCGTACAGCTCCGGCAGATAGGCGGCGACGACCGCGAACATGGCGATGAAGGCGATCAGCGCGCCCGTGAACCCGAGGAACATCAGCAGGGGTTCACCGGTCGCCAGCAGCGCGACCATCGGGAACATCCACAGCGCCGAGGCCGTGCACCCCGCGAGACACAGCGGCCGTCGTCCGTAGCGGTCGCCGAGCAGAGCCATCACCGGCGTGAGCGAGCCCTTCACCACCACGGCGGCCATGATGCAGACGAGCATGACGGTACGGCTCACCCCGAGCCGTTCCGTCCCGTACGCCAGCGACCAGGTGGTCACCGCGTAGAACACCGCGTACCCGACCGCGAGTGCCCCCGCCGTCAGCAGCACCGTCCGCCAGTGATGGCGTACGACCTCGGCGATCGGCACGCGCGCGTGGTCGTCGAGCTCCAGGAACCTCGGGCTCTCGGCCAGCGACGAACGCAGCCACAGCCCGCTCAGCGCCAGCGCCCCCGCCGCCCAGAACGGCACCCGCCAGCCCCACTGCGCGAACTGCGCTTCGGACAGCGACGCGGACAGCGCCAGCATCACGCCGTTGGCGAGCAGGAACCCGACGGCAGGGCCGATCTGCGGAAAGCTGGACCACAGGGCGCGCCGCCCGGGCGGCGCGTGCTCCGCGGTCAGCAGCACCGCCCCGCCCCACTCACCGCCGAGTCCCAGCCCCTGCAGGAAGCGCAGCACGAGCAGCAGCACAGGGGCGGCGACGCCGATCGTGCCGTACGCCGGCAGGCAGCCGACAGCGACCGTCGAGGCGCCGGTCAGCAGCAGGGACGCGACCAGGACCGGACGCCGGCCGCGCCGGTCCCCGATATGCCCGAACAGCACCGAGCCCAGCGGGCGGGCCACGAACCCCACGCCGAACGTACCGAAAGCCGCCAGCGTCCCCGCGAGCGGTGAGAACGTCGGGAAGAACAGCGGCCCCAGGACGAGCGCCGCGGCCGTGCCGTAGACGAAGAAGTCGTAGAACTCGATGGCGGTCCCGGCGAGCGAGGCGGCCGCCAGCCGCAGCATCGAGGGAACCCTTACGGTGCGTACATCGCGCATGCCGCGTCAACTACCCAGGGTGACCGTCCGTTACGGGGGCGCACGGCGCCCTTCGCGGGCGCCTCGGCGCACCGTGATAAACCGGTCTGACCCGCGGTCCGCCCAGGGCCGCTCATCGTCCGAACGGACCGGAGGAAGCGTGCCCCGCACCCTGGCCAACGCCCCGATCATGATCCTCAACGGGCCCAACCTGAACCTGCTCGGCCAGCGTCAGCCCGAGATCTACGGCTCCGACACGCTCGCCGACGTCGAGGCCCTCTGCGTCAAGGCGGCGGCCGCGCACGGCGGCACCGTGGACTTCCGGCAGTCCAACCACGAGGGCGAACTGGTCGACTGGATCCACGAGGCGCGCCTGAACCACTGTGGGATCGTCATCAACCCGGGCGCCTACTCGCACACCTCGGTCGCCATCCTGGATGCCCTCAACACCTGCGACGGGATGCCTGTGTTGGAGGTCCACATCTCCAACATCCACAAGCGCGAGTCGTTCCGGCACCACTCCTATGTCTCCCTGCGTGCCGACGGGGTGATCGCCGGATGCGGTGTGCAGGGCTATGTGTTCGGCGTCGAGCGGGTGGCGGCGCTGGCCGGCGCGGCCACCGCCGACGCCTGACGCCTCAGAGCCGTCCGGCCTCCACGATCCGCCGCAGGAAGCGCCGGGTGCGCTCCTGCCGCGGATCGCCGAACACCTGCTCGGGGCTGCCGCGTTCGAGCACGACACCGCCGTCGAGGAAGCAGACCTGGTCGGCGACGTCCCGGGCGAAGCCCATCTCGTGCGTCGCCAGCACCATGGTCATGCCCTCGTCCTTCAGGCCGCGGACCACGGCGAGTACCTCGCCGACCAGCTCCGGGTCGAGGGCGGCGGTGACCTCGTCGAGCAGCAGCAGCCGGGGCCGTACCGCCAGGGCGCGCACGATCGCCACCCGCTGCTGCTGACCGCCGCTCAGCCGGTCCGGGTAGGCGTCCGTCCTGTCACCCAGTCCGAGGCGCTCCAGGAGCTCCCGGGCCCGTTCCTCGGCCTCCGCGCGGGAGACGCCGTGCACCCGGCGCGGTGCCAGGGTGATGTTGTCCAGCACGGTCATGTGCGGGAAGAGGTTGTACGACTGGAAGACCACGCCGATGCGGCGGCGTACCGCGTCCTGGTCCGCGCGCGGAGCGGTGATCTCCTCGCCGTCCAGCCAGATTGCGCCGTCGTCTATCTCCTCGAGGAGGTTGGCACAGCGCAGCAGCGTCGACTTGCCGGAGCCGGACGCCCCGATCAGCGCGGTCACCGTGTGCGGGGCGACCGCCAGGTCCACGTCGCGCAGCACCACCGAACCGCCGAATGTCTTGCGGACGGACTCCATGCGCAGGACAGGTGCGTCGTTCATATGGATCCTCCCTGGGCCCGCTGCCGGTCCATCCGTGCCGTCACCCAGTCCGTGAAGCGGGTCATCGGGATGGTCAGCGCCACGAAGACCAGCCCGGCGACGATGTACGGCGTGTAGTTGAGACTGCGGCCCACGATGATGTCCGCCGCCCGTACGGCGTCGATCGCGCCGCCGATCGACACGAGACCGGTGTCCTTCTGGAGCGACACCAGGTCGTTCAGCAGCGGCGGAACCTGACGCCGTATCGCCTGCGGAAGCACGACGTGGCGCAGGGCCTGCCGGTTGCTGAGGCCGAGGGAGCGGGCCGCCGCGCGCTGCGAGGGGTGAACGGACTCGATGCCGGCGCGGAACACCTCGGCCACATAGGCGGAGTACGTCAGCGTCAGCGCGGTACCGCCCAGCAGCACCGGATCGACCGTCACGCCCTGGAGGCGCAGCGCCGGGACGCCCAGCACCACGATCATCAGGTTGATCAGCAGCGGCAGCCCGCGGAAGAAGTCGGTGTACGCCGCTGCGAGCGCACGCAGCGGGAAGAACACCGGTCCGCGCAGCGTACGCGCGATGGCGATCAGCATGCCGAGGACGAGTACGGCGGCGCCGCAGACGAGCAGCAGCCGGACGTTCAGCCACAGCCCTTCGAGGACCTTCGGCAACGCCTCGCGCGCGTACTGCCCGTTGAAGAACGTCTCCCTGGTGCGCGGCCAGCCGGGCGCGTTCACGACGACCAGGTAGAGCACGGCCGCCGTGACCAGCGTCGAGAGCGCGGCGATCGCGGTGGCGCGCCGGGCGCGGACCCGCCTGTGGCGCTCCCGCTTCAGCCGCCGTTCGGAGGGCGTGTAGCCGTCGTCCGCGTGCGCGGACATGCCGCTCGTGCCGTCCGCGCCCTCCCGGCCGGGCCCGTCCTCGGCGACGGTCACTTGAGCACCGGGGCGTCGACCGCGTCGGACAGCCACTGCTGCTCGATCTTCGCCAGTGTGCCGTCCCGCCGCAGGGCGTCCACCGCGCTCGTGACGCACGAGGTGAGCGCGCTGCCCTTGTCGAGGACCAGACCGAACTGCTCGGGCGTGCCGCCCTGGTTCTCGAACTGGCCGACGATCTCCGCGTTCGTCACCTCGGCCGAGGTGATGTAGAAGGCAGTCGGCAGGTCGACCACGATCGCGTCCACCTGGCCGTTCTTCAGCGCCGACTTGGCCTGGTCGTTCTTGGCGTACACGGCGGGCTGCTGCGACGGCTTCACCACGTCGGTGATGTACTCGAGGCTGGTGGTGCCGACCTGGGCTCCCAGCTTCAGCCCCTTCAGATCCGCGATACCCGTCGCCTTCGCGGCCTTGCTGCCCTTGAGCGCGATGACCGCCTGACGGACGTCGTAGTAACCCGACGAGAAGTCCACGGCCTTCTTGCGCTCGGCGCTGATGGACACCTGGTTGATGTCGAAGTCGAAGGTCTTCGCACCGGGCGCGAACGCCTTGTTGAACGGCACGCTCTGCCAGACGACCGCACTCTTGTCGTAACCCAGTTGCTTCGCGACGGCGTACGCGACCGCTGACTCGAACCCCTCGCCGTCGGCCGGCTTGTCGTCCTTGAACCACGGCTCGTAGGCCGGTTCGTCCGTCGCGATCGTCAGCTTGCCGGAGGTCCGGGTCGTCAACTCACCCCTGGCGCAGGTGGTTCGGTCCGACGAGGAAGATCCGCCGGACGCCTTCTCCTCCGGCTGCGGAGCGCAGCCGACAGCGGTGGCGAGCAGGGCTATGGTGGCGGCGGCGACAGCGCTGCGCAGTGCGCTCGGGGCAGGATGCATGGCCGGAGAGTGACAGCGAACGCCGCGTATGTCCAGGTCAAAGGGTTACCTGTCCGCATGCTGGGAACCGGTGTTGCGGTCGTGTGAACGTTGCCCGCTGCGGGTTGCGGGGCGACCCCGCCAGGGCCGCCGGTCGAGGGCGGGGAATGATGACCGGCGGCCCGTACCGCGCAGGAGCCGTCATCCTGTGCGGGGCCGTCACCAGTTGACCGCGCGGCGACGCGCGAGGGGAGAGTGCGCTGCACCCCGGCGCGTGCGAACCCTTCACACGGGGCGCGCGTCGGCCCCGCGCGGGGCGTGTGAGGTTGTGCGCGCGGGGCGCGGGTGAAGGGGCGTGCGCCGGGCGGGAGTTGTGAACCGCACGCCGAGCGCGCCGGGGCCCGTGCGCCGGGCCGCGCACTTCACACGCGCACCTCGTACACGCGGTTCACTTGGACGGCTCAGGCCCAGGGCTCACCACCCGCGTGCGTGCCACTCCGGAAGGTGCGGGCGCTCGGTGCCCAGCGTGGTGTCGTTGCCGTGCCCCGGATACACCCAGGTCTCGTCCGGGAGCGCGTCGAAGATCTTCGTCTCGACGTCACGGATCAGGCTCGCGAAGGCCTTCGCGTCCTTGCGCGTGTTGCCGACACCCCCTGGGAAGAGGCAGTCCCCGGTGAAGACGTGCGGGTGGCCGTGCGGGTCGTCGTAGACCAGGGCGATGGAGCCGGGGGTGTGACCGACGAGATGGCGGGCGGTCAACTCGACCTGGCCGACCCGGATGACGTCGCCGTCGTCGACGGCGACGTCGGTGGTGACCGGGATGCCGGAGGCGTCCTCGCGGCCCGCGTACGTCCGGGCACCGGTGGCGGCGACGACCTCGGCCAGCGCCTGCCAGTGGTCGCCGTGCTGGTGCGTGGTGACGACGGACGCGATGCCGTCGTCACCGATCGTGCCGAGGAGCGTCTCCGCGTCGTTGGCCGCGTCGATCAGCAGCTGCTCGTCCGTGGCGCGACAGCGCAGCAGATAGGCGTTGTTGTTCATGGGCCCGACCGCGATCTTGGTGATCATCAGGTCCTTGAGCTCGTGCACGTCCGCCGGTCCGCCGACCGTGACCTCTCCGCTGTACGTCATGACGCTCAGCCTATAGCGGGGAGTGGCCGGCGAGGTGACGTGCGCTACAGCGGAGGAAGCGCGGGCAGCGGCCCGCCGAGTACCTCCAGGGCGGTCCCGGCACGCCGCCCGGCGAGCCAGCCCAGCAGGTCCGCGGGCCGGCCGGTGACGGTGACCTCCGGCCGGGGGGCCTGCCGTCCGGTGCGCCACGCGCGCGTGCCGTCCGTGATCCTCGTCGCGGGAACGTCGGGATGCGCGAGAAAGCGGTCCGCGAGGAAGTCGATCTCCCGTTCCGTGAAGTCCGCCGGAACATCCTCCAGCTCGTACCCGATCCCCAGGTCGACATGGTGCAGCTCGACCTCGCCCCAGCGCCGGAACGGCACCCGCGCCGCACTGTCGGTGACCCCGTTGCGCAGCTCCACCGTGCGCGCCCAGTCCGCGGGGGCGGCTCCGCGCACGCGGAAACGGGCGTCGCTCTCGCGCAGGTCGGCGAGCTGGGCGTCGAGAGGGCGCGGGGCGTCGCGCGCGATGTCGGCGTCCCGGGCCTCGCCTGAGACGTACATGGGACGTCCGTCGAGGACGTTCGTGAGCGCGTCCGCGTTGCGGGCGAGGTGGGCCAGGACGTGACCGACCGTCCAACCGGGCAGCCGTGACGGTCGTGCCACGGACGCGTTGTCCAGCTCGGCGACTGCGGTGAGGAGCCGGTCCGTCGCTTCCTGTACAGACGCCAGGTCATGAGCGTGATCAATCATGGGGCCGACACTAGCTCCGCCACTCCATCGGGTGAAGGTTTCGCGCTGGGTCCGTAATTCGAATGCGCGTGCTATATCGTCGGTGGCGACGTCGGGCATGCTGGATGGTCCGGGATTGTTTACGCATCCAGGAATCCAACCGGCGTTGTCAGTGGCTCCCCCTAGTCTGAAGAAGCACGGGGCCCTGCCCCTGCCACTTCTCTCAAGAAAGGTGCGGACCGGCTGTGGCCGACCGTCTCATCGTCCGTGGCGCGCGCGAGCACAATCTGAAGAATGTCTCGCTCGACCTGCCTCGTGACTCGCTCATCGTCTTCACGGGGCTGTCCGGGTCGGGCAAGTCCTCCCTCGCCTTCGACACGATCTTCGCCGAGGGTCAGCGTCGCTACGTGGAGTCGCTCTCCTCGTACGCGCGCCAGTTCCTCGGGCAGATGGACAAGCCGGACGTGGACTTCATCGAGGGCCTGTCCCCGGCGGTGTCCATCGACCAGAAGTCGACCTCGCGCAACCCGCGCTCGACGGTCGGCACCATCACCGAGGTCTACGACTACCTGCGTCTGCTCTTCGCGCGCATCGGCAAGCCGCACTGCCCCGAGTGCGGTCGCCCGATCTCCCGCCAGTCGCCGCAGGCCATCGTCGACAAGGTGCTGGAACTGCCGGAGGGCAGCCGCTTCCAGGTGCTCTCGCCGCTGGTGCGCGAGCGCAAGGGCGAGTTCGTCGACCTGTTCGCCGACCTCCAGACCAAGGGCTACTCCCGCGCACGCGTGGACGGCGAGACCGTGCAGCTCTCCGAACCGCCGGCACTGAAGAAGCAGGAGAAGCACACCATCGAGGTGGTCGTCGACCGCCTCACGGTGAAGGACACCGCCAAGCGCCGCCTCACGGACTCCGTGGAGACCGCGCTGGGACTGTCCGGCGGCATGGTCGTGCTCGATTTCGTCGACCTCCCCGAGGACGACCCCGAGCGCGAGCGCATGTACTCGGAGCACCTGTACTGCCCGTACGACGACCTGTCCTTCGAGGAGCTGGAGCCCCGCTCCTTCTCCTTCAACTCGCCCTTCGGCGCCTGCCCCGAGTGCACCGGCATCGGTACGCGCATGGAGGTCGACCCGGAGCTGATCGTCCCGGACGAGGACAAGTCCCTCGACGAGGGCGCCATCCATCCCTGGTCGCACGGGCACACGAAGGACTACTTCGGCCGCCTGATCGGCGCCCTCGCGGACGCGCTGGGATTCCGCACCGACATCCCCTTCGCCGGCCTGCCGCAGCGCGCCAGGAAGGCCCTGCTCTACGGCCACAAGACACAGATCGAGGTCCGCTACCGCAACCGGTACGGCCGCGAGCGCGTGTACACCACCCCCTTCGAGGGCGCGGTGCCCTTCGTCAAGCGCCGGCACAGCGAAGCCGAGAGCGACGCCAGCCGTGAGCGTTTCGAGGGCTACATGCGCGAGGTGCCCTGCCCGACCTGCCAGGGCACGCGCCTGAAGCCGATCGTCCTCGCCGTCACGATCATGGACAAGTCGATCGCCGAGGTCTCGGCGATGTCCATCAGCGATTGCGCCGAGTTCCTGGGCGAGCTCAAGCTCAACGCGCGCGACAAGAAGATCGCCGAGCGTGTCCTGAAGGAGGTCAACGAGCGGCTGCGGTTCCTGGTCGACGTCGGCCTGGACTATCTCTCGCTGAACCGCGCGGCCGGCACGCTCTCCGGCGGCGAGGCCCAGCGCATCCGTCTGGCCACGCAGATCGGCTCCGGTCTCGTCGGCGTCCTGTACGTCCTCGACGAACCGTCGATCGGCCTGCACCAGCGCGACAACCACCGGCTGATCGAGACCCTGGTCCGGCTCCGCGACATGGGCAACACGCTCATCGTCGTCGAGCACGACGAGGACACCATCAAGGTCGCCGACTGGGTCGTCGACATCGGCCCCGGCGCCGGCGAGCACGGCGGCAAGGTGGTGCACAGCGGCTCCCTCAAGGAACTGCTGGCCAACGAGGAGTCGCAGACCGGTCAGTACCTGTCCGGCAAGAAGGCGATCCCGCTGCCCGACATCCGCCGCCCGCAGGATCCCACCCGCCGGCTCACGGTGCACGGCGCCCGCGAGAACAACCTCCAGGACATCGACGTGTCCTTCCCACTGGGCGTGTTCACGGCCGTCACGGGCGTGTCCGGCTCCGGCAAGTCGACGCTGGTCAACGACATCCTGTACACGCACCTGGCGCGTGAGCTCAACGGTGCGCGCAACGTCCCCGGCAGACACACGCGGGTCGACGGCGACGACCTCGTCGACAAGGTCGTGCACGTCGACCAGTCGCCCATCGGCCGCACCCCGCGATCGAACCCGGCGACGTACACGGGTGTCTTCGACCACGTCCGCAAGCTGTTCGCCGAGACCACCGAGGCGAAGGTCCGCGGCTACCTGCCGGGCCGCTTCTCCTTCAACGTCAAGGGCGGTCGCTGCGAGAACTGCGCGGGCGACGGCACCATCAAGATCGAGATGAACTTCCTCCCGGACGTCTACGTCCCGTGCGAGGTCTGCCACGGAGCCCGGTACAACCGGGAGACGCTGGAGGTCCACTACAAGGGCAAGTCCATCTCCGAGGTCCTGAACATGCCCATCGAAGAAGCCATGCACTTCTTCGAGGCCGTCCCGGCGATCAACCGGCACCTCACGACGCTGCACGACGTCGGTCTCGGCTACGTCCGTCTCGGCCAGTCCGCAACCACGCTGTCCGGCGGTGAGGCACAGCGCGTGAAGCTCGCCAGCGAGCTGCAGAAGCGCTCCACCGGGCGTACGGTCTACGTCCTGGACGAGCCGACCACCGGTCTGCACTTCGAGGACATCAGCAAGCTGCTGAAGGTGCTCGCCGGCCTCGTCGAGAAGGGCAACACGGTCATCGTCATCGAGCACAACCTCGATGTCATCAAGACCGCGGACTGGGTCGTCGACATGGGTCCGGAAGGCGGTGCCGGCGGCGGGCTCGTGGTCGCGGAGGGCACGCCCGAGGAGGTTGCCGCCGTCCCGGCCAGCCACACTGGCAAGTTCCTGCGCGAGATCCTCGGCGCCGATCGCATCAGCGACGCGAGCTCGGTGAAGGCCCCGCGCAAGACGGCGGCGAAGAAGACGGTCGCGGCCAGGTCGGCGACGAAGAAGACGGCGACCGCCTCGACCGCCAACAACACGGCCACGAAGAAGGCGGCCGGGGCCACGAGGAAGACGGCGCCCGCGAAGAAGACGACCCGGGCCCGCAAGGCCTGAGGCCCTCGGCGCCAGGTCGTGACAAATCCAGAAAAGTGCGGCGCCCCGTGGGAACTTCCCGCGGGGCGCCGCTCGTTCCCTCATCAGCCGCCGGATTCCCGCGGCTACGACGAACCTTGACTCATCAACAGCGGAAGCAACGGAAGCTACGCAATCACCGGCATGAGGGCACCCGGTGAATCGGCGAAGGAGATCCGAACGTCCCCTACAGGTCGCCGAGTTCGGACGCGTACGGCGGCTCCGCACCCGCCCGGGAGCAGGTGATCGCGGCCGCCCGCGCCGCGAACCGCAGCAGCCTGGTCCAGCCGTCCGCGCCGAGCCCCGCCAAGGCCTCGGCGGACAGCGCGTCCTGGGCGGCGAGTCCATGCAGCAGAGCCGCGTTCACGGTGTCGCCGGCACCGATCGTGTCCACGACGCCGACCTCCTCACCGGGAACGGCGTACACGGTGCCGTCGGGGGTGAAAGCACTGAGGCCGTCACCGCCGTGGGTGATCACCACTGCCGAGGGGCCCGACGCCAGCCACTCGCGCGGGGTGCCGCCCAGCCAGAGCGCGTCCTCCTCCGAGAGCTTGAGGAGAGTCACCGAGGGCAGCCAGCTCTTGAAGCGTGCCCGGTAGGCATCCGGATCCGTGATCAGGCCTGCCCGGATGTTCGGGTCGAGGGCGGTGAACAGACCCACCGCGGCCGCACCCCGCATCAGCTCCTCGTAGGCGCTCGCACCCGGCTCCAGGACGAGTGAGAGCGTGCCGAAGGAGACGGCACGAGTCGTGGCGGGGAGAGCGGCGGGTGCCGTGAACAGACGGTCCGCGGTGCCGTCGACATAGAAGGAGTAGGAGGCGGATCCCTGTGCGTCGACCGTGGCGGCCGCGAGGGTGGTCGGTTCCGTGCCGCGTTCCACGAGGGAGACGTCGACTCCCGCGCGTCGCAGCCCGTCCAGGAGAGCCTCGCCGAAGGCGTCGTGCGAGGTGCGGGAGCAGAACGAGGTGGGGGAGCCGAGGCGGCCGAGGGCCACGGCCGTGTTGTAGGGGCCGCCGCCGAGCGCCGGCTGCAGGGGCGCGAGGGCGCCCGCGCCCTGCGGTACCAGGTCGATCAGTGCCTCACCGGCGACGACGATCACGAGAGGGTTCCTTCCTCTGGATACCCGGAGTGCTCGTGGTGCCCGGAGCACCCGGGATGCTGGGGATGATCTGGCTGCCCGGACGGCGGGGCCGGCCGGGAGCGGGCGGACCGCTGACGAGAGCCCGTCGACCAGGCGGGTCGGCTCCGCGCGGCCGCCGCCGCGCCGTTCTCCTCGGGGCAGCCGCACGACGACCGGTGGACGAAGGCGCACGGAAGCCGCACGGTCCTGGCGGCCCGGTCGGGTGCGGCCAGGCGTTCCAGGAGCACCCGGACCGCCTCGGCGCCGATCTCTCTGCTGGGCTGGGCGATGGCGGTGAGGCGGGGCGAGAACAGATCGGCCCAGGCGAAGTCGTCGAAGCAGCACAGGGCGATGTCGTGCGGCACCGAGAGGCCGTGCTCGCGCAGAGCGCGCAGGGCGCCGATGGTCATCGCGTTGTTGGCGGTGACGAGCGCCGTGGGTGGTGTGGCGTGTGACATCAGAGCGGCGGTGGCCCGCTCTGCACCGGCGGACTCGGAGTTGCCCGGGACGACCAGACCGTCGTCGAGGGGCAGCCCGGCGGCGGCGAGCCCCTGCCGGTAGCCGGTGATCCGTTCACTGGTGGTGCTGAGTCCGGACAGCCCGGCGACCAGGCCGATCCGGCGGTGCCCGAGACCGGCCAGATGGGTGACCAGCCGGGCCGTCGGCCCGGTGTTCTCGGCGCAGACCTGGTCGAAGCGCGGGCCGCCGTCCGCGCGATCGTCGATCACCCGGTCGAGGAGGACGGTCGGTACGGCGTGCCGGTCGAGGTAGGCGAGGAGTTCACGCGGTTCGGCGGAGGTGGCGACGATCATGCCGTCGACGCGGCGCTCGTGCAGAAGCTGGACGACCTTGCGTTCGTGCGCGGGGTCGTCGTGCGGATCGGCGATGAGCAGGCTGTAGCCGTGCGCCAGGGCAGCGGCCTCGACGCCCTGGAGGATCTCCGTGAAGTAGGGGTTACTGATCGCGGACACCGCGAGCCCGATGGACCGGGTGCGGGAGGTCACCAGGGAGCGGGCGAGGGTGTTGGGCGTGTAGCCCAGTTCCTCGATGGCGTCGAGCACCGCCTGACGGGTGTGGGGCAGCACCGGACGGGTCTCGTTCAGCACATGGGAGACGGTCGCCACGGAGACTCCGGCGCTACGGGCGACGTCGGCCATGGTGGGCACAGGGCTTCCCTCCTCCGCATCCCGCGTTCGGGTGAGGCTTATCGGCTTCCTCCCGCGCTGCCGATGGCCTCGGCCGGGAAGTTACTCCATCCGAGACCGCCGCGTAAACGCTTACGCAAGCGTTTACGTCCATTCGAATGAACTCGCACGAGGACATGCCATCGGCTGCGGATGCCCCAAACTCACCTATGACGCCCCCGCGCCCCGACCCGCCCCGAAGCGGGATGATCCGCCCAGGTATCGTGCCACCGCCACCGGCCCCACATGCCGCTGCGACCCCACCCCACCCGACCCCATCCCACCCCGCCTGGAGCCCCGATGCCTGCCGCTCGTCCCTCCGCCAGCCGCCGTACCGTCCTGCGGGGAGCGGCGGTCACGCCGGTCGCCGGGCTCGGGCTGGCCGCCTGCTCGGCTCCCGGTGGCGGAGCCACCGCGGACGCGACGCCGACCGCTCCGGTGGACCTCGGGGCCGAGAGCGAGGTCGCCAAGGGCGGCGCGAAGCTCTACCGGGACCAGAACGTCGTCGTCAGCCGGTCCGCCGACGGCACCCTGAAGGCGTACAGCACGATCTGCACGCACGCGGGGTGCCCGATCAACAAACTCCAGGGCACGACGCTGATCTGCCCCTGCCACGGCAGCGAGTTCGACGCCGTGACCGGAAAGGTGGTGCAGTCGCCGGCCACCGAGCCGCTGAACGAACTGCCGGTCAAGGCGGCCAACGGTCGGATCGTGGCGGGGCCGGGAGCCTGAGGCCGGGCGGCTGGTTCAGCGCCGGCTCATTCCCAGTCCCAGCCGATCCCCAGCAGGCCCGGCCGTACCCGGGGCTCGACCAGGTGGACGGAGCGGTGCAGCCCGCTCAGCGGGAGGGCCTGTCGGCCACTGCGCGGGGCCGCCGCGGAGTGCTGGGCGAACCGGTGGCAGTGCGTCGGCAGCGCGTCGGCGGTGAAACGTACCTGAAGGGTGTACTGGCCGCCGGGAAAGCCGAAGTCGCGGGTGTACTCGCGGGAGACGCCCGCCGTGCCGTCCTCCACGGCGTAGCGGAAGAGAAAGGTGTCGCCGGAGCGCAGGCGGGTGCCGAAGAGCAGTTCGGCGACGAGCAGACCGGTCTCCGGGTCCGAACGGACGCGTCCGGTACGGCAGTTCTCCAGCGCGCGCACGTTCATGTGCTGCGGGGTGCAGCCGGGGTCGCCGTGGTGGACGGCCACGAAGCGGTCGACGCCGTCCCGGTGGGCGCGCACGATGTGCTGCGACTCACGGGCTGCCAGCTCGCGGTGGGCGCCGATCCGCACGCGCTCGTGGTGTCCCAGGGTGTGCAGACCGCCGTCGAGGGACCAGCCGAGCTCGGACTGCAGTCGGTCCAGGGCGTCGGAGGCCTCGATCAGGGAGCGGTAGGAGCGGGCGGCGGGGCGGCGTACGGCGGGACCCTGGTCGGCGTCGGCGAGCAGCCGGATCAGGGACTCCTCCGGGAGCTGGAGTATCTCCTCCAGCGCGCGGACGGCGCGCAATGACTCCGGGCGCTGCGGGCGACGGGCTCCCTGCTGCCAGTAGCTCAGGCTGGTCACGCCCACTTTGACCCCGTAGCGCGAGAGGTGATGCTGCACGCGCTGGAGCGGCAGCCCCCGGGCGGCGATCGCGGCGCGCAGGGCCACATGGAAGGGGCCGCCGCGCAGGGCCGAGTCCAGTTCCGCGGTGGCGACGTCCGCGTGCTGTGTGCCGTGCCGCATGCAGGAGGGCCTTTCTCTTGGGGTTCACCACGGCTGGTCAGGCCGTTGGCGCGGGTCCGGGGCCACCCCGGCGGCGTCGGGGCGGCCGCACTTGGGTACGCCGCGTCCGCAGGCCGCTGCTCACGGCCCCGAGTTCCCCCGCATTGAAGCGTGTTGACCAATCCCCGACAACACCTTCGGCCGGCCGAAGGCGCCCACCTGGCCGAGGCGTGACCCCGGCGCCGGACGGATCATGCGGGGGAGTGGGTGCCGCGGCTGTCCGGGGGATCGAGGCGGGCGCGCACGCAGGGCACCGATTTGGGGAGGAAGCCGCGCAAGGTCCGTCGTGACCGGGGCGGAGGTTCTGTGCCGGGCCGGGGGCGGGCGTGGACGGGGTGCGCCTGGCCGAAGCGTCCGGACGGCTCGCGTTGCCACCGAGGTGGCCGATTCCGAGATCCGCTTCGCGGAGCTGCTGCGGCTGCCACCGCCGGTCGCGCCGGTCCTCGCGGTCCGCCAGTCCTCGTGGTCCTGCCGATCCGCCCCATCCCGACGATCCCGTCATCCCGCGGGTCCCGTCATCCAGCCGGTCCAGCCGGTCCCGTCATCCCGCCGGTGCAGTCGGCCCCGCCGATCCGAGCCGTCTCCCCGCCGGGGGCAGCCGGTCCGCGGGTCCGCCGGCTCGATGGTCCGCTGCTCCGCCGATCTCGCAGGTCCGCCGGCCCCTCCGGGGTTGTCCACAGGCTCGTCGCGGTGTCGGTGTGCGCCAGTAGGGTGTGAGACATGGCCGACCCCTCCAGCTACCGCCCCAAGCCGGGACAGATCCCGGACACTCCCGGGGTGTACAGGTTCCGTGACGAGCACCGCCGGGTGATCTACGTCGGAAAGGCGAAGAGCCTGCGCCAGCGTCTGGCGAACTACTTCCAGGACCTGGCGAGCCTGCACCCCCGTACCCGGACGATGGTCACCACCGCGGCGTCCGTGGAGTGGACCGTGGTGTCCACGGAGGTCGAGGCGCTCCAGCTGGAGTACTCCTGGATCAAGGAGTACGACCCCCGGTTCAACGTCAAGTACCGCGACGACAAGAGCTACCCGTACCTCGCGGTGACGATGAACGAGGAGTTCCCGCGCGTCCAGGTGATGCGCGGTCACAAGAAGAAGGGCGTGCGCTACTTCGGGCCGTACGGCCACGCGTGGGCGATCCGGGACACCGTCGACCTGCTGCTGCGCGTGTTTCCGGTGCGCACCTGCTCCGCCGGGGTGTTCAAGAACGCCACCCGTACCGGCCGCCCCTGCCTGCTCGGCTACATCGGCAAGTGCTCCGCACCCTGCGTCGACCGGATCTCCCCGGAGGACCACCGCGACCTCGCCGAGGATTTCTGCGACTTCATGGCGGGCCGTACCGGCACCTACCTCCGCCGCCTGGAGAAGCAGATGATGGAGGCCGCCGAGGAGATGGAGTACGAGCGGGCCGCCCGCCTGCGCGACGACATCGAGGCCCTGAAGAAGGCCATGGAGAAGAACGCGGTCGTGCTCGCGGACGCGACCGACGCCGACCTGATCGCGGTCGCCGAGGACGAGCTGGAGGCGGCCCTCCAGATCTTCCACGTGCGTGGCGGGCGCGTGCGCGGTCAGCGCGGCTGGGTGACGGACAAGGTGGAGGACGTGACGACAGCGGCGCTCGTCGAGCACGCCCTCCAGCAGCTCTACGGCGAGGAGACCGGGGACGCCGTTCCCAAGGAGGTGCTGGTTCCGGCCCTGCCCGAGCCGGTCGAGCCGGTCCAGGAGTGGCTCGCCGGCCGCCGCGGGTCGAACGTCTCGCTGCGCATCCCGCAGCGCGGCGACAAGAAGGCGCTGATGGAGACAGTGCAGCGCAACGCCCAGCAGGCGCTCGCCCTGCACAAGACGAAGCGTGCCTCCGACCTCACCACCCGCTCTCGGGCCCTGGAGGAGATCGCCGACGCCCTGGACCTGGACAGCGCTCCGCTGCGCATCGAGTGCTACGACATCTCGCACCTGCAGGGCGACGACGTCGTGGCCTCCATGGTCGTCTTCGAGGACGGTCTGCAGCGCAAGAGCGAGTACCGCCGCTTCCAGATCAAGGGCTTCGCCGGCCAGGACGACGTGCGCTCCATGCACGAGGTGATCACCCGCCGCTTCCGCCGCTACCTTGCCGAGAAGGAGAGGACCGGGGAATGGTCGGAAGAGGACGGCTCGGTAAGCCCCCTCCCGGACGCCGACACGCTCACGGACCCGGGTACGCCCCCGGTCGCCCGTACCATCCCCGTCTCCAGCACCGACGGTGACGACGCCAACGGCCCGGTCAACGGATTCAAGGATGACGACGGCCGTCCCAGGAAGTTCGCCTACCCGCCCCAGCTCGTGGTCGTCGACGGTGGCCAGCCCCAGGTCGCCGCGGCCAAGCGGGCGCTCGACGAGCTGGGCATCGACGACATCGCCGTCTGCGGCCTCGCCAAGCGTCTCGAAGAGGTCTGGCTGCCCGAGGACGACGACCCCGTGGTCCTGCCCCGCAGCAGTGAGGGTCTCTACCTGCTCCAGCGCATCCGTGACGAGGCGCACCGCTTCGCCATCACCTACCAGCGCACCAAGCGCGCCAAGCGCTTCCGCTCCGGTCCGCTGGACGACGTACCGGGGCTCGGTGAGGCCCGCAAACAGGCGTTGATCAAGCATTTCGGCTCGGTGAAGAAGCTGCGGTCCGCCACAATCGAGCAGATCCAGGAGGTGCCCGGGATAGGCCGCAAGACGGCCGAGACCATCGCCGTGGCCCTCGCCCAGGCGGCCCCGGCCGCGCCTGCCGTGAACACGGCGACCGGAGAGATCATGGATGACAGGGAAGACGAGGTGCCCGAGACGACGGCGGACGCCTCGGGGGAGCCCGTATCCGCGGGTGCCCCGGACGATCGGGGGCAGGAGAGATGACCGAGCGCGACGCAGAGCACACAGCCCGACGAGATCCGGCGTTCAGCGAAACGCAGGGCGCGTCCCAGGAGACGCCCGACGAAGCGGGCCAGGATCAGCCGCAGCAAGCGGAGGCGGAAGCGGTCCAGGAAAACGGAGCAGAAGTGAGTACGGATGCCACACCGGCGGGGGTGCCCGAGGCGGCCATCCCCGAGCTGGTGATCATCTCCGGCATGTCGGGAGCGGGCCGTTCGACGGCGGCCAAGTGTCTGGAGGACCTCGGCTGGTTCGTCGTGGACAACCTCCCGCCGGCCCTCATCCCCACCATGGTCGAGCTGGGTGCCCGCTCGCAGGGCAACGTGGCCCGGATCGCGGTCGTCGTCGACGTGCGCGGCCGGCGCTTCTTCGACAATCTGCGCGAGTCCCTCGCCGACCTCGACAGCCGGGGCGTGACCCGCCGGATCGTCTTCCTGGAGTCCTCGGACGACGCGCTGGTCCGCCGCTTCGAGTCGGTGCGCCGCCCGCACCCCCTCCAGGGCGACGGCCGGATCGTGGACGGCATCGCCGCCGAGCGCGAGCTGCTGCGCGAGCTGCGCGGGGACGCGGATCTGGTGATCGACACCTCCAGCCTCAACGTGCACGAGCTGCGCGCCAAGATGGACGCCCAGTTCGCCGGCGAGGAAGAGCCCGAGCTGCGGGCCACCGTGATGTCGTTCGGCTTCAAGTACGGCCTGCCCGTCGACGCCGACCTGGTCGCCGACATGCGGTTCCTGCCCAACCCGCACTGGGTGCCGGAGCTGCGCCCGTACACCGGCCTCAACGAAGAGGTGTCGGCGTACGTCTTCAACCAGCCGGGCGCCAAGGAGTTCCTCGACCGGTACGCCGAGCTGCTGCGGCTGATCGCGACCGGGTACCGGCGCGAGGGCAAGCGTTATGTGACCATCGCCATCGGCTGCACGGGCGGCAAGCACCGCTCGGTCGCCGTCTCCGAGAAACTGGCCGCCCGTCTGGCCGCCGAGGGAGTGGAGACCGTAGTCGTGCACCGGGACATGGGGCGCGAGTGACCGGACGCTCTCCACGGCTGACCAGGCTGCGCCGGGGCGTGCCCGAGTCCCGCTCGGGCCGCCCCGTCGAGGCCCGCGGCGCCAGGCCGCGCCGCCGCGGTACCCAGCCCAAGGTGGTCGCGCTGGGCGGTGGCATGGGTCTGTCCGCCTCGCTCGCCGCGCTGCGCCGGATCACCGGCGACCTCACCGCCGTCGTCACCGTGGCCGACGACGGTGGCTCCAGCGGGCGCCTTCGTGACGAACTCGGCGTGCTTCCTCCGGGTGATCTGCGCAAGGCTCTGGCCGCGCTGTGCGGTGACGACGACTGGGGCCAGACCTGGGCCCGGGTCATCCAGCACCGCTTCCAGTCCAAGGGCGACCTGCACGAGCACGCCGTCGGCAATCTGCTGATCGTCGCCCTGTGGGAACAGCTCGGGGACCACGTCCAGGCCCTGGACCTGGTCGGCAAGCTGCTCGGCGCGCACGGGCGGGTGCTGCCCATGTCCGCCGTTCCGCTGGAGCTGCAGGCCCTGGTCAAGGGGCATGATCCGGAGCGGCCGGAGGAGGTGGACATCGTCCGGGGGCAGGCCACGGTGGCCCTGACGCCCGGCGAGGTGCAGTCCGTGCACCTGGTGCCGCACGACCCGCCGGCCGTGCCGGAGGCAGTCGCGGCGGTCCGGGACGCGGACTGGGTGGTGCTGGGCCCGGGGTCCTGGTTCTCCTCGGTGATCCCGCACCTGCTGGTCCCCGATCTCCTCGACGCGCTCACCGAGACGAAGGCCCGTAAGGTCCTCTCGCTGAACCTCGCGCCGCAGCCGGGTGAAACCGAAGGCTTCTCACCGCAGCGTCATTTGGAGGTTTTGGGGCGACACGCCCCTAAACTCGCCCTGGACGTGGTGCTGGCCGACGAGGCCGCCGTGCCCGACCGTGACTCGCTCACCGAAGCCGCCAAGCGGCTGGGAGCCGCGGTCGAGCTGGGCCCCGTGGCCCGGACCGACGGATCACCCCGGCATGATCCGGAGCTGTTGGCCGCCGCGTACGACCGTATTTTTCGGATGCATGGAAGGATCGGCCCATGGCGATGACGGCAGCGGTGAAGGACGAGATCTCCCGGCTACCCGTCACCCGGACCTGCTGCCGGAAGGCGGAGGTCTCCGCCATTCTGCGGTTCGCGGGCGGCCTCCACCTGGTGAGCGGGCGCATCGTGATCGAGGCGGAGCTGGACACCGCGATGGCGGCCCGGCGCCTCAAGCGGGACATCCTGGAGATCTTCGGTCACAGCTCCGAGCTGATCGTGATGGCACCCGGCGGGCTGCGCCGCGGCTCGCGCTATGTGGTGCGTGTGGTCGCGGGCGGTGATCAGCTGGCCCGGCAGACCGGGCTCGTGGACGGACGGGGCCGCCCGATCCGGGGCCTGCCCCCGCAGGTGGTCTCCGGGGCGACCTGCGACGCGGAGGCGGCCTGGCGCGGAGCCTTCCTGGCGCACGGCTCGCTGACCGAGCCCGGCCGGTCGTCCTCCCTGGAGGTGACCTGCCCCGGTCCGGAGGCCGCGCTCGCGCTGGTCGGCGCGGCCCGCAGACTGTCCATCGCCGCGAAGGCCCGTGAGGTGCGCGGGGTGGACCGGGTGGTGGTCCGGGACGGTGACGCGATCGGCGCCCTGCTGACCCGCCTCGGCGCGCACGAGTCCGTGCTGGCCTGGGAGGAGCGCCGGATGCGCCGCGAGGTGCGGGCCACCGCGAACCGCCTCGCCAACTTCGACGACGCCAACCTGCGCCGCTCCGCGCGCGCGGCCGTCGCGGCCGGTGCCCGGGTCCAGCGGGCCCTGGAGATCCTCGCCGACGAGGTGCCCGAGCACCTCGCGGCGGCCGGCCGGCTGCGGATGGAGCACAAGCAGGCCTCCCTGGAGGAACTGGGCGCGCTCGCCGACCCGCCGCTCACCAAGGACGCCGTCGCGGGCCGGATCCGCCGGCTGCTGGCGATGGCCGACAAGCGTGCGTCCGATCTGGGCATCCCGGGCACCGAGGCCAACCTCAGCGAGGAGATGGCCGACAACCTCGCAGGCTGAGTCACCGTCAGCACCCCGGTGCCGGCGGCCCAAGCGGTCGCCGGCACCGGGATTTGCGTCTCTTTTAGGCCACCGTGAACTATCCGTGAGGTGCCCTTGACTCGATCATGGAGTGTCATGAGCCTGGCAGAGGTTCGCCGCCGTGGCGGACCACTGCTAGGGGGGTTCATGAGACACAGAGCGAGATCGATCCTCGCTGTCGGCGCGCTCCTGATCGGCGGAGCCGCACTCGCACCCATGGCGCAGGCGCAGACCGGGGGTTCGGCGAAGCCCGACCCCGACGAGGTCAAGGTCTTCCGCGCCGACGTCACCAAGAAGCAGATTCCCCTGCTGCTCAAGGCCGGCCAGGACGGCCATGAACTCGGCGACCAGGTCACCGGATCCGGCAAGACCGAAGTCGAGCTCTATCTCACCGGCGGGCAGGCCCGGACCCTGGAGAAGCAGGGCGTCGAGCTCACCGAGCACACGCTGTCGGCCAAGGCGGAGACGCGGGTCGCGGACGCCTCCCAGGGCGTGTTCCGCCCGTACAGCGGCAGCGGCGGGCTCAAGGAGGAGATCCTGCGGACCGCGCAGGCCAACCCCGGCCTCACCAAGGTGGAGTCCATCGGCAAGACGGTCTCCGGCCAGGACGTCCTCGCGCTCAAACTGACCAAGGGCGCGAAGAGCTCCAAGGACGGTTCCAGGCCCGCCGTGCTGTACGTGTCCAACCAGCACGCCCGCGAGTGGATCACGCCGGAGATGACCCGCCGGCTGATGCACTACTACCTGGACAACTACGGCACCGACAAGCGCATCAAGAAGATCGTCGACTCGACCGAGCTGTGGTTCGTGCCGTCCGCCAACCCCGACGGTTACGACTACACCTTCCAGAACTCCGACACCCGCCTGTGGCGCAAGAACCTGCGGGACGTCAACGGCGACGGTGTCATCAGCACGGGTGACGGCGTCGACCTCAACCGCAACTTCGGCTACAAGTGGGGCTACGACGACGAGGGCTCGTCGCCCAACCCCACCAGTGAGACCTACCGCGGCGCGAGCCCCGAGTCCGAGCCCGAGACCAAGGCGCTGGACAACTTCGAGAAGCGGGTCGGGTTCACGTACGGCATCAACTACCACTCGGCCGCCGAACTCCTCCTCTACGGGGTCGGCTGGCAGGTGGCCACCCCGACCCCGGACGACGTCCTCTACAAGGCGCTGGCCGGCACCCCGGCCAACCCGGCGATCCCCGGCTACCACTCGCAGGTCTCCTCGGAGCTGTACACCACCAACGGAGAGGCGGACGGCCACGCGTCGAACGTCAACGGGATGGCGATGTTCACCCCCGAGATGTCGACCTGCCAGACGGCCTCGGACATCGACCCGAACGACGCCTGGAACGCCGCCGACTGCCAGTCGGTGTTCAACTTCCCGGACGACGAGACGCTGATCCAGGACGAGTTCGCGAAGAACATCCCGTTCGCGCTCTCCGTCGCCGAGACCGCCGCCCACCCCGACCAGCCGGTCTCCTCGGTCGGTCTGAGCGCCGCGGACTTCACCCCGGCCGCGTTCTCCACCTCGTACTCGCGCGGCGCCGACCAGGAGGTCTCCGTCGTCGTCCGCAAGGCGATCCGCGACAAGGAGGTCAGGTACCGCGTCAACGGCGGCCGCACGGTGGACAGGACGCTGAAGGCATGGAAGGGCGGCGACACCTACGGCGGTGACGACAACCTCTACTTCGACGAGTACCGGGCCAAGGTGAAGGACGGCGACCCGGGCGACAAGGTCGAGGTGTGGTTCACCGGGGAGACGAAGAGCGGCAAGAGGGTCTCCAGCGCGCACTTCACCTACACCGTCGCCGAGCGGCAAAAGGCCGACACCCTGGTGGTCGCCGAGGAGGGCGCCAAGGCCACCCAGGCGCAGACCTACGTCGACGCGCTGAAGGCGGCCGGACACAAGGCGGTCGTCTGGGACGTCGCCACCCAGGGCGCGCCCGACGCGCTCGGCGTGCTGAAGCACTTCAGGACGGTCGTCCACTACTCGGGGACGAGCGGCCCCGGCAACGACACCCAGCTCCAGCTGCGCGCCTACCTCAACGAGGGCGGCAAGCTGATCGAGGCGGGCGAGCTGGCCGGCGGCAGCGTGAACCTCGGCGACGGCACCCCGTCCAACGACTTCAGCCAGTACTACCTGGGCGCCTACTCCCGCACCTCGACCCCCGGCGCCACCGGCTTCACCGGCTCCGGCGCGCTGAACGGCTCCGGCGGCGCCCTCAGCGGCACCTCCGCCAACCCGCTGGACAGGGCCGGTACCTACGCGGTCACCTCCGACGAGCTCTCCGCCGACACCTACCCGCAGTTCGCCAGTGCGGGCGCGGGCCAGTTCGCCGGGACCGTCAACCCGTACGGGCCGTACTCGGGGTCGTACATGGCCGCCGCGGTCCACACCGACGACGCCTACAAGCGCCTCACCCGCACCGTCGACCTCACCGGTGTCACCGCGGCCGACCAGCCGGCCCTGAGCGCCCGGCTGCTCTGGGACACCGAGCCCGGCTACGATCACGCGGTGGTCGAGGCGCACACCGTGGGCGCCGACGACTGGACGACCCTGCCCGAGGCGGGCGGTGCCACCAAGGACACCGTGCCGAGCGAGTGCGGGGCCGGGTTCCTGATCGCCGAGCACCCCTGGCTCAAGCACTACCTGACCATCGCGGACGGCCAGTGCACCGCGAGCGGCAGCACCGGCTCCTGGCACAGCCTCACCGGCAGCTCCGCCGGCTGGCAGTCCGTGAAGTTCGACCTGAGCGCCTACGCCGGGCGGACCGTGCAGGTCTCCATCGGCTACATCACCGACCCGAGCAGCGGCGGACACGGCGTCCTCGTCGACGACGCCGCGCTCCTGACCGGCTCCACGGCCACCGGGACCGAGGGCTTCGAAACCTCCCTCGGCCCCTGGACCGTCAGCGGACCGCCCGCCGGCAGCCCGGCCGTCCTGAAGGACTGGGAGCGCACCGGGGCCCTGTTCAAGACCTATGGAGCCGTCACCACCGACCGCACCGTGCTGCTCGGTTTCGGCCTGGAACAGGTCACCTCGGCCGCCGATCGTGCCGCCTTGGTGAAGAAGGCGTTGACGGCACTCGACAACTGACCCCGACGGCATTCGACATGTGAGCCGACCCGCTCACGAACGAGTGACAACGGGCTGAAACGCGGTCGGCATTCCCTGACAAAACGGTGTGATCCGACCCTCGTTCCGAGGCGGTCCGTACCCCTACTGGCGGGTACGGACCGCCTCGCCGTGTATGGGGCGTCTGGATGTCACCTCGGGAGCCTCAGGGAGGTAGGGTCGTGGTTGGTCGGGGACATCCCAAATACAGCTCGCCGGCACCGCATGGCCGGCGTACCAACGAGGAGATCGGTTCGTGACGATCCGCGTAGGCATCAACGGCTTCGGCCGTATTGGTCGCAACTACTTCCGCGCTCTGCTGGAGCAGGGTGCTGACATCGAGATCGTGGCTGTCAACGACCTGGGTGACACCGCGACCACCGCCCACCTGCTCAAGTACGACACGATCCTTGGGCGTCTCAAGGCCGAGGTCTCGCACACCGCCGACACCATCACGGTCGACGGCCACACCATCAAGGTCCTGTCCGAGCGCAACCCCTCGGACATCCCGTGGGGCGAGCTGGGCGTCGACATCGTCATCGAGTCGACCGGCATCTTCACCAAGAAGGAAGACGCCGCCAAGCACATCGCGGGCGGGGCGAAGAAGGTCCTCATCTCGGCTCCGGCCAAGGACGAGGACATCACCATCGTGATGGGCGTCAACCAGGACAAGTACGACCCGGCGAACCACCACGTCATCTCCAACGCCTCCTGCACCACCAACTGCGTGGCGCCGATGGCGAAGGTCCTCGACGAGAACTTCGGCATCGTCAAGGGTCTGATGACGACGGTGCACGCCTACACGAACGACCAGCGGATCCTGGACTTCCCGCACAAGGACCTGCGTCGCGCGCGTGCCGCCGCCGAGAACATCATCCCGACCACCACCGGTGCCGCGAAGGCCACCGCCCTGGTCCTGCCGCAGCTCAAGGGCAAGCTCGACGGCATCGCGATGCGCGTCCCGGTCCCGACCGGCTCGGCCACCGACCTGGTCGTGACGCTGCAGCGCGAGGTCACCAAGGACGAGGTCAACGCCGCGTTCAAGAAGGCCTCCGAGGACGGCGACCTGAGCGGCTACCTGGCGTACACCGAGGACGAGATCGTCTCCTCGGACATCGTCGGCGACCCGGCCTCCTGCACCTTCGACTCCTCCCTGACCATGGTCCAGGAGGGCAACACGGTGAAGATCCTCGGCTGGTACGACAACGAGTGGGGCTACTCCAACCGCCTCGTCGACCTCACGGTCTTCGTCGGCAACCAGCTCTGATCGGCACAGCAGGCACCGCGATGCGGTAGCAGGGCTCGGGCAGCGCACCGTCGCGCCGCCCGGGCCCTGACGCACGTAAGGATCGACCCGGCGTCTACGGTTCGATCAGCCCTCGTACGACCAAGAGCCCTCCTGTAGGAGTCCCCAACCCATGAAGACGATCGACGAACTCCTCGCCGAAGGGGTCGACGGCAAGCGGGTCTTCGTCCGCGCCGACCTCAACGTGCCGATGTCCGACGGCCTCATCACCGACGACGGCCGTATCCGTGCCGTCCTGCCCACCGTCAAGGCGCTGGCCGACGCGGGCGCCAAGGTGGTCGTCGCCTCCCACCTGGGCCGCCCCAAGGGTGCCCCGGACCCCAAGTTCTCCCTGCTCCAGGCCGCCGAGCGGCTCGCCGAACTCCTCGGCGCCCCGGTCGCCTTCGCCCAGGACACCGTCGGCCCCGCCGCCCACGACGCGGTGAACGGCCTGCAGCCCGGCCAGGTCGCCGTCATCGAGAACCTGCGCTTCAACGCGGGTGAGACCTCGAAGGACGACACCGAGCGCGGCGAGTTCGCCGACCAGCTGGCCGCCCTCGCGGACGTCTACGTCGGCGACGGCTTCGGCGCCGTGCACCGCAAGCACGCCTCCGTCTACGACCTCCCGGCCCGGCTGCCGCACTACGCCGGCTACCTGATCGCCACCGAGGTCGGCGTCCTGAAGAAGCTCACCGAGGACGTCCAGCGCCCGTACGTGGTGGTGCTCGGCGGCGCCAAGGTCTCCGACAAGCTCGCCGTCATCGACGAACTGCTCGGCAAGGCCGACCGCATCCTGGTCGGCGGCGGCATGGTCTACACCTTCCTGAAGGCCAAGGGGTACGAGGTCGGCAGCTCCCTCCTCCAGGAGGACCAGCTCGCCACCGTCACCGAGTACCTGGAGCGCGCCGAGAAGACCGGCGTGGAGATCGTCCTGCCCGTCGACACCCTGGTGGCTCCCGAGTTCCCGGACCTGTCGGGCAAGGCTCCGTCCCACCCCGAGACGGTCGCCGCGGACGCCATGCCGGCCGGCCAGATGGGCCTGGACATCGGCCCGGAGACCGGCAGGCTGTACGCCTCGAAGCTCGCCGACGCCGCCACCGTCTTCTGGAACGGCCCCATGGGCGTCTTCGAGCACCCCGACTACGCCGCGGGCACCCGGGCGGTCGCCCAGGCTCTCGTCGAGTCCAAGGGCTTCACCGTCGTCGGCGGCGGTGACTCCGCAGCCGCCGTGCGCATCCTCGGCTTCGACGAGAACGCGTTCGGACACATCTCGACCGGTGGCGGCGCCTCCCTCGAATACCTCGAGGGCAAGACGCTCCCCGGCCTCGCCGCACTGGAGGACTGACCTACATGGCTGAATCTATTTCTTCTGGGCGCACGCCGATCATGGCGGGCAACTGGAAGATGAACCTCAACCACCTCGAGGCCATCGCGCACGTCCAGAAGCTCGCCTTCGCCCTGGCCGACAAGGACTACGAGGCCGTCGAGGTCGCCGTCCTGCCGCCCTTCACCGACCTGCGGTCCGTGCAGACCCTGGTCGACGGCGACAAGCTCAAGATCAAGTACGGTGCCCAGGACCTGTCGGCGCACGACTCCGGCGCGTACACCGGCGAGATCTCCGGACCGATGCTGGCCAAGCTGAAGTGCACGTACGTGGCCATCGGCCACTCCGAGCGCCGGCAGTACCACGCCGAGACCGACGAGGTCGTGAACGCCAAGGTCAAGACCGCCTACAAGCACGGTCTGACCCCGATCCTGTGCGTCGGCGAGGAACTGGAGGTCCGCGAGGCGGGCAACCACGTCTCCCACACCCTCGCCCAGGTCGAGGGCGGTCTGAAGGACGTCCCGGCCGAGCAGGCCGAGTCCGTCGTGATCGCCTACGAGCCCGTCTGGGCCATCGGCACCGGCAAGGTCTGCGGCGCAGGGGACGCCCAGGAGGTGTGCTCCGCGATCCGCGGCAAGCTCGCCGAGCTGTACGGCCAGGAGCTGGCCGACCAGGTCCGCATCCAGTACGGCGGCTCCGTCAAGGCCGGCAACGTGGCCGAGATCATGGCGCAGGCCGACATCGACGGTGCACTGGTGGGCGGGGCCTCGCTGGACGCCGACGAGTTCGTCAAGATCGTGCGCTTCCGCGACCAGTGAGTATGCGGTAAGCGGGATCCGTCGTACCCTTGCGGGGCACAGCTCTGTAGCTGTGCCCCGCAGTCCATCCGTATCCGAGGAAGTTGGTCCAGCCGTGGTTTTGGGGTTCTCGATCGCCCTGATCGTCTTCAGCCTGCTGATGATGCTGCTGGTGCTGATGCACAAGGGCAAGGGCGGCGGTCTTTCCGACATGTTCGGTGGCGGCATGCAGTCCTCCGTCGGCGGCTCCTCGGTCGCCGAGCGGAACCTGGACCGGATCACCGTGGTGGTCGGTCTGCTGTGGTTCGCGTGCATCATCGTCCTCGGCATGCTGATGAAGACGAACAGCTGATCCGCGACTCGCACACACGCACAATCCGCACGTAAGGCCCCATGTTCGGTACGCGCACCTGAGCGCGGCCTATCATGGGGCTTGCGTCTAGGTGCGGGGGCGGTAACTCCCAACACTGGACGCGCGTTGGGCCTTACGTAGACTGAGGCGCTCGCAACGAAGCGACACGCCGACTCGCTTCGCGGCACCATCACGCAGGGAGTTACGACCGTGGCAAGTGGCAACGCGATCCGAGGTAGCCGGGTCGGGGCGGGGCCGATGGGCGAGGCCGAGCGCGGCGAGTCCGCGCCGCGTCTGCGCATCTCCTTCTGGTGCTCCAACGGGCACGAGACGCAGCCGAGCTTCGCCAGCGACGCGCAGGTGCCCGAGACCTGGGACTGCCCGCGCTGTGGCTTCCCGGCCGGTCAGGACCGGGACAACCCGCCGGACCCGCCGCGCACCGAGCCGTACAAGACGCACCTCGCGTATGTGCGGGAGCGGCGCAGCGACGCGGACGGCGAGGCGATCCTCGCCGAGGCGCTCGCCAAACTGCGGGGCGAGATCTAGGAGTTGAGACCGGCCGGGTGCCCGAGGGTGCCTGGCCGGAGTGGCCTTCGCGGCCGGGCACCGGGCCGTTGTCAGTGGTGTCCTCTACGGTTTGCGCATCGGCGAATCGTGAAGGGGGGCGGTGATGACGGCGGAGGAGTGGGCGCCCGCGTGGCGCGGGGGATTCGGACGGCTGTGGACGGCCGCCGTGGTCTCCCGGTTCGGGGACGCGTTACGGACGTCCGCGCTGCCCCTGCTGGCCGCGCGCCTGACCGACGCCCCCCTCGCCGTCGCCTCGGTGACCGCCTGTGGCTATGTGCCGTGGCTGCTGTTCGGGTTGCTCGGCGGCGCCTTCGCGGACCGGGTCGACCAGCGGCGCGCGATGTGGGCCGTCGACACCGTACGAGGGCTGCTGGTCGCCGCCTTCGCGCTCGCCGTGGGACTTGGCCACGCCTCGATCCCGTTGCTGCTCCTGCTCGCCTTCGCACTGACCACGCTCCAGACGCTCTTCGACAACGCCTCCACGGCCCTGCTGCCCTCCCTGGTCGACCGGCGGACCCTGGGCGGGGCCAACGCCCGGCTGATGACCGGACAGCAGATCGCCGGCGGTCTGCTCGGCGCCCCGCTGGTTCCACTGCTCCTGGCCGGCGGTGCGTTCCTGCCCTTCGCCGCCGACTCGACCACCTACCTGGCGGCCGCCCTCCTGGTCGCCTCCCTGCGGACACCGCCGCCGGAGCGGGCGCCACGCCCGGCCGGCAGCACCCTGCGCACCGAGATCGGCGAGGGCCTGCGCGCCCTGTGGCAGGACCGCGCCCTGCGCGCCACCTGCGTCGCCACCCTGCTCTGCAACATCGGCATGGGCGCCCTGATCGCCACCCTGGTGCTGCACGTCACGCGCTGGCTGCACGCCGGTACGGCGGGATACGCCGCGGCCATGACCGCCTACTCGGCGGGCAGTATCACCGGCGGCTTCCTCGCCCAGCGCATCGCCCGCCGCACCGGCCGGGTGCGGGCCCTGCTGGCCGCCGGGACCGTCCAGGCGTCGTCGCTGCTGCTCATGGGCACGGTCCGGCACCTCGGTGCGCTGGTGGCCGGCATGCTGCTGCTCGGCGCGATGAACATGGTGTGGAACGTCAACCAGGTCACGCTGATGCAGCAACGCGCCCCCGAGTCGATGACCGGCCGGATCGCCGCCGCCTTCCGTACCTGTTCCACGTCCGGCGCGCCGCTCGGCGCGCTCCTCGGCGGAGTGGTCGCCGGGGCGTACGGCCTGAACGGGCCCGCGCTGCTCGCCGCTGTCCTGTTCGCTCTGGCCGTCACCTCGCTGATACCCGTGCGCAAGCCGGACGTACCTGTTGTTGCGCCACGGGACGGCGCGACGACAGGCCGCGTCCCACGCTGATCAATTAGGTTGGAACGGCAGCGGGGCAGGGACGCAACAGGACAGGTGCAAGGAAGAAGGCTGAAGTCGCACATGAACGCAGACGGCCGTACCAGGCTCAACCAGACGCCCGAGTGGACCGCGCTCGCCAAGCACCGGGAGGAGCTCGCCGACACCCATCTGCGAGACCTGTTCGCGGCCGACCCGGCGCGCGGCACGGGCTACACCCTCCAGGTCGGTGATCTCCACATCGACTACTCGAAGCACCTGGTCAACGACGAGACGCTGCGGCTGCTGCGCGAGCTGGCCGCCGCCACCGACGTCTTCGGCCTGCGGGACGCCATGTTCCGCGGCGAGAAGATCAACGTGACCGAGAACCGCGCGGTGCTGCACACGGCGCTGCGCGCCCCGCGTGACGCGGTGATCGAGGTCGACGGCGAGAACGTCGTACCGCAGGTGCACGCGGTCCTGGACAAGATGAGCGGTTTCGCCGACCGGGTCCGCTCCGGTGCCTGGACCGGCCACACCGGCAAACGCATCAAGAACGTGGTCAACATCGGCATCGGCGGTTCCGACCTCGGTCCCGCGATGGCCTACGAGGTGCTGCGCAGCTTCACCGACCGCGGCCTGACGGTCCGCTTCGTGTCCAACGTCGACGGCGCCGACCTGCACGAGGCGACCCGCGACCTGGACGCGGCGGAGACGCTGTTCATCATCGCCTCCAAGACGTTCACGACGATCGAGACGATCACCAACGCGACCTCGGCCCGCAACTGGCTGCTCGGCGAGCTGAAGGCCGGCCAGGACGCCGTGGCCAAGCACTTCGTGGCCCTGTCGACCAACGCCGAGAAGGTCGCCGACTTCGGCATCGACACGGAGAACATGTTCGGGTTCTGGGACTGGGTCGGCGGCCGTTACTCGTACGACTCCGCGATCGGGCTCTCGCTGATGATCGCCATCGGCCCGGACCGCTTCCGCGAGATGCTCGACGGCTTCCACCTGGTCGACGAGCACTTCCGCACCGCCCCCGCCGAGTCCAACGTCCCGCTTCTGCTGGGGCTTCTGGGTATCTGGTACGACAACTTCCACGACGCCCAGACGCACGCGGTGCTCCCGTACAGCCACTACCTGTCGAAGTTCACCGCGTACCTCCAGCAGCTGGACATGGAGTCCAACGGCAAGCACGTGGCGAGGGACGGCAAGGAGGTCGAGTGGACCACCGGCCCGGTCGTCTGGGGCACGCCCGGCACCAATGGGCAGCACGCCTACTACCAGTTGATCCACCAGGGCACCAAGCTGATCCCGGCGGACTTCATCGGCTTCGCCGAGCCGGTCGCCGAGCTCAGCGGTGAACTCAAGGCGCAGCACGACCTGCTGATGGCGAACTTCTTCGCCCAGACGCAGGCGCTCGCCTTCGGCAAGACCGCCGAGGAGGTCCGCGCGGAGGGGGTGCCCGAGGAACTGGTCCCGCACAAGACCTTCAAGGGCAACCGCCCGACGACCACCGTCCTCGCCCGTGAACTGACCCCGTCGGTCCTCGGCCAGCTCGTCGCCCTCTACGAGCACAAGGTGTTCGTCCAGGGCGCCGTCTGGAACATCGACTCCTTCGACCAGTGGGGAGTGGAGCTCGGCAAGGTCCTCGCCAAGCGCGTGGAACCGGCGCTGACGGAGGGCGCCGAGGTACCCGGCCTCGACCCGTCGACGACGGCTCTGGTGGCCAAGTACCGGGAGCTGCGCGGGCGTTAGCCGTAGTCCGGAACAGCCCGGAAACGCAAGAGCCCGTACGGTCGCGACGGACCGTACGGGCTCTTCGCGAGGAGCTCTCAGGGCGAAGCCGGCGGATACAGCGACCGTGGCAGCTGGGAGGCGGCTGCCGCGTCCAGGAGCCAGAGGGTGCGCTGGCGCCCCCGGGCGCCCGCTGCCGGGGCCTGGATCTCGCCCGCGCCCGACAGGGCGATGGCGACGGCCTCGGCCTTGTCCTCGCCCGCCGCCAGCAGCCAGACCTCGCGGGCCGAGCGGATGGCGGGGAGGGTGAGGGAGACGCGGGTCGGCGGGGGCTTCGGGGAGCCGTGGACTCCCACCACCGTGCGTTCCGTCTCCCGGACGCCGGGCAGCTCCGGGAAGAGCGAGGCCACGTGCGTGTCCGGACCGACGCCCAGCATCAGGACGTCGAAGGTGGGTACCGCGCCATGGTTCTCGGGGCCGGCCGCGCGGGCCAGCTCCGCCGCGTAGGCCTCGGCCGCCGCCTCCACGTCCGTGCCCCAGGGGCCGTCCGACGCGGGCATGGCGTGCACGCGCTTCGGGTCCACCGGGACCTGGTCGAGCAGGGCCTCGCGGGCCTGGGTGTCATTGCGCTCGGGGTCGCCCTCGGGCAGGAACCGCTCGTCGCCCCACCACAGGTCGAGCCGGCTCCAGTCGATGGCGTCCCGGGCCGGAGCCGCCGCGAGAGCCGCGAGCAGGCCGTTGCCGTTGCGGCCGCCGGTGAGGACCACGGACGCCTCGCCCCGGGAGGCCTGGGCATCCACGATCTTCGTGATCAGGCGGGCCGCGGCGGCCTGCGCCATCAGCTCCTTGTCGTGATGCACGACCAGCTGGGGAGTGCTCATGTCGCCTTCGCCCTCTTCGTCAGCGGCGGCCGTTCCTGCGGCGCCGCTTCTGTCGTGGGAGCCTCGGCAGCGGCTTCGGGGGCTGCTGCCGTGCCGGGGACCGGTTCTCCTTTGGCCGACGGCTCCGGAGCCGGAGCCGCCTGCGCGGCCGACGCCGCCGGCGCCTCGGGGGCCGCTTCCGTGGCCGCCGCCGACGCGTTCAACCGCTCCACACCGAAGCGCAGCGCCGACGCGTACGTGTCGTCCGGGTCGAGCCGCCGCAGTTCCTCCGCGATGAGCTCGGCCGTCTCCCGCCGCTTCAGCGCCACCGCCCGGTCCGGCTGACCGTCGATGGACAGGGTGGCGAGGGCACCGTCCGCGCGGTCCAGCGCGATCGCTCCCGCGCTGGTCTCCATCCGGACCGCGGTCAGGCCCGGGCCCGAGGAGAGGGAGCGCTTGACGGGGACGTCCAGCCGGTCCGCGAGCCACATCGCCAGCAGCTCACAGCTCGGGTTGAACTCCTCGCCCTCCACCTCGACGGCCTTGACCTCGCAGACCACCTGGTCCAGGGCCGCCGCCAGCATCGAACGCCAGGGCGTGATCCGGGTCCAGGACAGGTCCGTGTCGCCGGGGGTGTAGCTGTCCGCGCGGGCGGACAGCTCCCGTACCGGCTGCTCGGAGGAGTAGGTGTCGGTGACCCGGCGCTGGGCGAGGGCGCCCAGCGGGTCCTTCGCCGGGTCGAGCGGGGCGTTGACCGGCCACCACACGACGACCGGCGCGTCCGGCAGCATCAGCGGCAGCACGACCGAGTCGGCGTGGTCGGCGACCTCGCCGTGCAGCCGCAGCAGCACCGTCTCGCCGGAGCCGGCGTCCGCGCCCACCCGCACCTCGGCGTCCAGGCGGGACGCCGTGCGGTCGCGGGGGGAGCGGGAGACGCGCTTGATGACGACCAGGGTGCGCGAGGGGTGCTCGTGCGAGGCCTCCTCGGCGGCCTTGAGGGCGTCGTACGCGTTCTCCTCGTCGGTGACGATGACGAGGGTGAGCACCATGCCGACGGCGGGTGTGCCGATGGCCCGGCGGCCCTGCACCAGCGCCTTGTTGACCTTGCCGGCCGTGGTGTCCGTGAGGTCTATCTTCATGGCCGGCGCCAGCTCCGTCCGTCTCGTGCGAGCATCTCGTCGGCCTCGACGGGACCCCAGGTGCCCGACTTGTACTGCGCGGGCCTGCCGTGCTGGTCCCAGTACTGCTCGATCGGGTCCAGGATCTTCCAGGACAGCTCGACCTCCTCCGTGCGCGGGAAGAGGTTGGCGTCGCCGAGCAGGACGTCCAGGATCAGCCGCTCGTAGGCCTCCGGGGACGACTCGGTGAACGACTCGCCGTAGGCGAAGTCCATCGACACGTCCCGGATCTCCATCGAGGTGCCCGGCACCTTGGAGCCGAAGCGGACCGTGATGCCCTCGTCGGGCTGGACGCGGATGACGATCGCGTTCTGGCCCAGCTCCTCCGTCGCCGTGTGGTCGAAGGGGGAGTGCGGGGCGCGCTGGAAGACGACGGCGATCTCGGTGACCCGGCGGCCGAGCCGCTTGCCGGTGCGCAGGTAGAAGGGGACGCCCGCCCAGCGGCGGTTGTCGATCCCGACCTTGACGGCGGCGTAGGTGTCGGTCTTCGACTTGCCGTCGATGCCGTCCTCTTCGAGGTACCCGATGACCTTCTCGCCGCCCTGCCAGCCGGCCGCGTACTGGCCGCGCACGGTGTGCTTGCCCAGGTCGTCGGGGAGCCGGACCGCGCCGAGCACCTTCTCCTTCTCGGCGGCCAGCGCGTCCGCGTCGAAGGAGGCGGGCTCCTCCATCGCGGTCAGGGCCATCAGCTGGAGCAGGTGGTTCTGGATGACGTCACGGGCGGCGCCGATGCCGTCGTAGTAGCCGGCGCGGCCGCCGATGCCGATGTCCTCGGCCATGGTGATCTGGACGTGGTCCACGAAGGACCGGTTCCAGATCGGCTCGAACATGGTGTTGGCGAAGCGCAGTGCCAGGATGTTCTGGACGGTCTCCTTGCCGAGGTAGTGGTCGATCCGGAACACCTGGTCCGGTTCGAACACCTCGTGCACGACCTTGTTGAGCTCCTCGGCCGACTTCAGGTCGTGGCCGAAGGGCTTCTCGATGACCGCGCGCCGCCAGGAACCGCCGCCCTGGTCCGCGAGCCCGTGTTTCTTCAGCTGCTGGATGACCACCGGGAAGGAGCGCGGCGGGACGGACAGGTAGAAGGCGAAGTTGCCGCCGGTGCCCTGCGCCTTGTCCAGCTCCTCGATGGTGGAGCGGAGCCGCTCGAAGGCGTCGTCGTCGTCGAAGGTGCCCTGGACGAAGCGCATCCCCTGGATGAGCTGCTGCCAGACCTCCTCGCGGAACGGGGTGCGGGCGTGTTCCTTGACGGCGTCGTGGACCTCGGCGGCGAAGTCCTCGTGGGCCCACTCGCGGCGGGCGAAGCCGACCAGGGAGAAGCCCGGCGGCAGCAGACCACGGTTGGCGAGGTCGTAGACCGCGGGCATGAGCTTCTTGCGGGAGAGGTCGCCCGTGACGCCGAAGATCACCAGACCCGACGGTCCCGCGATACGCGGGAGCCGTCGGTCTGCGGGGTCACGCAGCGGGTTGCTGCTCGACAATTTAGCCCTCCGAGGGGGCCAGGCGCTCCAGCTCCGCCTGGGTCGACTTGAGCAGGTCGTTCCAGGAGGCCTCGAACTTCTCGACGCCCTCGTCCTCCAGAACCTGGACCACGTCGTCGTACGAGATGCCCAGCCGCTCGACGGCGTCGAGGTCGGCGCGGGCCTGCTCGTAGGTGCCGGTGATCGTGTCGCCGGTGATGCCGCCGTGGTCCTCGACCGCGAGGAGGGTGGCCTCCGGCATGGTGTTGACCGTGTTCGGCGCGACCAGGTCGTCGACGTACAGGGTGTCCTTGTACGCCGGGTCCTTGACGCCGGTGGAGGCCCACAGCGGGCGCTGCTTGCGGGCGCCCGCGCTCTCCAGCTCGGCCCAGCGGGAGGTCGAGAAGACCTCCTCGTACGCCTGGTACGCGAGCCGCGCGTTGGCGACGGCGGACTTGCCGCGCAGCGCCTTGGCCTCGTCGGTGCCCAGGTCGTTCAGGCGCTTGTCGATCTCGGTGTCCACCCGGGACACGAAGAAGGACGCCACCGAACGGATGAGCGAGAGGTCCAGGCCGCGCTCCTTGGCCTTCTCCAGGCCGGAGAGGTAGGCGTCCATGACCTCGCGGTAGCGCTCCAGCGAGAAGATCAGCGTGACGTTGACGCTGATGCCGAGGCCGATGACCTCGGTGATCGCCGGCAGGCCCGCCCTGGTGGCCGGGATCTTGATGAGCGTGTTGGGGCGGTCCACCAGCCAGGCCAGCTGCCTGGCCTCGGCGACCGTCGCCTTGGTGTTGTGCGCCAGGCGGGGGTCCACCTCGATGGACACCCGGCCGTCCTGGCCGTCGGTCGCGTCGAAGACCGGGCGCAGGATGTCGGCGGCGTCGCGGACGTCCGCCGTGGTGATCATGCGGATCGCCTCTTCGACGGTGACCTTGCGGGCGGCGAGGTCCGAGACCTGCTGCTCGTAGCCGTCACCGGAAGAGATCGCCTTCTGGAAGATCGTCGGGTTGGTGGTGACGCCCACGACGTGCTGCTGGTCGATCAGCTCGGCGAGATTGCCGGACGTGATCCGCTTGCGCGACAGGTCGTCCAGCCAGATCGCGACGCCTTCTTCGGAGAGGCGCTTGAGTGCGTCTGTCATGGAATTACATCTCCTACGTGTCGTATATGAGCGTCAGCGCTGGGCGGCGGCGATGGATTCCCGGGCCTTGGCGGCCACGTTCTCGGCGGTGAAGCCGAACTCGCGGAAGAGCACCTTGCCGTCCGCGGAAGCACCGAAGTGCTCCAGGGAAACGATGCGGCCGGCGTCCCCGACGTACTTGTGCCAGGTGAGGCCGATGCCCGCCTCGACCGACACCCGCGCCCGGACGGACGGCGGCAGGACGCTGTCCCGGTACCCCTGGTCCTGCTCCTCGAACCACTCCACGCAGGGCATGGAGACGACCCGGGTGGGTACGCCGTCGGCCTCCAGCTGCTCGCGCGCCTCGACGGCGACGTGCACCTCGGAGCCGGTGGCGATCAGGATGACCTCGGGGGCGCCGTTCGACGCCTCGAAGAGGACGTAACCGCCCTTGACCGTGTCCTCGTTGGACTCGTACACCGGCACGCCCTGGCGGGTCAGCGCCAGACCGTGCGGAGCGCCCTTGCCGAAGACCTTGGTGTAGCGCCTGAGGATCTCGCGCCAGGCGATCGCGGTCTCGTTGGCGTCCGCCGGGCGGACCACGTTCAGGCCGGGGATGGCGCGCAGCGAGGCGAGGTGCTCGACCGGCTGGTGGGTGGGGCCGTCCTCGCCGAGACCGATGGAGTCGTGGGTCCACACGTACGTCACCGGCAGGTGCATCAGCGCCGACAGCCGCACGGAGTTGCGCATGTAGTCGGAGAAGACGAGGAACGTACCGCCGTAGACACGGGTGTTGCCGTGCAGGGTGATGCCGTTCATCTCCGCGGCCATGGAGTGCTCGCGGATACCGAAGTGGATGGTGCGGCCATAGGGGTTCGCGCCCGGCAGCGGGTTGTCCGCCGGCAGGAACGAGCTGTCCTTGTCGATGGTCGTGTTGTTCGACCCGGCGAGGTCGGCGGAGCCGCCCCACAGCTCGGGGATGACCGCGCCCAGCGCCTGGAGCACCTTGCCGGAGGCGGCGCGGGTGGCGACGCCCTTGCCGGGCTCGAAGACCGGGATCTTCTCCTCCCAGCCCTTGGGCAGCTCGCCCGCGGCGATGCGGTCGAAGTCGGCGGCCCGCTCGGCGTTGCCGTCGCGCCACACCTGGAACGCCTTCTCCCACTCGGCCTTCGCCGCGGCACCGCGCTCGCCGGCCTGCCGGGTGTGGGCGATGACCTCCTCGGCGACGTCGAAGTGCTTCTCCGGGTCGAAGCCGAGGACACGCTTGGTGGCCGCGACCTCGTCCTCGCCGAGCGCCGAGCCGTGGGCGGCCTCGGTGTTCTGGGCGTGCGGGGCCGGCCAGGCGATGATCGAGCGCATCGCGATGAAGGACGGCTTGTCCGTCACCTTCTTCGCGGCTTCGATCGCGTTGTAGAGGGCGTGCGGGTCCAGGTCACCGTTTGGCTGCGGGGCGACGCGCTGGACGTGCCAGCCGTAGGCCTCGAAGCGCTTGACGGTGTCCTCGGAGACGGCCGTCTCGGTGTCGCCCTCGATCGAGATGTGGTTGTCGTCCCACAGCAGGACCAGGTTGCCGAGCTTCTGGTGGCCGGCCATCGAGGACGCCTCGGCGGAGATGCCCTCCTGGAGGCAGCCGTCACCGGCGATGCAGTAGATGAAGTGGTCGAAGGGGGACTCGCCCTGCGGCGCGTCCGGGTCGAACAGGCCGCGCTCGTAGCGGGCGGCCATGGCCATGCCCACCGCGTTGGCGACACCCTGGCCGAGCGGGCCGGTGGTGGTCTCCACGCCCTTGGTGTGGCCGTACTCCGGGTGGCCCGGGGTCTTCGAGCCCCAGGTGCGGAAGGACTCGAGGTCCTCCAGCTCCAGGCCGAAGCCGGCCAGGTAGAGCTGTGTGTAGAGGGTCAGCGACGAGTGACCGGCGGACAGCACGAAACGGTCGCGGCCCACCCAGTCGGGATCGGACGGGTCGTGCCGCATCACCTTCTGGAAGAGGGTGTACGCGGCCGGCGCCAGGCTCATCGCCGTACCCGGATGGCCGTTGCCGACCTTCTGTACGGCGTCGGCGGCCAGGACGCGGGCGGTGTCGACGGCCCGCTGGTCCAACTCGGTCCAGTCGAGGTCTGTGGTGGTCGGCTTGGTGCTCACCCTGGGTCAGGGCTCCTCTCCACATGTTCGGTTACCGGTCCACGGGCACGTGCCCGCACCGGCTGCCGGTGCACTGGGTGCCCACCGGCCGCTGTCGAGCCTACCCCCGTAAGGACGTGCGTTTTTTCGAGTGTTTCCAGACTGCCGGGCCTTGCGGGGATCCGCCTCCCGACTGGCCGGGAAGGCGTTCGGCACATGAATACGGAACCGCTCATCTGACTGCTCAACCGAGCTGCCCCACGGCTCTCCCGAGTCGTGCGCCAACACGACCCCACCCCCGCGAAGGCCGGGGTATGGGCAACGTCTAAAGTGGCGTGGTACGCGCGAGCCTTTACCGGGACTTCACACGGGGAGGCTTGCTGGGATGTCTCTGTCAGGGGTGTGCGTGACGGCCGTCGAATCCCGTCCAGCGGGGGTACTCGGTGCGAGCGAGAGCCCGAGTCACCGGCCGATCGGGGCCCGTGTCAAAGCTTTCGTGGCGCTGACCAAGCCACGGATCATCGAGCTGCTGCTCATCACCACCGTTCCGGTGATGTTCCTGGCGCAGCGCGGCGTGCCGGACATGATGCTGGTCCTGCTCACCTGCGTCGGCGGTTATCTCTCCGCGGGCGGCGCCAACGCGCTCAACATGTACATCGACCGGGACATCGACGCGCTGATGGACCGCACCTCGCAGCGGCCCCTGGTGACCGGCATGGTCAGCCCGCGCGAGTGCCTCGCCTTCGGTGTCACCCTGGCAGTCGTCTCCACCCTGTTGTTCGGTCTCACCGTCAACTGGCTGAGCGCCTGGCTGTCACTCGGAGCGCTCCTCTTCTACGTCGTCGTCTATACGATGATCCTCAAGCGCCGTACCTCGCAGAACATCGTGTGGGGCGGCATCGCCGGCTGCATGCCGGTACTGATCGGCTGGTCGGCGGTGACGGACTCGCTCTCCTGGGCGCCGCTCATCCTCTTCCTGGTCATCTTCTTCTGGACGCCGCCGCACTACTGGCCGCTGTCCATGAAGGTGAAGGACGACTACGCGCGCGTGGGCGTGCCCATGCTCCCGGTCATCGCCTCCAACAAGGTGGTCGCCAAGCAGATCGTCATCTACAGCTGGGTGATGGTCGTGGTCTCGCTGCTGCTGACGCCGCTCGGCTACACGGGCTGGTTCTACACGGCGGTCGCACTGGCCGCGGGCGGCTGGTGGCTCTGGGAGGCGCACGCGCTCCAGAACCGCGCGAAGTCCGAGGTGACGGGCGGCAAGCTCAAGGAGATGCGCCTGTTCCACTGGTCCATCACCTACGTGTCGCTGCTGTTCGTGGCGGTGGCGGTCGACCCCTTCCTGCGCTGACACAGGTCACACGGCCCTGCCCTCGCCAGTCGATCTACTCGCGAGTAGCATCCTGTCCATGGCAGACACGCAGCAGGTTGAGGCGGACCAGAAGGCGGACCAGAGGGCCGAGCGCAAGGTCGCGCGCCTCGCCAGGCAGATCGGCGGCTTCGCCAAGGCCCACGGCGGCGCCGAGGGCCAGGTGGCCCACATCGGCGAACGCGGCGCCCGCATCGTTCTCGTCGGCGGGGACGGCGGCTGGGGCGACCTGGTGGCCCCGAGCACCGAGATCGCCCGGCAGGCGGTCGAGAAGGCCGGCATCACCGTCCACGAATCCTTCGACGGCGAGTTCGCGGCGAAGGTGACGACGGGTCCGTACGAGTGGAAGCGCATGGCCGGTATCCAGATCGGCGGCTGACCGGCTGTTTTCGGGGGCGCGGGGCTGTCGACATGCGGCTCCGCCGCGCGGGCGCGACCAGCCGCACGTGGTCCCCGGCCGCCGTGCAACCGGTACCACCCACTTCCGACCGCGACCTCAGTCCCTGTTCACCCGTTAAGACGGTCAAGTAGCCGTCCACGGGGGAGCCCGGATGATCGAGACGCCGTCCTTGGTGGACCAGTACTGCCACGGAGTGCTCCGCACCGAGCTGGGCCTGGGCACCTTCGAGGCCCAGCTCGCCCGCACCGAAGGCCCTCCGGCCCCCGGCACCACCCTCTTCGACACCCAGACCGGTTTCGCGGTACGACGCTGGTGCCCCCCGCTCCTCGGCCTGGAGCCGCACTGCCCGCCCGCCCGCTACCTGGCCCGGCGCCGTGAACTCGGCGTGCTGGAGGCGGGCCGCCGGCTGCTGCGCGGCACCGGCATCACCACCTACCTCGTCGACACCGGCCTTCCCGGCGACCTCACCGGCACCGCCGAGATGGCCTCCACCGGGGCCGCCGAGGCCCGGGAGATCGTCCGCCTGGAGCTCCTGGCCGAACAGGTCGCCGACACCTCCGGCACCGTCGAGTCGTTCCTCGCCAACCTCGCCGAGTCGGTGCACGGCGCGGCGGCGAACGCGGTGGCCTTCACCTCGGTCGCCGGACTGCGGCACGGCCTCGCCCTGGCCCCCGAGCCGCCCGGACCCGGTGAGGTGAGAGGCGCCGCGGGCCGCTGGCTGGCGGGCCGCCGGGTCGGCGGCGAGCTGACCGACCCGGTCGTGCTGCGGCACCTCCTGTGGATCGCCGTGGCCTCCGGTCTCCCGCTCCAGCTGCACGCGGGTCTCGGTGAGCCCGGCACCCGGATCGACCGTACCGACCCCGTCCTGCTGACCGACTTCGTCCGGGCCACCGCCGGCCTGGGCACCGACCTGGTCCTGCTGCACGGCTACCCCTACCACCGGCACGCCGCCCACCTGGCCGGCGTCTTCCCGCACGTGTACGCCGACTCGGGCGCGGCCCTGGTGCGCACCGGCGCCCGGGCCGCGACGATCCTCGCCGAGATCCTGGAACTGGCCCCCTTCGGCAAGATCCTCTTCTCCAGCGGCGCCCACGGCCTGCCCGAACTGCACGTCGTCGGCGCCCGCCTCTTCCGCGATTCCCTCGCCCGGGTGCTCGGCGGCTGGGTCGCCGAGGGCGCCTGGTCACTGGGCGACGCGCAGCGCGTGGCCAAGCTGATCGCGGCGGGCAACGCGAGACGGGTGTACGGGCTGGGGTGACCTGTACAGACTGAGCGCATGGACACGGAGACGTTACTGACCCGGTTCGTCGGCGAACTGTCGGTGCTGGACCCGGTCGCCGTCTGGGCACACGGCTCGCTCGCCGCAGGTGACTACCAGGAGGGCCGCAGCGACCTGGACCTGATCGCGGTGCTGCCGGGACCGGTGACCCCGGCCGTCGCATGGCGGGTCGCCCTGGCACACGCCCGCCTGCGTGCGCTGCCGCTCGCCGCCGGCCTGCACTGCACCTATCTGACCCCGGGAACCGCGGACGACGCCACCCGTCGCCACCTGACCTGGGCGCACGAGCAGTTGTTCAGGCGGCCGGTCACCCCGGTGGCCCGGCGTGAGCTGCACACTTTCGGGCGGGTGTTGCAGGGGCGGCCGCCCGGGGCGCTGCTGCCACCGGTCTCGGACCGGGAACTGGCCGACTTCGTCGTCCGCGACCAGCGGGACTACTGGCGGCCCGCCGTCGACAGGGCCCCGCTGTGGACCCGGCACGTCTGGGTCGACGTCGGGATGACCACGTTCGCCCGAGCCACGGTCACCGCGTGCGAGGGCCGGCTGATCTCCAAACGCGAGGCGCTGGACCTGCTGCCGGGGCTCGGGGCGCCCGTCGAGGTCGTCGAGGACATCCGTGGCCGCCGCTACGGCGACCCCGCGCCGCCCACCGAGGAGTGGACGGCGCGCAGGGCCCGGCTGACCCGGGACTACCTGGGGCCGGCGATCGACGCGCTCACGGCGTCGGTGTCGTACGACTGAGCGGGCAGGCCGGGTTCGGCCGCCACGCCGGCGCGTTCCCGCAGGGAGAACAGCACCCGCAGCACGCCGATCCACACCAGGCAGGAGCCGAACATGTGCAGGCCCACCAGGACGGTGGGCAGGTGCGTGAAGTACTGGACGTATCCGATCACGCCCTGGCCGAGCAGGATCAGGAACAGGTCACGGACGCGGTCACGCGGCCCCTGGGGCGCGCCGACGCCCTTGAGGAAGAACCACAGGGCGAACGTCAGCGACACCACGATCCAGGCCAGCACCGCGTGCAGCTCGGCGACGCCCTCCCAGCTGACGTCGATGCGCTCCACCTCGCCGGAGTCGCCCGGATGCGGGCCGGCCCCGGTCACCACCGTGCCCACCGCGATGAGCAGCAGCGACACGGCCACCAGGGCCCACACCAGCTGCTGCACGGCCTTGCCGACCAGCAGACGCGGCTCGCCGTCGCCCTCGCGGGTGCGCTGCCACATCAGGGCGGCGACCGTGATGAGGGCGGTCGCCAGCAGGAAGTGCGCGGCGACGGTGTACGGGTTCAGGCCGACGAGCACCACGATGCCGCCGAGGACCGCGTTGCTCATCACGAGCCAGAACTGCGCCCAGCCCAGCCGGGTCAGGCCGCGCCGGTACGGCTTCACGGAGCGGGCGGCGATGATCGCCCAGCCGACCGCCGCGCACAGCACATAGGTCAGCATGCGGTTCGTGAACTCGATGGCGCTGTGGTAGCTCAGCGCGGTCGTCGGGGTCAGTGAGCCGTCGGTGCACTCGGGCCAGGTCGGGCACCCGAGGCCGGATCCGGTGAGCCGGACCGCGCCGCCGGTGACCACGATGACCACCGACATCACTAGTGCGGCGAGGGCCGCGCGCCGGACGGTCCGGGGATCCGGGGTCCAGCGGTCGGCGATGAAGGCGAGCGGGTTGCGCACGGCCGCTACGGCATCGGCGAGGGTCAGCTTTGGCACGGGACCATCGTAGGGGGACGCTTGTGCACGAATTCACGTGGGTGCCCCGCCGGGCGCGACCGCCGGCTGTGACGCGAGCGGCGGCGCGCTGCCGAGCACCTCCTCGATCCGAACACGGGAGGTGGTCTTCCCGCCGCGTGCGTCTCTCATTCGTACGGGTGACACCTGGGCCTCACCCGTCGCGCCGCGCAGGACCGGACCGCGTCATCCCCTCGTCACTCCCAGCGGAAGAACCGTGCCGCCGCCCCCAGCCCCAGCACCGCCCACACCGCGAGGATCCCCAGGTCGCCCCACGGGATTCCGGCGCCGTGGCGCAGGACGTCGCGCAGGCCGTCCGAGAGGGCGGAGACGGGGAGCAGGCCGAGCACGTCCTGGGCGCCGCCGAACTTGTCCAGCGGGACGATGACCCCGCCGCCGACGAGCAGCAGGAGGAAGACCAGGTTGGCGGCCGCGAGCGTCGCCTCCGCCTTGAGGGTGCCCGCCATCAGCAGCCCGAGGCCGGAGAACGCGGCCGTGCCGAGGACCAGGAGGAGCAGGACGGCCAGCGGGCTGCCGTGCGGGGACCAGCCGAGGGCCAGCGCGATCACCGTCAGCAGGATCACCTGGAGGGTCTCGGTGACCAGGACCGACGCCGTCTTCGCCGCCATCAGGCCCCAGCGGGGCAGTGGCGAGGAGGCGAGCCGCTTCAGGACGCCGTAGCGGCGCTCGAAGCCGGTCGCGATCGCCTGGCCGGTGAAGGCGGTGGACATCACCGCGAGGGCGAGGATGCCCGGGGCCAGGAAGTCGACCGACTTCCCGGTGCCGGTGTCCACGATGTCCACCGAGCTGAACAGGACGAGCAGCAGCGTCGGGATCACGACCGTCAGCAGCAGCTGCTCGCCGTTGCGCAGCAGCATCCTGGTCTCCAGGGCGGCCTGCGTCGCGATCATGCGGGGCAGCGGGGCGGCACCCGGCTTCGGGGTGTAGGTGCCCGTCGCGGTGGTCATGAGCGCAGCTCCTTGCCGGTCAGCTCCAGGAAGACGTCCTCCAGCGTGTGCCGTTCGACCGAGATGCGGTCGGGCATCACCCCGTGCTGGGCGCACCACGAGGTCACCGTCGCCAGCAGCTGGGGATTGACCTTGCCCATGACCCGGTAGGAGCCCGGGGTCAGCTCGGCGGCCGAGGAGTCGGCGGGCAGCGCCTTGAGCAGCGAGCCGACGTCGAGACCGGGGCGGCCGGAGAAGCGCAGGGTGTTCTCGGCGCCGCCCTTGCACAGCTCCTCGGGGGAGCCCTGGGCGATCACCCGGCCGGCGTCGATGACGGCGACGTCGTCGGCGAGCTGCTCGGCCTCGTCCATGTGGTGGGTGGTGAGGATCACCGAGACGCCGTCGGTGCGCAGGTCCCGCACCAGGTCCCAGGTGGCCCGGCGGGCCTGCGGGTCGAGGCCGGCGGTCGGCTCGTCGAGGAAGACCAGTTCCGGGCGGCCGACCACGGCCATGGCGAGCGCGAGGCGCTGCTGCTGGCCACCGGAGAGCCGGCGGTAGGAGGTACGGCCGCAGCCGCCGAGGCCCAGCCGCTCGATCAGCGCGTCCACGTCCAGCGGCTGCGCGTGCAGCCTGGCCACGTGCCGCAGCATCTCGTCCGCGCGGGCGCCCGAGTAGACACCGCCGGACTGGAGCATCACGCCCACTCTGGGGCGCAGCTCGGCGGACTGGCGCACGGGATCGAGGCCCAGGACGCGCACCGACCCGGAATCCGGCCGGCGGTACCCCTCGCAGGTCTCGATCGTCGTCGTCTTGCCCGCTCCGTTGGGGCCGAGCACGGCGGTCACCCCCGGGCGGGCCACCAGGTCGAGGCCGTCCACGGCGGATTTCGTACCGTACCGCTTCACCAGGTCCCGCACCTGGACCACGGGCTCACTTCGCATGGAGACAGAGTCTAGGTACGGCAGCCGTCACCCGGACGGCCGGGTACTAGATCTCCTCCTCACGGGGTCGGTGCACGGCCAGCCATCGCTCGGCATAGGCCACCGCCTCACGCACCGGGAAGAGCCGGGCCGCGGCCGCGCCGACCGTCGCGCGGACGACGGCGGGCCGGTCGCGTTCGAAGTCGTGACCCAGTTCGTCGAAGCGGTCGGAGGTGATCGACACCTCGGTCACCACCTCCCAGCCGCCGCCCGCGGCGGGCCGGCCGACCCGGACGCGGGGCGACGGTATCCGGTACTCGGCGAGGTGGAAGGCGGTGCAGGTGGCATAGCCGGTGCCGAGCATCAGCACACGTGCGTCCAGTGCCTCCAGGCGCCCCAGCGGGCTCCGCTCGCCGAGCCGGCAGTCGGCGGCGTGGCCGCCGACGATCTCGGCCGCCCGGGGGCCGACGGCGGCGAAGGAGGTCTGCGGATGTGCGCTGCGCAGGGCGCCCGGCCAGGTCCGCACGGTCTCCGGGAGCACGCCGACCCCGCGCGCCGGGGTGATCCGGGGGTCGTACGCCGGCATGGTCGCCCGGATGTCCGCCCACCACTCCTCGGGGACGGGCGGGTCGCGCCAGACCGCCGGGTCCGAGAGGTCGCCGGTCTGGGTGGGGACCACCAGGGTGCCGTCCGGACCGAGCGCGTCGAGAAGACTTTCGACGACCGCAACGGCTCCGCCGTTGACCCATCCGAGGGAGCTGAGCGAGGTGTGCACGAGGAGGGTTTCGCCGGCCTCGACACCGAGCTGCCGAAGCTGCTTCGCGAGGGTGTCCCGGGTGACAAGAGGGCCGGTCGGAGGGGGTGTGGGCATGAGTGTGGAGTGTTGCGGACGGGGCCGCCGGACGCCACCGGATTGCCTGGGGGGTGATCGTTCAGAGATCGTTTGCGCAGGTCAGATTAGGTATGCCTAAGTGACGCAGGGCACCGTCCGGCGGTCCGGACGCCGCTTGCCTGGCTCCGAGGAATTACGCAACAATGGCGTTGTGAAAAACGTCGGCGAAGCTCGGGAGACCCCCACGGGGACCCCGCAGGAGGAACTCGCGACCGGTGAGCGCTCGACGCGCAACCGGGTCGCGCGGTCGATCCTGGACCACGGGCCGTCGACCGTCACCGAGCTGGCCGGACGCCTGGGCCTGACCCCGGCGGCCGTACGCCGGCACCTGGACGCCCTGGTCGCCGACGATGTCGTGGAGTCTCGCGAGCAGCGGGTGTACGGAGCGCGGACGCGTGGCCGCCCCGCCAAGGTCTTCGTCCTCACCGACTGCGGCCGCGACGCCTTCGACCAGTCCTACGACACCCTCGCCGCCGACGCGCTGCGCTGGATCGCCGAGCAGGGAGGCGGTCAGGACGCCGTCGCCGCCTTCGCGCGGGCCAGGATCGCCGCGCAGGCGAGCGCCTACCGCAAGGCGATCGAGGCCGTGAGCCCCGACGACCGCACGGAAGCGCTGGCCAAGGCCCTGAGCCGGGACGGGTACGCTGCAACGGCGCGCACCGCACCGGTCGGCGAACAGCTGTGCCAGCACCACTGCCCGGTCGCCCATGTCGCGGAGCAGTTCCCCCAGCTGTGCGAGGCGGAGACGGAGATCTTCGCCGAACTGCTCGGAACGCACGTCCAGCGGCTGGCGACCATCGCGCACGGCGACGGCGTCTGCACGACGTTCATCCCCAAGATTTCCACTGACGCATCTGCTAGCACGGCCGGGAGGAACCCCGCATGACTCTCCCCACGGAGACTGCCCACCCCGAACTCGAGGGCCTGGGCAAGTACGAATACGGCTGGGCCGACTCCGACACCGCCGGCGCCTCCGCCAAGCGCGGCATCAACGAGGATGTCGTCCGGGACATCTCCGCGAAGAAGTCCGAGCCGGAGTGGATGACCAAGCTCCGCCTCAAGGGCCTGCGCCTCTTCGAGAAGAAGCCGATGCCGAACTGGGGTTCCGACCTGTCGGGGATCGACTTCGACAACATCAAGTACTTCGTGCGCTCCACGGAGAAGCAGGCGGAGTCCTGGGAGGACCTGCCCGAGGACATCAAGAACACCTACGACAAGCTGGGTATCCCGGAGGCGGAGAAGCAGCGCCTGGTCGCCGGTGTCGCCGCCCAGTACGAGTCCGAGGTCGTCTACCACCAGATCCGCGAGGACCTGGAGGAGCAGGGCGTCATCTTCCTGGACACCGACACCGCGCTGAAGGAGCACCCGGAGCTCTTCAAGGAGTACTTCGGCACGGTCATCCCGGTCGGTGACAACAAGTTCGCCTCCCTGAACACCGCGGTGTGGTCGGGCGGCTCCTTCATCTACGTGCCGAAGGGCGTGCACGTCGAGATCCCGCTCCAGGCCTACTTCCGGATCAACACCGAGAACATGGGCCAGTTCGAGCGGACCCTGATCATCGTCGACGAGGGTGCCTACGTGCACTACGTCGAGGGCTGCACCGCCCCGATCTACAAGTCGGACTCGCTGCACTCCGCGGTCGTCGAGATCATCGTCAAGAAGAACGCCCGCTGCCGCTACACGACCATCCAGAACTGGTCGAACAACGTCTACAACCTGGTCACCAAGCGCGCCGTCGCCTACGAGGGCGCGACCATGGAGTGGATCGACGGCAACATCGGCTCCAAGGTGACGATGAAGTACCCGGCCGTCTACCTGATGGGCGAGCACGCCAAGGGCGAGACCCTCTCCATCGCCTTCGCGGGCGAGGGGCAGCACCAGGACGCCGGCTCCAAGATGGTCCACATGGCGCCGAACACGTCGTCCAACATCGTCTCGAAGTCGGTCGCGCGCGGCGGCGGCCGTACCTCCTACCGCGGCCTGGTCGAGATCGGCGAGGGCGCGGCCGGGTCCAAGTCGAACGTGCTGTGCGACGCGCTGCTCGTCGACACCATCTCCCGCTCGGACACCTACCCGTACGTCGACGTCCGCGAGGACGACGTGTCCATGGGCCACGAGGCGACCGTCTCCAAGGTCTCCGAGGACCAGCTCTTCTACCTGATGAGCCGCGGTCTCTCCGAGTTCGAGGCGATGGCCATGATCGTGCGCGGCTTCGTCGAGCCCATCGCGAAGGAACTGCCGATGGAGTACGCGCTGGAGCTCAACCGGCTGATCGAGCTGCAGATGGAAGGCGCGGTCGGCTGACCCCACCGCCCCCTCCCCGCAAGCCACTTACGGAACGGAAAGCGAGCACTACGACAGCCATGGCTGAGGCTCAGTACACACCGGTGGGCTCCACCACCGCCGGCTCGATCGCGGTCGCCGCCGAGTCGACCGTCGCCACGCGCACGAGCGCGCCGCCCTCCTTCGACGTGGCGGACTTCCCGGTCCCGCACGGCCGCGAGGAGGAGTGGCGGTTCACCCCGCTGGAGCGCCTGCGCGGTCTGCACGACGGCACCGCCGTCGCGACCGGCGAGGGCGTCAAGGTCGCCGTCGAGGCCCCCGAGGGCGTCACCGTCGAGCTGGTCGGCCGCGACGACCCCCGGCTCGGCCGGGCCGGTACCCCCGTGGACCGCGTCGCCGCCCAGGCCTACTCCGCGTTCGAGCAGGCCGGTGTGGTCACGGTCCCCAAGGAGACCGTCCTCACCGACCCGATCCGCATCGCCGTGCACGGTGAGGGCGGGGTCGCCTACGGCCACCAGGTGATCGAGCTGGGAGCCTTCGCCGAGGCCGTCGTCGTCATCGACCACACGGGTGACGCCGTGCTCGCCGCCAACGTCGACTACCTGCTGGGCGACGGCGCCAAGCTGACCGTCATCTCCGTCCAGGACTGGGACGACAAGGCCGTGCACGTCGGCCAGCACAACGCGCTGATCGGCCGGGACGCCACCTTCAAGTCGTTCGTGGTCACCTTCGGCGGCGACGTCGTGCGCCTGCACCCGCGCGTCGCCTACGCCGGCACCGGCGGTGAGGCCGAGCTGTTCGGTCTGTACTTCACCGACGCGGGCCAGCACCAGGAGCACCGGCTGCTCGTCGACCACAACACCCCGCACTGCAAGTCGAACGTGGCCTACAAGGGTGCGCTCCAGGGCGAGCAGGCACACGCGGTCTGGATCGGCGACGTCCTCATCGAGGCCAAGGCCGAGGGCACCGACACCTACGAGATGAACCGCAACCTGGTCCTCACGGACGGCGCGCGCGTCGACTCGGTGCCGAACCTGGAGATCGAGACCGGCGAGATCGTCGGCGCCGGCCACGCCTCCGCCACCGGCCGTTTCGACGACGAGCAGCTCTTCTACCTGATGGCGCGCGGCATCCCGGAGCACGAGGCCCGCCGCCTGGTGGTCCGCGGCTTCTTCGCAGAGCTGGTCCAGCAGATCGGTGTCCCGGACATCGAGGAGCGGCTGCTCGCCAAGATCGAGGAGGAGCTGGAGGCCGCGGTCGCATGACAGCCCCGACAGCGTTCGTACGCGCCTGCGGCCTGAGCGAGCTGGAGGACGACACCCCGAAGCGGGTGGAAATCGACGGCACGCCGGTCTCGGTCGTCCGCACCGAGGGAGAGGTGTTCGCGATCTACGACATCTGCTCCCACGCCAACGTCTCGCTCTCCGAGGGCGAGGTGGAGGACTGCCAGATCGAGTGCTGGCTGCACGGCTCCAGCTTCGACCTGCGCACCGGCAAGCCGTCCGGCCTCCCGGCCACCCGCCCCGTCCCCGTATACCCCGTAAAGATCGAAGGGGACGACGTGCTCGTCTCCCTCACCCAGGAGTCCTGAGGCTATCCATGGCAACGCTTGAAATCCGAGACCTGCACGTCACCGTCGAGGCCGACAACGCCACGAAGGAGATCCTCAAGGGCGTCGACCTGACCGTGAAGCAGGGCGAGACGCACGCCATCATGGGCCCCAACGGCTCCGGCAAGTCGACCCTCGCCTACTCGCTCGCGGGTCACCCGAAGTACACGGTCACCAGCGGCACCGTCACCCTCGACGGCGAGGACGTCCTGGAGATGTCCGTCGACGAGCGCGCCCGCGCGGGCCTGTTCCTGGCGATGCAGTACCCGGTCGAGGTCCCCGGCGTGTCGGTCTCCAACTTCCTGCGCACCTCCGCCACCGCCATCCGCGGCGAGGCCCCCAAGCTGCGCACCTGGGTGAAGGAGGTCAAGGAGGCCATGGAGCGCCTCCACATGGACCAGTCCTTCGCCGAGCGCAACGTCAACGAGGGCTTCTCCGGCGGTGAGAAGAAGCGCCACGAGATCCTTCAGCTCGAACTGCTCAAGCCGAAGATCGCGATTCTCGACGAGACGGACTCGGGCCTCGACGTCGACGCCCTTCGCATCGTCTCCGAGGGTGTCAACCGCGTCCGCGAGACCGGTGAGGTCGGCACCCTGCTGATCACGCACTACACGCGCATCCTGCGCTACATCAAGCCCGACTACGTCCATGTCTTCTCCGGCGGCCGGATCGTCGAGTCCGGCGGCGCCGAACTCGCCGACAAGCTGGAGAACGAGGGCTACGAGGCATACACGAAGGGCGGCGCATCCGCGTGACACAGCTGCCGGGCCTCCTCGACACCGAGGCGATCCGCAAGGACTTCCCCGTCCTGGACCGACTGGTCCACGACGATCGGAAGCTCGTCTACCTGGACAACGCGGCGACCTCGCAGAAGCCGCGCCAGGTGCTGGACGCCCTGAGCGAGTACTACGAGCGTCACAACGCCAACGTCCACCGCGGTGTGCATGTGCTCGCCGAGGAGGCCACGGCGCTGTACGAGGGTGCGCGTGACAAGGTCGCGGAGTTCATCAACGCGCCCAGCCGCGACGAGGTGATCTTCACGAAGAACGCCTCCGAGTCCCTGAACCTCGTGGCGAACATGCTCGGCTGGGCCGACGAGCCCTACCGGGTGGACCACGAGACCGAGATCGTCATCACGGAGATGGAGCACCACTCCAACATCGTGCCGTGGCAGCTGCTCGCGCAGCGCACGGGCGCGAAGCTGAAGTGGTTCGGCCTCACCGACGACGGCCGCCTCGACCTGTCCGGCATCAACGAGATCATCACCGAGAAGACGAAGATCGTCTCCTTCGTGCTGGTGTCAAACATCCTGGGCACCGTCAACCCGGTCGAGGCGATAGTCCGCCGCGCCCAGGAGGTCGGCGCGCTGGTCTGCATCGACGCGTCCCAGGCCGCACCTCACATGCCTCTCGACGTCCAGGCCCTGCAGGCCGACTTCGTCGCCTTCACCGGCCACAAGATGTGCGGCCCGACCGGCATCGGTGTCCTGTGGGGCCGCCAGGAACTCCTGGAGGACCTGCCTCCGTTCCTCGGCGGCGGCGAGATGATCGAGACCGTGTCGATGCACTCGTCGACCTACGCTCCCGCTCCGCACAAGTTCGAGGCGGGCACCCCTCCGATCGCCCAGGCGGTCGGTCTCGGCGCGGCCATCGACTACCTGAACGCCATCGGCATGGACAAGGTCCTCGCCCATGAGCACGCACTCACCGACTACGCGGTGCGGCGGCTCGCCGAGGTCCCCGATCTGAGGATCATCGGCCCCACCACGGCCGAGGACCGGGGCGCCGCGATCTCCTTCACCCTCGGCGACATCCACCCGCACGACGTGGGCCAGGTCCTCGACGAGCAGGGCATCGCGGTCCGGGTCGGCCATCACTGCGCGCGTCCGGTCTGCCTGCGGTACGGAATTCCTGCGACCACGCGAGCGTCGTTCTATCTGTACTCCACGCCGGCCGAGATCGACGCACTGGTCGAGGGGCTGGAGCACGTACGGAACTTCTTCGGCTGAAGGGCGTGAACTGAGACCGTGAAGCTGGACTCGATGTACCAGGAAGTCATCCTGGACCACTACAAGCACCCGCACGGGCGTGGTCTCAGGGATGGCGACGCCGAGGTGCACCATGTGAACCCGACGTGCGGCGACGAGATCACCCTCCGCGTGAAGTACGACGGCACGACGATCGAGGACGTTTCGTACGAGGGCCAGGGCTGCTCGATCAGCCAGGCGAGCGCCTCCGTACTGAACGACCTGCTGGTCGGCAAGGAGCTGGCCGACGCGCAGCGGATCCAGGCGACCTTCCTGGAGCTGATGCAGTCCAAGGGCAAGCTCGAACCCGATGACTCGATGGAGGAGGTGCTGGAGGACGCGGTCGCGTTCGCCGGTGTCTCCAAGTACCCGGCCCGGGTCAAGTGCGCCCTCCTGAGCTGGATGGCGTGGAAGGACGCGACGGCTCAGGCGCTGGGCGGCGCGGCCGACGCCGAAAGGAAGACGGCATGAGCGAGACCGTTGAGATGAAGCCGGCCTCCGAGGAGGAACTCCGCGAGGCCCTGTACGACGTCGTCGACCCCGAGCTGGGCATCGACGTGGTCAACCTCGGCCTGATCTACGGCATCCACATCGACGACGCGAACATCGCGACGATCGACATGACCCTGACCTCGGCGGCCTGCCCGCTGACGGACGTGATCGAGGACCAGGCCAAGTCCGCCACGGACGGCCTCGTCAACGAACTGCGCATCAACTGGGTCTGGATGCCCCCGTGGGGCCCCGACAAGATCACCGACGACGGCCGCGAGCAGCTGAGGGCGCTCGGGTTCAACGTCTGAGACCCGCACACACGAAAGCGGCGGCACCGGTCGGGTGCCGCCGCTTTCGCGTGCTTCACGACAGGGGATCCACCAGGCGGAACGCCGAGTCCGCTCGGTAGAGCTCGCTGTTCTGGTAGGAGACCAGTTTCAGCTGGAAGTTCTGGTGGCGCAGGAAACGGCCCGGGTAGTTCACCGACTCCAGCAGGACCGCGCCGGAGTAGGCCGAGGTCCGGGCGCAGAAGGTGGCGTCCTGGTGGAAGAGGGACGAGCCGTCGCTGCGGTCGGCGCGCAGCACGAAGTCGCGGTGGCGCAGGTACTTCCCGTCGGACGTCCGGAACGAGTAGCAGGAGCTGTTCGCGAGGCCGTTGACGACGGTGAACGTGGAGTCCCCGCGGGACTCCGAGCCGCCGGCCGGGTCGAGCTTCACGTAACCGTCGCTCACCTGCCAGTAGCGGTCCGGGTAGTTGACCGAGCGGACCGACCTGAGGGTGGGGGACTGCGGTGCGGACGCGCCCGAGCCGCCTGTGCCGCCCGGACTTCCCTTGGAAGGGGCGGACTTGGTCGGCTTCGTGCTGGACGGCGAGGTCTTCGCGGTGGTGCCGGGTGCCGTGGCCGACGCCGTGGCGGAGGCGGACACGGTCGGCGAGGTCGTCGGCATGCCCGACTTGTCCTTGCCGGGTACGGCCGGTCCCGGCGCCGTCGGTGAGGCGAAGGAGAGCAGCCCGGGGCCGTGGTCGAGGGCCGCGCCGGCCGACGGGGCGGCTGACGTCTGATCAGATGGGTGGTGGCTGACGGCTGTCGCGGTGACGCAGGCGACGACCGTGGCTGTCGCCAGCGTGCCGGCCAGCCAGAGCCTCCGGGTCCCGGGAGGCCGGGAGGTGTCGGGGACCCAGCCGTTCTCCCAGGAGGGGTGCGGCGGGGGTTGGGGGGTGGTTTGTGGCATGCGCTTTTTCCTCCAGCGGCGCCAGGGCAGCGGCAGCCGGGGGTGTGAGGGTGGTGTGGATGGAGTGTGAAGTGATGGTGGGTCACCGAGGTGCACACACTAGTAGAGTCGCACGGCCACGGGGAGTCGTTTCAGTGAGCGGTTTCCATGAGAGTTGAACATCTTTGCGTGACGTGGGGGAGTTCGGCCGCGGATCCCGATGCGCACCCGTGCCCGCAGTGCGACACGGGTGTTGTGTACGGCCGTACACAACGGTGCGTACACTCGTACACATGGGATACCTGACGCTCGCCGGCGCCATAGCCGCCGAGGTCGCCGCGACGACGGCGTTGAAGTACAGCGAGGGCTTCAGCAGGCTCTGGCCCTCGCTCGTGACGGCACTGGGATACCTCCTGTCGTTCCTGCTGCTGGCAGCGACGCTGAAGACCGTGTCGATCGGCACGGCGTACGCGATCTGGTCCGGCGTGGGCACCGCGGCCATCGCCGTGCTCGGCCTGCTGCTGTTCGGGGAAGGGCTGAGCCTGGTCAAGGTCGCCGGGATCGTGCTCATCGTCTGCGGAGTGGTGGTCCTCAACCTGGGAGGCGCGCACTGATGCCACGCCGTTACGATCCCGACCGCAGGCAGCGGATCATCGAGGCGGCGATCCGCGTGGTGGGGGAGAAAGGGCTCGCCGGGCTCTCCCACCGCTCCGTCGCAGCCGCCGCGGACGTGCCGCTCGGCTCCACGACGTACCACTTCACGACCCTCGACGAACTGATGGTCGCCGCGCTGCGGCAGGCCAACGAGGGCTTCGCCAAGGTGGTCGCCGCGTACGGCGGCCTGGACGACCCCGCGGCGGATCTCGTCACCGCCCTCGCCCGGATCCTCGGCGACTGGCTGAGCGGGGACCGTACCGCCGTGGAGCTGGAGTACGAGCTCTACCTCGCCGCCCTGCGACGCCCGGCGCTGCGACCGGTCGCCGCCGAGTGGGCCGACGACCTGGCGGAACGGCTGGCCCGGCGCACCGACCCGGTCACCGCGCGGGCACTGGTCGCGCTGATGGACGGGATCTGCCTCCAGGTGCTGCTGACCGGGACCCCCTACGACGAGCGGTACGCGCGAGAGGTGCTGGGCCGCGTGATTCCCTGAGCCGGACGGAACGCGTCCCCCGCCCCCTTCCCGGCGACCCGCACGCACCGACGCATCAGGGAGAGCCCTCCGTGACTGGAACGCCATCAGCGACGACGGAGTGAAGGGGCCCGGGGGCCGGGCGTGGGACGACTACAGGGAGATCAGCGCCCTCCTCGGTCACAGACCCATGCCGCCCGCGGCGCTGGCCTCGCTGTACCGCGCGCCTCGCGCTGCTGGTCAAGGGGAACGTCACCGACCACCTGGTCGACACGGTCACCGGCCGCAAGCCGTCGCCCTGACCGACTGCCTCGCCGTGGACGACCCGGAACTGCCCCGGAACAAGGCCGAGCTCAGGCCCAGTCTGGTGAAACAGACGCTGATCGACCCGCGGACCTACCACGTCGTGGGACGGCGCCGGTTCGTGGACGGCAAGGTCGCCGACGCCGACGAACTGGTCACGACGGCGGTGGTGGACAAGGCCGGCGAGTGTTCCTGACCCCACCCCCCGCTCCCGGGCGGCCCGCACCGCAGGGGGGTGCGGGCCGCCCGGCCGGGCTTCACGGCCCGGCTGCCGAGACGCCCCGCACGCTGGTTCGCCTCCCCGGCCCCCGGCCGGTTAGGTTGCCCTCATGACCGACACGACTGCTCTTCGTCCCACCGGCGCCGTGGCCGCCGGGCTCGCCACCGTCGCCGCCGACGGCACCGTTCTCGACACCTGGTTCCCCGCCCCCGCGCTGGTCGCCGAGCCCGGCCCGGCCGGCACCGAGACGCTCTCCGCCGAGCAGGCCGTGGAACTCCTCGGCGAGGGCGCGGCCAAGGCGGTCGGCCCGGACCCCCGCCGCAACGTCGAGGTCGTCGCGGTCCGTACGGTCATCGCCTCGGTCGACGAGAAGCCGATCGACGCGCACGACGTCTACCTGCGTCTGCACCTGCTCTCGCACCGTCTGGTCAAGCCGCACGGCCTGAGCCTGGACGGCCAGTTCGGCTTCCTCGCCAACGTCGCCTGGACCTCCCTCGGCCCGGTCGCCGTCGACGAGATCGAGACGGTCCGGCTGAACGCCCGCGCCGAGGGCCTGCACCTCCAGGTGACCTCGATCGACAAGTTCCCGCGGATGACGGACTACGTCGTCCCCAAGGGCGTGCGCATCGCCGACGCCGACCGGGTCCGCCTCGGCGCGCACCTCGCCGAGGGCACGACCGTCATGCACGAGGGCTTCGTCAACTTCAACGCCGGCACGCTCGGCACCTCGATGGTCGAGGGCCGCATCTCGGCCGGTGTCGTGGTCGGCAACGGCTCCGACATCGGCGGCGGCGCGTCCACCATGGGCACCCTGTCCGGCGGCGGCAACGTGATCATCGCCATCGGCGAGCGCTGCCTGGTCGGCGCCGAGGCGGGCGTCGGCATCGCCCTCGGCGACGAGTGCGTGGTCGAGGCCGGCCTGTACGTCACGGCCGGGACCCGGGTCACCATGCCCGACGGCCAGATCGTCAAGGCCCGCGAACTGAGCGGTGCCTCCAACATCCTCTTCCGCCGCAACTCGGTCACCGGCAGCGTCGAGGCCCGCCCGAACAACGCGGTCTGGGACGGCCTGAACGAGATCCTGCACAGCCACAACTGACGGAAGCCCTCGCCGGGCCGAGCGTCCTTCCGGGGGACCGGAGGGGCGCTCAGTCGTCGTGGGGGAGGGAATTCCGGTACTCCGTCAGCGCGGTGAAGTCGCCCGCCCGCAGGCCGACACGGGGATCGACGTGGTGGAGCAGGGCCGGCCCGGGGTGGTGGGCGTGGACGTAGCGGGTGTCCGCCGGGGTCTGCTCGTCGTCCACCCAGGCGAACGGCCGGCCCCCGGCGTACGCGAGGATCGCCGCCGTCTTCCAGTGCACCCCGTCGGGCCGATGCGCCAGCAGTTCCTTGCCGAAGTCGACGTACGGCAGCTCGGGCAGGCCCACGACCGGGGCGATCCAGTGGTTCGCCTCGGCCATCCAGGTGGTCGCCCAGCACAGGTCGTAGCCGAGGGCGAGGAGTGCCGGGCCGTGGGACGGGTTCAGCCACACCCGCAGCGGACGCCCGGGGCGGACGGTCGCCCGGACCGTCGTGTAGCCCTCCGGGCGCCGCTCCGGCTGTGCCGCGTACGGGTTGAGGGGGCCGTCGACGTCCAGGAACAACAGGGGGCGGCTCATGGGGACAACGTAGGGCAGCGGGCGGCCGTGACACCGGTGAATAAAATCCGCGCCGGACAGGCATAGCGCGGCCGCTCCGCACGCGTCACCACGGGTGCGGGGCCCGGACACGAGGTGGGCCCGGGGGAAGAGAAGGTGACGATGGATGCGGAACTGGGCGAGAGCTTCCGGGAGTTCGTGGACGGCCGGTCCTCGGCGCTGCTGAGAACCGCCGTGCTGCTGACCGGCGGCGACCGGCACGCGGCCGAGGACCTGCTGCAGAACGCGCTGATCAAGGCGGCCGGCCGCTGGCGGCGGATCGACGAACCCGAGGCCTATGTACGGCAGATCCTCTACCGGCAGCAGATCAGCCGCTGGCGCCTGAAGTGGCGGCGGCGTGAACTCAGCGTCGCCGAACCCCCGGAGAGCCCGTCGGCCCCCGACGCCGCGTCCACCGCCGAACTGCGGCTCGTACTGCGCGCGGCCCTGGCCCGGCTCACCGCCCGTCAGCGCACCGTGCTGGTGCTCCGCTACTTCGAGGACCTGCCGGAGGCCGACGTGGCCCGGCTGCTCGGCTGCTCCGTCGGCACCGTACGGTCCACCACCCACCGCTCCCTGGCCCGGCTGCGCACCCTCGCACCCGAACTGGCCGCCCTCGACCCGGACCCCGGCCGCGCGCAGCCGCCGTCCCGTGACTACTCGCCCGTGGAGGTGCGGCCGTGAACGTCGAGGAACTCGTGCGGGACTCCCTGCGGGAGCTGGCCGTTGCACAGCCGCCCGCGGGACCGGGCTTCGCCGACCGGGTGCTGGCCGTCCGCCGGCGCCGCCGCGCCCGCAGGCTCGCCTCCGTGGCCGCCGCGACGGCCGCCGTGGTCGCGGTCGCGGTGGCGGTGCCGCTGCTGGACTCCGGGAAGAGCGACGTGCGTCCGTCCGGGGCCGTGCAGCGGGACGGGATCACCGGGCACCCGGACCAGTCGCCGCCGCGCGAGTTCATCGCGGCGGGGCGGACGGCGCTCGCCGCGTACTACACCTGGCGGACCGTGCCGCTGACGGACGACAAGGGTGTAGGCGTGCGCACGTACCGGCTGCTCGACCAGGCGACCGGCACCTACGTGAAGGACCCCCGGTGGGCCTTCGTCGCGGTCGCGCCGGGCCTGCGGACGGCCGCCGTGCTCGAGCAGACCCTGCCCGTGCGCCGGATCGGCCTGCTCGACCTCGCGACGAGGAAGGTCGAGCGGTGGATCCCGGTCGGGCACGGGGTCGGCGGACTGGCCTTCTCGCAGGACGGGACCAGGCTGCTGGCGACGACGTACGACGCGAACCCCGACGCGCGCGCCAAGGTCCGGAACTTCAAGGGCGGCTGGGGCTGGGGGCCGGCGTTCACCACGTCCGGCCGGACGGGCTTCTACGACATCGACGTGGCCTCCGGCGAGGGCACCTGGACGGGTGTCGCGTCCGGCAGCGACACCCTCCCGCGCGCGGACTTCTCCTACAGCCGCACCGGCGGCCAGGTGTACGCCCAGGTCATCGGGGACCGGGACGGGAAGCAGCAGTTCTACGGCCTCGACGGCGGCAGGATCGCCGCGCCGGCGGACGAGCGGTACCTGCGGACGGACGTCGAGGCACGGCTGTCGCCGAACGGGCGGCTCGCCGCGCTCGGTCTGACCAGGGAGGTCGCCCCCGGGAAGTCGTACTCCTCGATCCGTGATCCCCGCACCGGCAAGGAGATCACCAAGGTCCGCGGCGGCAACCTGCTCGCCTGGGCCGACGACCGGCGGCTCATCGCCTGGGAGCGGGCCAGTGGCCTGGACGAGCCGTACCGCGCCCGGCTCGTGCTGGTGACGATCGGCAGCGACAGGACCGTGCCGTTGAGCGGTGTCCAGAAGGAGATGTACGACGACCTGAAGGCGTGGCAGCCCGTCTTCGCCCGCCGCTGATCAGCCGGCCGCGAACTCCTCGTACACCGCCCGCAGCCCGTCGGCCGCCTCCGGGCCGGCGGACCGCAGCGGTGCCCGTACCGGGCCCGCCGGCCGGCCGAGCGCGTTGAGCAGCGCCTTCGAGGTGACCGTGCCCGGCAGGCCCGCGGCCGTCATCGCCTCGATCAACGGCACGGCCCGCCGCTGCAGTTCGGCGGCGCGGGCGGTGTCACCGGCGTCGAACGCGTCGAGGATCGCGGCGACCCGGTCCGGCACCACGTTCGCGACCGTGCTGACACAGCCCGCGCCGCCCACCGCGTACAGGGCGAGGACGTGCTCGTCGCAGCCCGCGTAGTAGGCCAGTTCCGTGCGCGCCAGCACCTTCTGGGTGCCGAGGAAGTCGTACGAGCAGTCCTTCACCGCCACGATCGCGGGGTGCGCGGCGAGCCGGACCAGCGTCTCCGGTTCGATGCGGGTGCCGGTGCGGCCGGGGATGTCGTACAGCATCACCGGCAGCCCGCTCGCCCCCGCCACCTCCAGGAAGTGCGCCTCCAGCGCGTCCTGCGGCGGCCTGCTGTAGTACGGCGACACCACCAGCACGCCGTCCGCGCCCGCCTTCTCGGCCGCGCGCGTGAGCTCCACGGTGTGCCGGGTGTCCGCGGTGCCCACGCCCGCCACCAGCACCACCCCCTCGCCGACCGCCTCCCGGACGGCCGAGATGAGCTCGCTCTTCTCGGCGTCCGTGGTGGTCGGCGACTCACCGGTGGTGCCGTTGAGCACCAGGCCGTCACAGCCGTCCGCGGCCAGCCGTGCGGCCAGCCGCCGGGCGCCGTCGAGGTCCAGCGTGCCGGTGCCGGTGAACGGCGTGACCATCGCACAGAGGGTGCGGCCGAAGGGACGGCGCGGGCCGGCGGTGCCGGGTGGGTTCGTGACGGGTGTCGTGGGTGTCATGGGTGTCATGGGGGTTAGTCTCGGCAGCGCGATGGCTTAGCTCCACTTAATTCTTCTGTGCTGTACGTCTTAGGAACGCTAAGTCGTTGCGTGCGCGGGCTGGCCGTGCCGCCCGCCCCGCCTGACCGTCGGCGATCCGGGTACCCGGAAGGTCCGCAGGTACGAGCGGACGCCGACGAGACCAGGAGAGGCAGTAGCCATGACGAAGAGGACCGCACACGGAACGGGGGCCCGACTCGCCGACTCCGCGGGTGCGTTGGCGGCGAAGGCCGACCTCAGGGGGCGTACCCAGGCCCGCGCGGCCGACCTCAAGGACAAGGCCGGTGCGCTGACCGTCCAGTTGCGCGCGGGTGCCACCCGGGCCGGCCACCACGCCCAGGACCGGGCGGCGAAGGGCGGCCACGGTACCCAGGAGCAGTTGACGAAGGCGCGGCACGTGCTGCTGGAGCGGGCGCTGCGGGCCGGACACGTCGTCCAGGAGCAGGCGGAGCGGGCTGGCCACGTGGCCTCCGAGAAGGCCGTCGAGGCGGGCCGCGCAGCGGAGGAGCACCTCCCGCGGTCCGCGCGCGGCGCCCTGCGGTCAACCCGGAGCTCCTCCCGTCCGATGCTGATCGCGGGCGCCGCCCTCGCCGTCGCCGGTGCCGTCGTGGCCGGCGTGATGAGCCGGGCCCGACGCCGCTGAGGGCGGCTCGGCGGCTCTCTCTCCGCCCTCTCACCGAAAACCAGATCCGTCTGGACAAGAAAAGTTTTCGGTGGGAGGGTGGAGTCATGTTGGACGTGACCGTGATCGAGGACCCCGAGGCCGCGGCGGTGTCGCTGGACCCCGTACGGGCCAGGCTGCTCGCCGAACTGGCAGGCGCGCCCGCGTCGGCCGCGATGCTGGCCGGCCGGGTCGGGCTGCCCAGGCAGAAGGTGAACTACCACCTCAAGACGCTGGAGCGGCACGGCCTGGTCGAGTTGGCGGGCGAGCGGCGCAAGGGCAATGTCACCGAGCGGCTGATGCGCGCGACCGCCGCGTCGTACGTCATCTCGCCGGCCGCCCTGCCCGCCGTACAGCCGGACCCGGACCGCTTCCGCGACCAGCTCTCCGCGCGCTGGCTGCTCGCGGTCGGCGCCCGTCTGGTGCGCGACGTCGGCACCCTGATCAGTGGTGCCGCCAAGGCCCGCAGGCGGCTGGCGACCTACGCGCTGGACGGCGAGGTGCGCTTCGCCTCCGCCGCAGACCGCGCGGCGTTCGTGCAGGAGCTGACGGCGGGCGTGAGCGCGCTCATCCGCAAGTACGACGCACCCGGCACGGAGGGCGGCCGGGACCACCGGATCGTCGTCGCCCTCCACCCCACGGTCAAGGCCGACCCGCACCCCGTGGCCGTGGACCGGTCCACGGCCACCCCCGAACCGGATCAGTAGGCAGCAGGAGCCCAGACATGTCCAAGGAATTCGAGATCGCCCGCGAGTTCGAGGTCGACGCCACGCCCCAGGAGGTGTGGGAGGCGATCACCAACGGCTCCGGCGCCTACCTGTGGCCGATGGATCCGCCCGAGCCCCGGGTGGGCGGCGCGGCGGCCTTCGGCTCGACCGTGACCGCCTACGAGCCGCCGCACCACCTGATCGTCCGCAGTGAGGACGTCGGGTTCCCGACGCAGAGCGCCAACCAGCTGGAGCACGTGATCGAGCCGCGGGACGGCGGCCGCCGGGCCTGGGTGCGCTACGTCCACAGCGGGATCTTCACCGACGACTGGGACAACCAGTACGACGGTGCGAGCCGGCACACCGACTTCTATCTGCACACCCTGCGCGAGTACCTGGTCCACTTCGCGCCCCGCCCGGTCACCTTCGCGCAGCTCGACGGGGGGCGGGCGGCCCAGGCGCCGGACGCCTTCGAGGCCGTGGGCCGCGCGCTCGGCCTGCCGGACGACCTGGCCGAGGGCGCGAAGGCGAGTGTCCGGGGGCCCGGCGGGCGGACTCTGGAGGCGGTGGTCGACTACCGCAACCCGTACTTCATCGGGCTGCGCACCGACGACGCCCTCGTCCGGTTCTTCGGGCGCAACCACTGGGGCGCCCCGGTCGGCATCAGCATCCACGACTTCGCACCGGACGCCGACGCCGAGGCGAACGAGAGCGCCTGGCAGGACTGGCTGAACGGGGTGTTCAGCCAGTCCTGAACCGCGGTCGTCAGGGGCGGAAGCGCAGCACCTGCGGGTCGTGGTCGCTGATCTGGTCGTGGAACTCCGAGTTGACGTGCACGCTGTCGTACTCGAAGTCGCCGCCGCGGCGGATCTCCTTGCTGATCAGGATCTGGTCCAGGACCTGCTCGTTGCCCTGGTAGTCGTAGGTGTAGCGCTCCTTCGTCGGCAGCGACCGGATCGCCGACCAGAGCGCGCCGTGGCTCTCCAGGATCTTGGTGGTGCCGGAGAAGTCGAAGTCGTTCATGTCACCGAGCGCGATGACGTTCGCGTCCTTCTGGACGTCCAGGATGCTCTTGACGAAGGCGTTGACCAGCGTCGCCTGCGCGTGGCGCTGGACCTCCGAGCTCCGGGTCACCGGCTGGTACTGCGAGGTCAGGCCCTGGTCGCCGCCCTTGGAGTTCAGGTGGTTGGCGATCACGAAGACGGTCCTGCCGCGGAAGGCGAACTCGCCGGCCAGCGGCTTGCGGCTGGCCGTCCAGGCGGAGTCCGCCGGGGCGATGCGGCCCGGCGAGGCGGTCAGCCGCGCCTGGCCGTGCACCTCGGTGACGCCGACCGCGGTGGTGGAGTCGCCGCCCGCGCGGTCGACGAAGGACACCCGCTCGGGGTTGAAGAGGAAGACCTGGCGGATGTTGCCGCCGGGCTCGCCGCCGTCCTGGTCGTTGACCGGGTTGACGGAACGCCAGTCGTACCTCGGGCCGCCGGCCGCGACGATGGCGTCGACCAGCTTGTTCACCGTCACGTCGGCGGCGACCGTGCCGTCGTCCGTGGCGCCGTTGTCGTCCTGGATCTCCTCCAGGGACACGATGTCGGGCGACTGCAGGTTGTTCACGATCGCGGCGGCGTGGGCGGCGAAGGTACCGTCGGAGGGGTCGAGGTTCTCGACGTTGTACGTGGCGACGGCCAGCTCGTTCTTCGACTGCTTCCTCGTCGTCTCGCGCTGCAGGCCGCCGCTCCTGAGGGCGCCCAGCTCGCTCGCGACGAGGGTGTAGCCGCCGAACTGGTTGTAGTCCATCGGACCGGTCGTGGGCCCGGCCAGCGTGTCGCCGACGTTCGCCACCGGGAAGTCGGCGGTCGCGCCCAGGGACTGGATCTGGAGGCGGCCGGTGTTCTGGTCGTCGTAGGAGCGGTACAGCGAGCCGCCGCGGACCGTGCGGTTCTCGTGCGGCTTGACCGTGACCCACAGCTCGGCGTACGGGTCGGTCGCGGTGATCACGCGGGTGTCGCGGACCTGGACGTTCATGCCCTCCAGGGACTCGTAGTAGTCCAGGGCGTACTTCGTGGGCCGGAGGGTGAGGCCGTTGACCGAGCCGGCCGCGGCCGTGTCGCCCGCCGGGGTGTACTCGGCCGGCACCGACTTCTTGTCGATCACGACCGGTGCGGGGACCGCGTTGCCGGTGGAGACCGTGGTGACCGTCGGCTTGGTGATCTCGGTCAGCGACTGGTTGCCGGTGGCGGCACCGCCCGGGACGTACTCGGAGACCGTGCCGGTGACGGTGACGGAGTCGCCCACCGCGACCTTCGGGGTGGAGCTGGTGAAGACGAAGACGCCCTCGCTGGTGGCCGGGTCGGCGTCCGGAGCCGGGTCCTGGAGCCAGAAACCCCGCGAGGAGCCGTAGGTGCGCGTGGCGGTGACGATGCCGGGAACGTCCGTCACCTTCTGCCCGGCGTACGGCGATACGCGCGTGGCGCCCTGGACGTCATGGATGCGCAGCCCGTCGGCCTGGGCCGGCGAGGTGAGGGCGACGGTGGACGCCGCGCTGCAGACGGCGGCGACGGTGAGCGCGGCGAGACGCGCGGAAGACCTGCTCGGCAAGGAAATCCCTCCGGGGACATGAACGGTGCCGGGACGAAGGGGCGTCATGGAATGGGCATGACACGCGTAGACCACGAGTGAACACTTGTCCCCCTGATTTCTACGCGCGTCAATCTCGTACCTGCGCAGGGGAGTTGTCAAGGTTTCGGCCATGCGGGCAACCCGGCCGGGAGATGAACCGGGCGGCATGGGTCGAAATCCGTCTAGGCTGAGCGGCTGAGGCGTACGGCGTCCCGATGGTCGTACGGCCGTCGTACGGAGTCCATGTCGTCGTACGACCGTAGAGGCGTCCGAGGAGAACCACCCGATGTCAGACAGCTCCCCCCTGCCGCCGGTGCGGTTGCGTCCCGAAGCGGAGCTGGCACGCGCCGCGCTGGCCACGCCGCTGCTCTCCCGGGCGGCCCGGCTCGCCCGCTGGGCCGGCCCCGACACCCGCGTCGACGCAGGTGGCGGACTGGCCGAGGAGCAGCTCCCGGCCGCGGCCGAGCTGCTCGGGCTCACCGGGGACGACGCCGCCGCGTACGCCGCCGAGGCCTGGCGGATCGCCCTGGACTCCGGGCTCGTCGAGATCGTCGACGAGGAGGCCGGGACGGTGGCGGCCGGGGAGGAGCTGACACTGCTCACCGCGGGCTCGCCGCACGACGTCCTCGCGGTCTGGCTGGCCGCGCTGGAGACCGTGATCGGTGACGCGAGCGTGCCCGACCTGGACGGAATTGTCGACGCGCTCGACGAGGGCGGCGAGGTCGATTTCTCGTCACTCGACTGGGACCCCGAGGCGGAGGCGGAATTCCTCGACGGCGTCCTCGGCAACCTGTACCTGCTGACGGTGAGCGAGGACGGTCCCGGCGAGGCGCCCGTGCCGCTGCCCGCGCTCGCCGCGTCGATGATCGTGCCCAGCGACATGGGGGAGCCGACCAACGACGTGCTCGAACAGGTCTCCGACGCGATGATGCGGCTCGACGACCAGTTCCGGATGCTGGAGCCGGTCGGACTCGTCGCGTACCAGCCGGTCGACGAGGCGCTCATGGCCGACGCCGAGGAGGAGCCGGCCGCCGGACCGGTCGACGAGAGCGACGTCACCCGGTACGGCATGGTGCGGCTCACCCCGCTCGGCGCGTACGGGCTGCGGACGCGACTGCTGGAAGCCGGGTTCGAGGCGCCGGCGGTCGGGGAGCTCGCCGACAAGGGCGCGGACGCCCTGCTCGACGGGATGGCCGCGTATCCGCAGGGGGCCGCGCAGGCCGAGATCGAGCAGTGGCTGGACCGGCGTGAATCCCTCGCCGCCGCCCGGGAGCTGCTGGCCGCCGCGCGCGGCGAGGACGCGGGCGCGCCGCTGCGCAGACTCCGCTGCCAGCAGGCGTTGTCGCTGGTCGGCGCCGAGGCCGAACCGGCGCTCCGCGAGGTCCTCGGCGACCCCGAGCTGGGCGGGCTGGCCAGGGTCTGGCTGGCCGAACGCGGCGCCGCCGACGTGCCGGCGCCCTCGCCGGACATGATCTTCTGGCTGACCATCGACACGGTCGCGGCGCAGCTGGCGGCCGAGGGCAACTCCGAGGAACTGCAGGCCCTGGTCGAGGGATTGGCCCAGCAGCACGCCGGGTTCTTCGCCGAGGCCTGGCGGGTCGAGCACCCGGACACGGCTGACGTCCTGGAGGCCATGGGACGCCTGCACCCGGACAAGAAGGTCGCCAAGGAGGCCCGTAAGGCGGCGTTCAAGGCCCGGTCGCAGCAAGGGGGGTAGCGGCCCCGGGCGGCCAGGAGGGAGTGCGGTCGCCGACGGCCGGCACGGTCCGCGGCGGGTTCCCGGCGGGCTGCCGGGTGTGACTTTTGGGTTCCGTAGGACGGCGCATACGGATTCGTGGAAGACGCGAAGCCGATGTCGCCCTCCGTTCAGGCGGAGTTCAGGTGTGGACGGGAGCGTGTGCGCCGACTTGAGGTCCGCCACCCGCCACGGCCCCACGACCGTCACAGGAGACACCATGTCGCTCACCCGCAGGGACTTCGCCAGGAAAACCGCGATCACCGGTGCCGGAGTGGCGCTGGCCGGCAACGTCGGCGCCCTCGCCACCGCCCCGAACGCCCTCGCCTCCACCGAGACCGAGGCGCCCGGCGCGGCCGAGGCGGGGCACGGCCACGGACACGGCGGCGTCGGCTACGGACCGCTGCTCCCCGACCCCGACGGCATCCTCGCCCTCCCCGCCGGCTTCAAGTACCGCGTCATCACGTACAGCGGCAGGACCCGGCTGGAGACGGGCGAGTTCACCCCCTCCAACCACGACGGCACCTCCACCTTCGACGGCCCGCGCGGCGCCACCCTCCTCGTCAACAACCACGAACTGGCCGGCCCCCGCGCCAACTGGACCCACCCGGTGCCGCTCACCGAGGGGCTCGTCTACGACCCGGCGGCCGCCGGTGGCTGCACCGTGGTGGAGGTGCGCCACGACAAGGTCGCCGAGTGGGTCGGCATCGCCGGCACCGCCACCAACTGCGCGGGCGGCAACACTCCCTGGGGCACCTGGCTCACCTGCGAGGAGACCGAGGACAGGGCCGGCGTCAACGGCATGACCAAGGACCACGGCTACGTCTTCGAGGTCGACCCCCAGGACCGCCGGGCCAACCGCGACCCCAAGCCGATCAGGGCGCTGGGCCGGTACGCCCACGAAGCCGTCGTCGTCGACCCCAAGCGCGGCCACCTCTACCTGACGGAGGACGCGTCCAACCCGAACGGCCTGCTCTACCGCTGGACCCCGCCCGAGCACTTCCACCACGGCCGCGGCCGGCTGCGCACCCTCGCCGACGACGCGGGCACGCTCCAGGCCTTCAAGTGCTTCGACTCCGGCGGGGTGTTCGTCGACGACCTCTCCCGGGCCACGAAGATCGGCACCGTGTACGGCGTCGACTGGACCGAGGTCCCGGACCGCGACGCGAAGACCACCTCGGTCCGCAAGCAGTTCACCGCCGGCCAGGTCACCCGCGCCCGCAAGCTGGAGGGCATGTGGTGGGGTGACGGGGGCGTGTACATCGTCTCCTCCTACGCCCGCGCGGAGAGCCCCGTCCAGCACGACGGCGCCGTCTGGTTCTACGACCCCAAGCGCCGCACCCTCACCCTGAAGGTCCTCATCGGCGTCAACCCCGACCCGTCCGCGGACGGCGACTTCGACGGCCCGGACAACATCACCGTCTCCCCGTACGGCGGCCTGGTCATCGCCGAGGACGGCGAGGGCATCCAGCACCTGTTCGGCGCCACCGAAAGCGGCCGCACCTACCCCATCGCCCGCAACGAACTGAACGCCGGCACCGAAGAGGAACCGGAATACAGCGAGTTCACCGGCGTCACCTTCTCGCCCGACGGCAGGACCCTCTACGCGAACATCCAGACCCCGGGCATCATGCTCGCGATCACGGGGCCCTGGAAGCGGCAGAAGCGCGGATGACTAATTCGCTCGCCCGACCCGCGGCACGCCTCCTAAGGTGATGAACGTCCAGGTGCGAAGGCAGGACCTACTTCCACTCATAATGGGGCGGCCGCGGGTTCGAGTCCCGCCACCGGTACAACGCGCCGGTGTAGCTCAGGGGCCAGAGCACCTACGTCGGTTCCGCCGGCCTTGAACTCTGGACACCAAGAACTTCATGCACCTCCCGGTGCGTGTGTCACTGGACTCGGGAGGCGCAGCCAGTGGTGGGTGCCCGGTGCGCAGGCAGCGGATACTTCAGGGCCCTGGTCCTCGAAAGAGGGTGCGGGTTCGAATCCCGTCGTCGGCTCAGGGCCGATGTGGCGGAAAGGAAGACGCGCCAGGTCGACGTCCCGTCGCCGAATCCTGATCTCGGGCACCCTCCACTTGCCGCGCCTTTTCCCGGGCTCCCATGAATCCGGGGGATTCACCATGGCGCGATTCAACACGAAGGCGGCCCGGGCACAGCCCGTTTCGCGGGTCACCTCGACCGGAAACGTACTCCGTACCTACCAGGGCGGCCGCGGCCGGGAGCGGGACGCGCGTTCCGAGCTCTTCCTGCTCGCCCTCGCCAACCTCGTCTCGCAGCAGACCTTCTACGAGAACGGTGCCGACCGCGACGACCGGTACGCGAAGCTCGTCCGTGAGCTCGCCGTCACCGATCCGGCCTGGACCGCGGGCCTGCTCGGCTGGCTGCGCGGCGAGGGCGGCATGCGGACCGCCTCCCTCGTGGGCGCCGCCGAGTACGTGCACGCACGCCTGACCACGGGCGCCACCGAGGGCCCCGCGAACCGGCAGGTCGTCGCCTGCGTGCTGCGGCGGCCCGACGAGCCCGGCGAGTTCCTCGCCTACTGGACGGCGGTCTACGGCCGAGCCGTCCCCAAGCCCGTCAAGCGGGGGATCGCCGACGCCGTACGGCGGCTCTACCACGGCCAGTCGCTGCTCAAGTACGACACCGCGGCCAAGGGGTACCGCTTCGGCGACATCCTGAACCTGGTGCACGCGGCGCCGGACCCGGACAAGCCGTGGCAGGGCGAGCTGTTCCGGTACGCGCTGGACCGGCGGCACCACCCGGACACGGCCGTACCGCCCGCGTCGAGCCCGGTGCTCGCCGCGCACCGCGAACTGATGGCGCTGCCCGTCGCACGGCGGCGCGCGGTCGTCACCGAGCCCGGTGGCGCCGAGCGGCTCGCGGCGGCCGGGATCACCTGGGAGGCGCTGGCCGGCTGGCTCCAGGGACCGATGGACCGGGCGGCCTGGGAGGCGGTCATCCCGTCCATGGGGGCCATGGCGCTCGTGCGCAACCTGCGGAACTTCGACGCGGCGGGAGTCTGCGACGAGGTGGCCGCCCAGGTCGCGGCCCGGATCAGTGACCCGGCAGAGGTGGCGCGCTCGCGGCAGTTCCCGTTCCGGTACCTCGCCGCCTACCGGCACGCCCCGTCGCTGCGCTGGTCCTGTCCGCTGGAGCGGGCGCTCGGCCACTCGCTGGCCAACGTGCCCGCGCTGCCGGGGCGGACACTGGTGCTGGTCGACCGGTCCGGCTCGATGTGGGGCCCGCTGTCCGACCGCTCGCGGCTCAACCGGGCCGACGCGGCGGCGATCTTCGGTACGGCGCTCGCGCTGCGGGCGGCGGACGCGGACCTCGTCGAGTTCGGTACCACGAGCAGGCGGCTGGCGTTCGGCAGGGGCGAGTCGGTGCTGAGGGTCCTCGGCCGGTTCGGCTCGCTGGGCGGTACCGACACCACCTCGGCGATCCGCTCCCACTACCGGGGGCAGGACCGGGTGCTGATCGTCACCGACGAGCAGTACGCGCACCACCGGGACGGCGACCCCACCCGGCAGGTCCCGGCGCACATCCCGGTCTACACCTGGAACCTGGCCGGCTACCGGGTCGGCCACGGCCCGTCGGGCAGCGCCGGCCGGCACACCTTCGGGGGTCTTTCGGACGCGTCCTTCCGGATGGTGCCGCTGCTGGAGTCCGCCCGGGACGCCGACTGGCCGTGGGCGACGGCCGCCTGACCGTCGTCGGCCCATGAGCGTGGCCCGTACCCGCACGGGGGATGCGGGCCACACCCCTGCCCGCTACAGCGCCTGCGCGCCGGGCTTCACCATGTTCCGTACCGTCCGGGCCTTCACGAACTCGCCCAGTGCCGTCATGTCCCACTCGCCGGAGAACTGGCGGACCAGCTTGGCCATCATCACGCCGGTCTGCGCCTCCGCGTTGGTGAGGTCGAAGCGGACCAGTTCCTCGCCGGTCGCGGCGTCCAGGAGCCGGCAGTAGGCCTTGGCGACCTCCGTGAACTTCTGGCCGGAGAAGGAGTTGACGGTGAAGACGAGGCCGGTGACCTGCGGGGGGATCCGGCCGAGGTCGACCACGATCACCTCGTCGTCGCCGCCGCCCTCACCGGTGAGGTTGTCGCCGGAGTGCTTGATGGCGCCGCTGAGGATGGACAGCTTGCCGAAGTAGCAGCTGTCGACGTGGTCGCGCTGCGGACCGTAGGCGATGACCGAGGCGTCCAGGTCGATGTCCTTGCCGCGGTACGCCGGCTCCCAGCCCAGGCCCATGTGGACCAGGGAGAGCAGCGGGCTGCCGCCCTTGACCAGGGACACGGTCTGGTTCTTCTGGAGGCTGACCCTGCCCTTGTCGAGGTTGATCTTCCCGGCGCCCGGCGCGGGCGGTGCGGGCGGTGCTGCGGGGACGGGCGGGGCCACGACCGGGGGAGCGGTGGGCTGCGGGGCCGGGGCCGCCGCCGGTTCCTCCACCGTCACGCCGAAGTCCGTCGCGATGCCGGCCAGGCCGTTGGCGTACCCCTGGCCGACCGCGCGGGCCTTCCACGCGCCGTTGCGCAGGTAGATCTCGACGACCACCAGGGCCGTCTCGGTGCCCAGCCGCGGAGGCGTGAACGTGCCCAGCACCGAGCCGTCGGCCGCGTTGCGGATGGTCGCCGTCGGCTCGATGCCCTGGAAGGTCTGACCTGCGGCGTCGGGGCTCGCGGTGACGACGATCTTCTCGATGCCGGGAGGCACGGCCGACGTGTCGACGGTGATCGCGTCCGGGGACGTACCGCCGCCGGAGCGGTACGTCACACCCGGGCCGGCGGGCTGGTTGTAGAAGATGAAGTCGTCGTCGGAGCGCACCTTGCCGTCGCCGGTGAGCAGCAGGCCCGACACGTCGAGCCGCACCGGGGCGGCGACGTCCACCGCCACCCGGGAGACGGGAAGAGGGATGTTCGAGCCAGGGGTCATAGCTGTCATGCCGCGTGAACGAACAACACCGCTTTACCGTTCCCTTACCGTCGGGCGGTCCTCCCGGTGTCCCCCGATCGGCCCAGGCAAGCCCGCGATCGGGCTCAGGGGACGACGACGATCTTCCGGCCCACCCCCGCCGCGAACTGCTCCAGCGCCTGCGGATAGCTGTCCAGCGGCAGGCGGTCGCTGATGAAGACCTCCGGGTCCAGGACTCCGTTCGCGAACAGCTCCGCCGCGCGCTCGAAGCTGTGCAGGACGGCCATGGAGCCGGTGATGGTGATCTCCTGGTTGTAGATGCGGTACGGGTCGATCGTCACCCGGGTCGCGTAGTCGGCGACGCCGAACTGGAGGAAGGTGCCGGCCTTCGCGACCCGCTCCAGGCCGTCCTGGATCGCCGCCGCGTTGCCGGTCGCGTCGATCACCACGTCCCAGCCCCGCGGCCGGTCCAGTTCGTCGGCGTTCGCGGCGGACGCCGAGACGCCCAGCGCGCGGGCGGTCTCCAGCCGGGCCGGGTTCAGGTCGACCACGTCGATGCTCGCCGCGCCGGTCCGCTTGGCGAGTTCCAGCATCATCAGGCCCATGGTCCCGGAGCCGTAGATCAGGACGTGCGCGCCCAGGCGGGAGTTGAGCACGTCGTAGCCGCGTACCGCGCAGGACAGCGGCTCGACCAGGGCCGCGTCCTGGGTGCGGACGTGCTCGGGGAGCTTCACGCAGTTGGCGACCGGGGCGAGCGCGTACTGCGCGGCGCCCCCCGGCACGGTCACGCCGATCGCGGCCCAGCGTTCGCAGAGGTTGTTGTGGCCGTCCCGGCAGTACCGGCACTCGTGGCAGTACAGGGACGGGTCGACCGCGACCCGGTCGCCGACCGCCACCTCGGTCACCTGGGTGCCGACGCCGACCACCTCGCCGGCGAACTCGTGGCCGGGCACGATCGGCAGCTTGGGGGCGAACTCGCCCTGGAGGATGTGCAGGTCGGTGCCGCACAGCCCGCACGCGGCCACTTCCACCACGACCTCGCGGGGGCCGGGGGTCGGGTCCGGGACCTCGGTGACGACGGCACGGCCCACGGACTCGATGACGGCGGCCTTCATTTCACGGCTCCCAACGACAGGCCCTGGACCAGTTTGTCCTGGGCGGTGAACCCCGCGGCGAGCACCGGCAGGGAGACGACGAGCGACGCGGCGCACACCTTCGCCAGGAACAGGCCCTGGCTGGTGATGAAGCCGGTCAGGAAGACGGGGGCGGTCTCGGCGACCACGCCCGTCAGCACGCGTGCGAAGAGCAGTTCGTTCCAGCTGAAGATGAAGCAGATCAGCGCGGTGGCGGCGACGCCCGGGAGGGAGATGGGGGCGACCACGCGCGCGAGGATCGTCGGCAGCCGGGCCCCGTCCACCCGCGAGGCCTCGATGACCTCGACCGGGACCTCGGCGAGGAAGGACTGCATCATCCACACCGCGATCGGGAGGTTCATGGAGGTGTAGAGGATGACCAGGAGCCAGATGTTGTCGAGCATCCCGGCGTTCTTCGCGAAGAGGTAGATCGGCAGCAGGCCCGCCACGGCCGGCAGCATCTTCGTGGAGAGGAAGAAGAACAGGACGTCCGTCCACTTCCTGACCCGCCGGATCGACAGCGCGTACGCCGCCGGAAAGGCCAGCAGCAGGACGAAGAGCGTCGAGACCACCGACGCCATCGCCGAGTTGATCAGTGCGGGCCACGGGCTCGCGCCACCGCCGACGCCGAAGAACTCGCGGTAGCTGTCCAGGGTGAGGGCGGCGGTGAAGGACGGCGGGTTGGTCGCCGCGTCCGACTCGGAGTGGAAGGACGTCAGCGCCATCCAGGCGATGGGCAGGAAGAACACGATCCCGGTCAGCCACGCGAGCAGCCCGAGTCCGCCTCGTCGTACGACGTTCAGGGCGGTGTTCATGCGCGCGCCACCTCCTCGCGGAACAGCGACGACACCACACGCAGGGCGAAGGTCGCGATGATGATCGAGCCGATGACCACCACGACGCCGGCGGCCGAGGCGAGGCCGTTCTCGTGGGCCTGGTAGAAGCTCTGGTAGACGGTGTAGGGGAGGTTGGCGGTGCCCAGGCCGCCGGAGGTGATCGTGAAGACCGCGTCGAAGTTCTGCACGATGTAGATCGAGCCCAGCAGGCCGCCGAGTTCGAGGTACCGGCGCAGATGCGGGAGGGTCAGGTAGCGGAAGATCTGCCAGTCGCTCGCGCCGTCCACCCGGGCCGCCTCCAGCTGCTGCTGGTCGCGGCTCTGCAGTCCGGCCAGCAGGATCAGCATCATGAACGGCGTCCACTGCCACACCAGTGCGGCTTCGACCGCGAGCAGCGGGTTGTCCGAGATCCAGTCCGGCTGGGGGCCGCCGACGTAGTGCAGCAGGCCGTTGAGCAGGCCGTACTCGGGGTTGTAGAGGACGTGCTTCCACAGCAGCGCGGCCGCGACCGGGACGATCAGGAACGGCGCGATCATCAGGGTGCGGACCACGCCGCGGCCCCGGAACCTGCGGTTCAGCAGCAGCGCCACCACCAGGCCCAGGACCAGGCTGACCAGCACCACGGTGACCGTCAGCAGGACCGTCGTCCACACCGAATGGCGCAGGTCCGGGTCGGTCAGGACCTGGCGGTAGTTGTCGACACCGGTGAAGTGGCGGTCCTTCGGGTAGAGCGCGTTCCAGTCGAAGAACGAGATCACCACGGTCGCCACGAACGGCAGCTGGGTCACCACGATCATGAAGACCAGCGCGGGCAGCAGCGGTGCCCGGGTGGCCCAGGCCCGCAGACGGTCGGACGGGGGCCGGGGCGCCGGCCGCGCGGAGGCGGCGGCGACCCGGGGGGAGGCGGTGGCGGTCATGATCCCTCGTACTTCTTGCCGACGGCCTCGGCGAGCTTCTGGGCCTTCTTCAGCGCGTCGTCCACGGACTGCTGGCCGGCGACGGCGGAGCTGATCTCCTGGGAGACCTTGGTGCCCAGGTCGGTGAACTCGGGGATGTCGACGAACTGGATGCCGGGCGCGGGCCGCGGCTGCACACCCGGGTCGTTGGGCTTGGCACCGGCGATGGCGTCCCGGGTGACGTCCGCGAAGGCGGCCGCCTCCTTGCGGTACTGCGGGATGTCGTACGTCGAGGTGCGCTTGCCGGCCGGCACGTTGGCCCAGCCCGCCTTCTCGCCGACGAGCTTCTCGTAGTCCTTGCTCGACGCCCACGAGATGAACTTCCAGGCGTCGTCGGGGTTCTTGGAGGCCTTCTGGATGCCCCACGCCCAGGTGTAGAGCCAGCCGGAGCTGTCGGTCTTGTCGACCGGCGCCGGGACGTAGCCCATCTTGCCCTTCACCGGGGAGCCGGCGGCCTCCAGCGAACCCGCGCCGGAGGTGGCGTCGTACCACATCGCGGTCTTGCCCTGGGTCGTGTCGTTCAGGCACTCGGCGAAGCCGGACTGCGCGGCGCCGGCCTCACCGTGCTGCCGGACCAGGTCGACGTAGAACTGCGTGGCCTTCTTGAACTCCGGGGCGTCCAGCCGGGCCTTCCAGTCCTTGTCGAACCAGGTGCCGCCCATGGTGTTGACGACCGTGGTCAGCGGCGCCAGCATCTCGCCCCAGCCGGGCAGCCCGCGCAGACAGATGCCCTTCATCCCCGGTTCCGCGCCGTCCGCCTTGGCGGCCAGGTCGGCGACCTGCTGCCAGGTGGGATGGGCCGGCATGGTCAGCCCCTTCTTCTGGAAGACGTCCTTGCGGTACATCAGGAAGGACGACTCGCCGTAGAAGGGTTCGCCGTAGAGCTTGCCGTCCGCCGCGGTGAGGGCCTGCTGCATCGGCTTGAGGATGTCCTGCTGGTCGAAGGCGGTGTCCTTCTCGACGTACGAGTCGATCGGCTCCAGCCAGCCGTTCTTGGCGTAGATCGGGATCTCGTAGTTGGAGAGGGTCGCGACGTCGTACTGGCCGGCCTGGTTGGCGAAGTCCTGGCTGATCTTGTCGCGGACGTCGTTCTCGGGCAGCACGGTGAAGTTCACCTTGATCCCGGTGTCCTTGGTGAAGCCGGCCTCGGTGAGCTTCTGCAGCTCCACCATCTGCGGGTTGTTCACCATCAGGACGTTGATGGAGTGGGCGGAGGAACCGCCGCCGGCGCCGGCGCCCGAGCAGCCGGCGAGCAGCGAGGTGGTCAGCGTTCCTGCGGCGGCCACCGCAAACAGGGCGCGGGGCGTTCGTCGGCTCTGGGTTCGCATGGGGTACTCCTGGAGAACTGATGGGGAGATCTGAAGAACTTATGGGTACATAAGGGGCGCGCCTGGGCGGGCGGGGTGCCGTTGGGGGCTGCGGTCGGACGGACGGTTCGGTCGGCCCGGTGTCAGACGCGGAGGACCTGCGGGCCCTGGAGCGAGTAGCGGTGGGCCTCGGAGGCGGGCAGCAGGGTGCTGGTGACGATGGTCTCCAGCTCGCCGATCTCCGCGAACCGGCAGAAGCTGACCGCTCCGAACTTGGTGTGCACGCCGGCGAACACGGTGCGGCGCGCGGCCCGGATCGCCTGCGCCTTCACCTCGCTGACCGCCGGGTCGGGCGTGGTCAGGCCGTGGTCGCGGGAGATGCCGTTGGCGCCGATGTAGGCCAGGTCGATGACGAAGCCGGCGAGCATCTTCGTCGTCCAGTGGTCGACGGTGGCGAGGGTGCCGGAGCGGACCCGGCCGCCGAGCAGCAGGACGGAGGCGTTCTCGGACTCCGCGAGCGCGCCCGCCACCGGCAGGGACGCGGTGACCACGGTCAGCGGCCGGTCCGTGGGCAGCGCCTCGGCGATGAGCTGGGGGGTGAAGCCCTCGTCGACGAAGACGGTCTCCGCGTCGCCCAGCAGTTCGGCGGCGGCGGAGGCGATCCGGCGCTTCTCCGGGACGTGGCTGGTCGACCGGAACGCGAGCGTGGTCTCGAAACCGGCGCTCTCCACCGGGTAGGCGCCGCCGTGGGTGCGCCGCACCAGCCCGTGGTCCTCCAGGGCGCGCAGGTCGCGCCGGATGGTCTCCCTGGCCACGCCCAGTTCGGCGGCGAGCGCGGTGACGTCCACGGAACCGGTGGTCCGGGCGGCCCGCACGATCTCGCGCTGGCGCTCTTCCGCCGTCCTGGTGCTCATGCCGGCACCCACCTCCCTGTGGAACTGCCCGTTCGGGCCATGGGGGAAGTTGTACCTCCGGCGCACGTCGCTGACCAGGCCTGTTGCCAACCCGATGCTGCCCGCATGTGCCCGGTCGTGCCGGGGCGTGCCCGTCTGGGACCTGGGGCGCTGCTGTGCGGGACGTGGGATCGGGCATGACCGGTGCCCGAATGCGGCGGGGGGGGGGGGCGGGCGGGGGGGCGCCCCCCCCCCCCGGAGCGCGGCCGTGTGGTAATAAAAAGACGACAACGCCAACCCCGCCG
>NZ_JBHZAN010000003.1:169893-295623 GCF_042754285.1 Streptomyces sp. NPDC059224
TGCGGCTCGGGGCCGCGGGCTTGCCCGGGGCCGGTTTGCGGGGGGGGGCGGGACGGTTGGTGCCCGCCCCGCCGCCGTGTCCGGCATCCCGTACGCCGTCAGTAGGGCCAGATGGGCGGGTCGTTGACGAACCGGCCGCCCAGATGGGTGTGGGCCGGGTTCTCCGGGTCCAGCTCGCCGTGCTCGGCGATCAGCTTCTGCGCGAACCGCTCGGAGTCGTCGCGCGGCTCGTAGCCGAGGGCCCGGGCGCCGGTGAGGTCCCACCACAGACGGGTGTTGGCGGAGGAGCCGTAGACGACGGTGTGGCCGACCTCCTCGGCGGTCAGGGCCGCGTGGAAGAGGCGGGCGCCGTCGGCCGGGCTCATCCACACCGAGAGCATGCGCACGTCGGCCGGCTCGGCGAAGCAGGAGCCGATGCGGACGGAGACGGTCTCCAGGCCGTGCCGGTCCCAGTAGAGCTGGGCGAGGTCCTCCCCGAAGGACTTGGACAGGCCGTAGAAGGTGTCGGGGCGGCGAGGGGCGTCGACCGGGATCAGCGGGTCGCCCGCGCGCGGGGCCGGGGTGTAGCCGACGGCGTGGTTGGAGGAGGCGAAGACGACGCGCGGCACACCTGCCTCACGGGCGGCCTCGTACAGGTGGTAGGTGCCCTCGATGTTGGAGCGGAGGATCTTCTCGAAGGGCGCCTCCAGGGAGATCCCCGCGAGATGGAGGACCGCGTCCACGCCCCGCACCGCTTCCCGCAGCGCGTCCCGGTCGCCGAGGTCGGCGGTGATCGCGTCCGGCTCGCCGTCGATCGGGCGGACGTCGAAGAGCCGCAGTTCGTAGCCGTACTCCGGGAGCAGGGACCGCATCAGGGTGCCGAGCCCGCCTGCGGCGCCGGTGAGCAGTAGCGTGCGGGGAGCGGGCATTCGCGGTCTCCTTGATTCGACACCGATCGCGTACATGGGCGGCATTCACATCCATGGACACGCTAGGGAGCGGGGGCGTACTGGGTCAAGTGTGCCGTGGAGTGCGGTAATCCGCCTTCGTGTTGCCCGTTTCACGGCTTGACCGCCACCAATGGGGAATCGTAACGTGGTCGCGTTCATGAATATGGACGCTGATCAGACACATGCATCAACAGGGAGCGCCCGTGACGCCAGCCCCTCTCGCCGCGCGGCTCCGTGACCCGCGCGGGCCGCTCTTCTTCCCCGTCACGGCCTACGGCGCCGACGGCTCCCTCGACCTCGACGTCTACCGCGAGCATGTGCGCCGGGGCGTCGAGGCCGGTGCCGCGGCCGTGTTCGCGTGCTGCGGCACCGGGGAGTTCCACGCGCTGCTGCCCGAGGAGTTCGAGGCCTGCGTGGGCGAGGCCGTGGCGGCCACCGAGGGCCGGGTACCGGTGATCGCGGGCGCGGGCTACGGCACCGCGCTCGCCGTGCGCTACGCGCGTCTCGCCGCGGACGCCGGCGCCGACGGCCTGCTCGCCATGCCCCCCTACCTGGTGGTCGCCGGGCAGGAGGGCCTGCTGCGGCACTACCGGGAGGTGGCGGCGGCGACCGATCTCCCGGTGATCGTCTACCAGCGCGACAACGCGGTGTTCACCCCGCCCACGGTCGTCGAACTCGCCCGCACCGAAGGCATCATGGGCTTCAAGGACGGCCTCGGCGACCTGGACCTGATGCAGCGCGTCGTCAGCGCCGTGCGCACCGAGGTCCCCGGCGACTTCCTCTACTTCAACGGCCTGCCCACCGCCGAACAGACCCAGCTCGCCTACCAGGCCATCGGCATCTCCCTCTACTCCTCGGCCGTCTTCTGCTTCGTCCCCGAGATCGGCCTCGCCTTCCACACCGCCCTGCGCGAGGGGGACCGGCCGACGGTGGAGCGCCTGCTGGACGGCTTCTACCGCCCGTTCGTCGAACTGCGCGCCCAGGGCCGGGGCTACGCCGTCTCCCTGGTGAAGGCGGGCGTACGGCTGCGGGGCCTGGACGTCGGCGAGGTCCGGCCCCCGCTGCACGAACCCGGCGAGGACCACGTCAAGCAGCTCGCCCAGCTGATCGAGCGCGGGTACGCGCTGCTGGAGGCGGGCGCGTGAAGGCGTCGGCGTTCGTCTACCCCTGGGACGTGAACGGGGATCCCGGGGCCCCGGAACGGATCGCCGCGCTCGGCGTGCGCCAGGTGACCCTCGCCTCGGCCTACCACTCGACCCGCGCGCTGACCCCCCGGCACCCGCGCCACCGCATCGTCACCGCCGAGTACGCGGCCGTCTACTACCCGTCGGGCGACCACTGGGCGGGCCGTCGGCTGCGCCCCTGTCCGGCGGGAGACTGGGCCCCCGGCGACGCCTACGGGGAAGCCGCCGAAGCCCTGGCCGGCGCCGGCCTCGACGTCCACACCTGGGTGGTCCTCGCCCACAGCTCCCGGCTGGGCGCCGAGCACCCGGACACCTCGGTCGTCAACGCCTACGGCGACCGCTACCCCTGGGCGCCCTGCATCGCCCAGCCGGCGACGCGCGCGTACCTGACCGGCCTCGCCGCCGAGGCCGCCGTCCGCCCGGGCGCGGCCGGCACCGAGCTGGAGTCCCTCGGCTGGTACGGCCTGCAGCATCTGCACGCCCACGACAAGACCGCCGGGGTCGGCCTGGCAGACGCCGGCCAGTACCTGATGGCGCTCTGCTTCTGCCCGGTCTGCCGGGCCGGGTACGGCGAACAGGGTCTGGACGCGGACGAGTTGGCCGCGGTCGTCCGTGAGGCCCTGGAGCCGTTGTGGCGGGGCGCCGCGGACGACGGCGGGTGGCCGACGGTCGAGAAGCTGCTCGGTGAACCGGTGGCGGCGGCCACCCGCGCGTGGCGCGACGGGCAGGCCCGCACGCTCCAGGAGGCGGCCGTGGCCGCGGTGCGCGCGGCGGCCCCCGAGGGCTTCCAGGTCCTGCTGCACGCCGACCCGGTGGCCTACCACTGCGGGGCCAACGCGGGCGTGGACCCCGCCCACGTGCTGACGGTCGCGGACGGTGTCGTGGTGCCCTGCGCGGGCGGTACGGCCCTGCTGGCGCCCTTCGCGGAGCACGCGGGCGAGCACACCGTCCTGGCCGCCAACTTCACGGTGGTCTCCGGGATGGGCGGCAGCCCCGGCACACTGGGGGCCGACGCGGCCCGGGCGCATGCGCTGGGCGCGACCGAAGTGCGGCTGTATCACGCCGGGCTGGCGTCCGACTCGGACCTGGCGGCGGTGCGGGAGGCGCTGCGCTGAGCCAGTGACCGGGCGGTGGCCAGCAGCGCGCCGCCGAGGACCACCAACAGCGGCCGGTGGTCGACGAGTTCCACGAGGGCGGCCCCGACGGCCAGCCCGATCACGTTCGGCGTGAACATCAAGGTGCCGGCGGTCGCGGTGGCCCGGCCCAGCGCCGCCGCCGGGATCTCGCGCTGTACGGCGGTGTGGGCGGCGATCAGCACACACGGCAGGCCGAGCCCGCCCGCCGCGCTGCACGCCAGCACCACCGCGTCGCAGGGCACCGCCCGCGCGGCCACCGCGACCCCCGTCAGCGCGATGCCGTACGCCGCGAACCGGCGCTCTCCGAGCCGCCGCAGGGCGGGCCCGGAGACCAGTCCGACCGCGACCGAGCCGGCGCCCTGGACGGTGTACATCACGCCCGTCCAGGCGGGGGCGTGGCCGAGTGCGTCCACCACCGCGTAGTTCAGGCTGCTGCCGAGCGAGGCGAGACACATCGTGGCGCCGCCCGCCCGCACCAGCGGACGCAGCGCCGGGTGGCCCCACACCAGCCGGACGCCCTCGGCGGTCTCCCGCCGCCGGCTCCCGGTGGCCGGCCGCGGGCGTTCCTCCCGCACCCGCAGCAGCGCGCACACGCCCGCCGCCAGCACGAAGGTGCCGGCGTCCAGCAGCGCCACGGCCGGCCCGCCGTACGCCGTGTAGAGCGCGGCGCCGGTCAGCGGGGCGACCAGCTTCATGCCCTCGCGGGCGGTCGTCCGCAGCCCGTTGAAGTCACCGCGGAGGGCAGGGTCGACGGCGGCGGCGACCAGGGCGGAGCCGGCCGCGTCCTCGACGACGCCCGCCGCGCCGTACAGGACCAGGACGGTGAAGAGGAGCCAGACGGAGCCGGGCGAGCCGACCGTCCAGAGGGGGAGCAGGAGAGCGGCGAGGACGAGGTTCAGGCGGACGAGCAGGGGTTTGCGGCGGACCCGGTCGGCGAGGGTGCCGAGAGCGGGGCCGAGCACGGTGGGCGCCCACAGCGCGGCGGTGCACAGGGCGGCGAGGCCGTCGGAGCCGGTGAGGTCCTTGACCCAGACGCCCGACACCAGCCAGAGCGCCGAGGTGCCGAAGCCGGACACCACGACACCGGCCAGACAGAGGCCGGCATTGCGGTCACGGAGCAGCCGGGTGACGGCCCAGGAGGTGGTCATGCCTGGTCATCGTGGGCCTAAGGCCGGGGCGCGGGGATCGGGAAGGTGCCCTAGAGGGACGGCGGAAATCCGCCCGGCCGCGGGCGCAGCGATGAGTTCTCGGCCGCGGTGAGGTCCACCCACCGACGGAGATCACCGGAACGGAACTGGGAGGCGGCGGGAATGACCGGCAGCACCATGATCGACCTCGGCCCGCAGGCGCGGATCGTGGCGAGGCTCGCGGAACGGGTGACGGACGAGCAGCTCACGGGGGCCACCCCGTGTCCGGAGTACGCGGTCCGCCATCTGCTGGGCCATGTGGCGGGGCTGTCCGTGGCCTTCCGGGACGCGGCCCGCAAGGACCTCGGGGCCTCGACCGAGGGCAGCCGCTCAGCCGGCCTGCCGGGACTGGACCCGGGGTGGCGGCGGGAGCTGCCCGAGGCGCTCGACGCCCTGGCGCGGGCCTGGCGGGAGCCGTCCGCGTGGGGCGGGATGACCCGGGCGGGCGGGATCGACCTGCCGGGGGAGGTGGCCGCGGCCGTCGCCGCCGACGAACTGGTCGTCCACGGCTGGGACCTGGCCCGGGCCACCGGGCAGGAGTACACCCCGGACCCGGCGGCGCTGGAGGCGGCGTACGGCTTCCTGCGGGCGGCGGCGCAGGCCGACCGGGGCCCCTTCGGCCCGCTGGTCGCGGTGCCGGAGAGCGCGCCGCTGCTGGCGCGGACGGTCGGGCTGAGCGGCCGGGACCCCGGCTGGAAGCCGTGACGGTACCGGGCCCAAAGCCGTAGATCCACTCGGACCGTGCGCGGGCGGGGTGCCGGATCCGCACGCTCCCGGCCATGGCACTGAGCCTCACCGTCCTCGGCACCGCCTCTCCGCACCCCCGGCCCGGCCGCCCGTGCTCCGGCTGTCTGCTGCGGGGCGGGGGTGCGCAGGTGTGGGTCGACGCCGGGACGGGGACCTTCGCGGAATTGCAGCGGCACACGGATCCGGCCCGGCTCACGGCGATCTGGATCTCGCACCTGCACGCGGACCACTGTGCGGATCTGCTGGCCGCGGCCTCCGCGTACGCCTTCGGCGGGATGACGCCGGCCGCGCCGATCCCGGTGTACGCGCCGCAGGCCTGCGCGCAGCGGCCGGCCGGCTTCCTCGGCCGGCCGGACCTGGGCTTCCTGGACGGAGTGCTGGACTTCCGGCCGCTGTACGACGGCCACATGGTCCAGCACTGGAACCTGCGGCTCGCCGCGCGGGCGGTGGCCCACGACGCCGAGGCCTACGGGCTGCGCGCCGGGTGCCAGGGGAGTGTGCCGGCGTACTCCGGGGACAGCGGGCCCGGCGACGCGCCGACCGGGCCGGCCGCCCGCGCGGACGTCTTCCTGTGCGAGGCCGATCTCGACGAGCATCGCGAGGGCGAACGTGTGCATCTGACCTCCGAGGACGCGGGGCGGATCGCCCGGGACGCCGGTGTGCGGGAGCTGCTGGTGACGCACGTGGGGCCGGCGCTGACCCGGGAGGCGGCGGCACGGGCGGGCGCGGTGTCGGGACGGCCCACCGGCGTGGCCCGGGAGGGCGAGGCCCGGGGTCTCTGAACCCGGGGCTCGTCCGGCAGGAGGTCTCTGTCAGAAGCATTGACGGACCACGGCAGTCCTCCTACCTTCATCCGCGTCGTACTTCGTACGTCATACATGAGACGTGATACGCGAGATCAGATACGTCGGATCGGCTCGCCGGAGCCGGCCGGTGACCCCGAGAGGCGCGCATGACCTCTGTGCCCATGCCGATTCCGTCCCGGACGCAGTATGTGCTGGACGCGATCAAGCACCGCATCCTCACCGGGCGGCTGACGCCGGGTCAGCCCCTGGTGGAGACCGAGCTGGCCACGCAGTTCGGGGTGTCGAAGACCCCCGTGCGGGAGGCGCTCAAGACCCTCGCGGGGACCGGACTGGTCGTGATGAGCCAGTACAAGGGCGTCACGGTGCGCATGGTGGACGCGGACATGGCACGCGAGGTCTACGACGTACGGCTTCTGCTCGAACCCGAGGCGCTGCGCCGGGCCGTCCGCCAGGGCGCCTCCCTGGACGCCGCCCGCGCGGCCCTCGCCCGGGCCGACCACGCGACCGACACCGCCGAACGCTCCCTCGCCAACCGGGACTTCCACCGCGCCCTCTACCTCCCGTGCGGCAACCCGCTGCTCGGCCGGATGCTCGACGAGGTCCGTGACCAGGCCGCCCTCGTCTCCGCCGTCGCCTGGGCCGCCTCCCCCTCCTGGGAACAGGAGGCCGGTGAACACCGCGAGATCCTGCGGCTGGCCGCGGCGGGCGACGCCGACGGCGCCGCCGGTGCCCTGCGCGACCACATCGCGTCCTTCGTCGAGCGCGCGTACCCCGAAGCCCGGGCAACGGAGGGACAGGCATGAACAGCGTGGCGTTGGAGACCCGACGGGCGGCCCTGGCCGACGTGGTGGCCATCCCGGTGACCCCCTTCGCCCCGGACGGCAGCCTCGACCAGGACGCGCACCGGGCCCTGCTGCGCCGCCTCCTCGACGGCGGGATCCGCACCCTCACCCCCAACGGCAACACCGGCGAGTTCTACGCCCTCACCCCCGAGGAACGGCGGCTGGTCACCGAGCTGACCGTCGAGGAGGCCGGGGAGCGGGCCGTGATCCTCGTCGGGGTGGGACACGACGTGCCGACCGCCGTGGCCGCCGCCCGGCACGCCCGCGAGCGTGGCGCGCAGATGGTGATGGTCCATCAGCCCGTCCACCCGTACGTCTCGCAGGGCGGCTGGGTGGACTACCACCGCGCCATCGCCGAGTCCGTGCCCGAACTGGGCGTCGTCCCCTACGTCCGCAACGCCCGGCTGCCCGGTGCCCGCCTCGCCGAGCTCGCCGACGCCTGCCCCAACGTGATCGGCGTCAAGTACGCGGTCCCCGACGCCGCCAAATTCGCCGCGTTCGCCCGGGACGCGGGTCTCGGCCGCTTCGTCTGGGTGGCCGGTCTCGCCGAGCCCTACGCCCCCTCCTACTTCTCGGCCGGCGCCACCGGCTTCACCTCCGGCCTGGTGAACGTCGCCCCGGCCGTGTCGCTGAACATGATCGAAGCGCTTCGAGCCGGGGACTTCCCGGCCGCCATGAAGGTCTGGGGACAGGTCCGCCGCTTCGAGGAACTCCGCGCGGCCCACGGCTCCGCCGACAACGTGAGCGTCGTCAAGGAGGCCCTCGCCTCCCTCGGCCTCTGCCGCCGCGACGTCCGCCCGCCCAGCAGGCAGCTGCCCGTGGAACAGCGTGCCGAGGTCGCCGCGATCGCCTCCGGATGGTCCGTGTGAACGCGCCCCGCAAGCGGCCCGAGGAACTCCGCAGCCACCAGTGGTACGGCACCGAAGGCCTGCGCTCCTTCAGTCACCGCGCCCGCACCCGCCAGCTCGGGTACCTCCCCGAGGAGCACCTCGGCAAGCCGGTCATCGCGATCCTCAACACCTGGTCGGACATCAATCCCTGTCATGTGCACCTCCGTGACCGGGCGCAGGCCGTCAAGCGGGGCGTCTGGCAGGCCGGCGGCTTCCCGCTGGAGTTCCCGGTCGCCACGCTCTCCGAGACCTTCCAGAAGCCGACCCCGATGCTCTACCGCAACCTCCTCGCCATGGAGACCGAGGAACTGCTGCGGTCGTACCCGGTCGACGGTGCCGTGCTCATGGGCGGCTGCGACAAGTCCACCCCCGCCCTCCTCATGGGCGCCGCCTCCGTCGACCTGCCGGCCGTCTTCGTCCCTGCGGGACCGATGCTCCCCGGCCACTGGCGGGGCGAGGTCCTCGGCTCGGGCACCGACATGTGGAAGTACTGGGACGACAGACGCGCCGGTCTGATCGGCGACTGCGAGATGGCGGAGCTGGAGAGCGGGCTGGCCCGTTCCCCCGGGCACTGCATGACCATGGGGACGGCCTCCACCCTCACCGCCGCCGCCGAGGCCCTCGGCGTCACGGTCCCGGGCGCGTCCAGCATCCCCGCCGTCGACTCGGGGCACGAGCGGATGGCGGCCCGGGCGGGGATGCGGATCGTCGACCTCGTCCACCGCGGCCTGCGGCTCTCCCGGCTCCTGACCCGCGACGCCTTCGAGGACGCCGTCACCACCGTCCTCGGCCTCGGCGGCTCCACCAACGCCGTCATCCACCTCATCGCCATGGCCGGCCGGGCGGGCGTCCGGCTCACCCTGGACGACTTCGACCGCATCGCCCGCACCGTGCCCGTCCTCGCCAACGTCCGCCCCGGCGGCCGGACCCACCTCATGGAGGACTTCCACTTCGCGGGCGGCCTGCCGGGCTTCCTCTCCCGTATCCCCGACCTGCTCCATCTGGACCGTCCGACGGTCTGCCACGACACCTACCGCGAGCAGCTCGCCGGCGCCCGGGTGCACGACGACGACGTCATCAGGACCCGTGACCACCCGGTGGCCGCCGAGGGCGGAGTCGCCGTACTGCGCGGCAACCTCTGCCCGGACGGCGCCGTCATCAAGCACATCGCCGCCGAACCGCGGCTCCTGAGGCACACCGGGCCCGCCGTCGTCTTCGACGACTACCGGACCATGCAGCGCACCATTGACGACCCCGCCCTCGGCATCACCGCCGACAGCGTGCTGGTGCTGCGCAACGCGGGGCCCAGGGGCGGCCCCGGCATGCCCGAGTACGGCATGCTCCCCATCCCCGGCCACCTGCTGAAGCAGGGGGTGCGCGACATGGTGCGGATCTCCGACGCCCGGATGAGCGGCACGAGTTACGGCGCCTGCGTCCTGCACATCGCGCCCGAGTCCTACGTCGGCGGGCCGCTCGCCCTGGTCCGCACCGGGGACCCCGTCACGCTGGACGTCGCGGCCCGCAGTCTGCGGCTCGACGTGGACGACGAGGAGCTGGCGCGCCGCCGCGCCGAGTGGACGCCGCCGCCGGTGCGCTCGCGCCGCGGCTACGGAGCGCTCTACGACCAGGAGATCACCCAGGCCGACACCGGCTGCGACTTCGAGTTCCTGGCCCGGCCGGGCGAGGTCCCCGACCCGTACGCGGGCTGACCGCACCACCCGCAACCGCCCCAGCCGGCACCGATGATCGTCGAAGCGCCTCAACCACGTGCATGCAGCAGGCCTTCCTGCACCCGCTGTCACCAGAGCGGACGAGGAACAGTCATGGCCGGAACGGCTTCGCGGGAATCGGCAACTTCACCCGGGCCTTCGCGCACGACCCGCAGTTCTGGGACACGCTGACCTTCAGCGCCCAGTGGGCCGTGGTGGAAGCCGGGCTGCAGCTGCTCCTCGGTCCGGCGCCGGTGCTCGTCGTCAACAGACGTTCGCCGGGCGGGCGCCTGGCCGGGCGCTGGTCTTCCCGCCCTGGGCCGTCTCCGGCGCGCTGACCTCCGCGATGTGGGTGCTGCTCCGCAACTCCCAGACGGGTCGAGGACGCCATCGTGCTCGCCACGCTGCTGCGCGCGGCGGGGGAGTTCGACAACGTCGACCTGCTCGGCACCCGTCCAGGCGGCCGTGGACGCGGTGTCCGGGCCGGGGTGGACGATCGTCGTGCACCCGGGGACGTACCGCGAGGTCGTGAACGTGCCCGCCGAGAAGACGGGACCGCCCCTGCGGGGCGCGAGCCGTGATCCCCGGGCCGCCGTCATCGTCCACGGCAACGCGGGCGGGACGCCGAAGCCCCGGGATCAGCCCCCCGCCCGCGACCACCTTCCTGACGACGGGGAGCACCACCATCGGGGCCAGCATGGACTGACCCGGACATCCGGAACCATTCCCTCCAGGGCGCTTGACCCGGTTTTTGCCCGGGGAAGTGATATCGATCAGGCAACGGGACTCGCGCCCACCAGGATGACGCGCGTAGAACTCCTGTCATGCATAAGTCACTTCGGATCGCGGCGGTCACCGCCGCCTGTACGGTCGCCGCCGGTGCCCTCTACGGCGCCGGCGCCGCCACCGCCGGCCAGTCGACCGCGAACTCCACCCACGAGCCCTACAACATCGGGCTCCTGGTGAAGGACATCGACACCTACTACGGCACCGCCGCCGACGCCGACGGCGTCTACCAGGCGTCGCCGACCAGCCAGTACGCCAAGGACCTGGCGCGTCTGGACAAGGACGCCGAGCGGTACATCGACCGGGCCGCGCGCAAGGCCCACCGCAAGGGCGAGAAGCCCGCCGTCGTCTTCGACATCGACGACACGCTGCTGCTCAGCCTCGACTACGAGAAGCGCTACAACTACACGTACAACTCCGCCACCTGGGCGGCCTACGTCAACAAGGCCGACCGTCCGGGCGTCTTCGGCAGCGCCGAACTGGTGCGGTACGCGGCGGAGAAGGGGGTCGAGGTCTTCTACAACTCCGGTCTCAGCGAGGCGCAGCGCACCGCCGCCGTCGAGAACCTGAAGAAGACCGGTGCCGACGTGAACCTCGACGCCGGGCACATGTTCCTGAAGGACTCGGCCAACCCGCCGTCGTACCTGAGCGGCTGCGCGACCGCGGGCAGCTGGACCTGCACCACCGTGCAGTACAAGTCCGGCACCCGCAAGCACATCGAGAAGGACCTCGGGTACGACATCATCGCCAACTTCGGCGACCAGTACTCGGACCTGGACGGCGGCCACGCGGACCGCACGTACAAGCTGCCGAACCCGACCTACTTCGTGTCGTAGGCGACGGAAGCGGGCCGGGGCAGCTCCTCCGGCCCGCTTCGCCTCTCCGCCGGGCATTCCGCCCGCGGCGCAGGTGCCGTCACTCGCCGTCGGCCGGCGTGCGGCCGCCGAAGCCGCCGGTCACCGCGTACCGCCCGCGGCGGCCGCGATCGTGCAGGTGCCGGCGCGGGCGCCGCGTCCGCCGCGTTCGTGGTTGTACCGGCCCGCGCACAGCCACTCGCCGCGGCCGGGACCTCGCGGCCCGGCCTGAGCGTCCACGGGTGGACCAGGAAGCCGTCGCGTGCGGTCACGGTCCCGGTGAAGCCGGGTCTCTCCAGGGTGTGCCAGGCTCCGGTCGAGGACACCCCGCCGGTCTGCGCGACCTTCAACCGCACGGTTGCCGTGCGGGTCCACCGAGCCGTCCGACCGCAGCGGTCCGTCCGGCTCGCCCCCGCGGTCGAGCCCTTCGACGTCTGGCTCTTCACCGTACCCACCGAGATCCCGAGGGCGAGCGCGGTGTCCTTCTCCGGCAGGTCGAACGCGTGCCGAAGCACCCACACGCCCGTTTGCGGAACGGCCGGCGGCGCGGCGCCCTCCGCACGTCGACCACGCCGGCGATGCCGGGTTCTCGGTCCGTTCCTTGCGGTGCGACCAGAACAGGGCGACCCGGCGCCGCTCGCGCACGGCGCCGCGGATGCGGCTACGGGCCGGATGGGCGACGACACCCCGGGCGTAGGCCACTCCACGGAGAGAGGAACGCACCGGCGAGGTGCGGAGCGTAGCAGTGCTCTTTTTGTCTCCGTCGGACTGATTCCGTAACACGGAGAAAACCTGAAACCTGTTCAACGCGGGAACAATCCAGCCAGCATTCGCACACGATCACTCAGGCAACGAGGAGTACGACCATGTCCGAGTCGCAGAAGGTGGAGGAGCGGCAGGGTGCCGCGCCGCCTGCCGGGAACACCGTGGACCGGTTCTTCAAGATCTCCGAACGGGGGTCCACCTTCGGCCGTGAGATACGCGGCGGCTTCGCCACTTTCTTCACCATGGCCTACATCCTTGTCCTGAACCCCATCATCCTCGGCAGTGCCAAGGACAAGTTCGGGCACACCCTCGACACCGGCCAACTGGTCACCGCCACCGCGCTGGTGGCCTGCGTGATGACGGTCATCATGGGTGTCGGCGGCAACCTGCCGCTGGCCATCGCGGCCGGCCTCGGCCTCAACGCCGTCGTGGCCTTCCAGCTGGCGCCGCTGATGAGCTGGTCCGACGCGATGGGCCTGGTCGTCCTCGAAGGCATCCTGATCTGCGTGCTGGTGGTGACCGGGCTGCGGGAAGCGATCATGAACGCGATCCCGCAGCCGATGAAGCAGGCGATCGGGGTCGGCATCGGTCTGTTCATCGCCTTCATCGGCTTCGTGGACGCCGGGTTCGTCAGCCGGATCCCGGACGCCGCGAACACCACCGTGCCGGTGCAGCTGGGCGCCGTCGGCCGGCTGACCGGCTGGCCCGTCCTGGTCTTCTGTCTTGGCGTGCTCCTGACCATCGCGCTGGTCGCGCGCAAGGTGAAGGGCGCGATCCTGATCAGCATCGTCACCATGACCGTGGTGGCGATCGTCATCGACTCGATCGCCGACATCAAGAGCTGGGGCCTGACCACGCCGAAGGTCCCCGACAAGATCGTGGACACCCCCGACTTCGGGCTCTTCGGCCACTTCAGCCTGTTCGGCGGCTTCGCCGAGGCCGGTGTCCTCACCGCGGTCCTGCTGGTCTTCACGCTGATCCTGTCCGACTTCTTCGACGCCATGGGCACGATCGTGGGCATCAGCGCGGAGGCCGGGCTGCTGGACGAGAAGGGCCAGGTGCCCGGCATCGGACGGGTGCTGTTCATCGACGGCGCGGCCGCGGTGGCCGGCGGCGTGGGATCGGCCTCCTCCAACACGGCGTACATCGAGTCGGCGGCGGGGGTCGGCGAGGGGGCGCGCACCGGGTTCGCCAACCTGATCACCGGCGGCCTGTTCGGGCTCGCGCTCTTCCTGACCCCGCTGCTGACGATCGTGCCGCTCCAGGCGGCGGCGCCCGCGCTGATCGCCGTGGGCTTCCTGATGATGACCCACGTCAAGCACATCGACTGGGACAGGTACGAGATCGCCATCCCGGCGTTCCTGACGATCGCCGCGATGCCGTTCACCTACTCGATCACCGACGGTATCGGGGCGGGGTTCCTGGCGTACGTGGTGATCAAGGCGGTGCTCGGGAAGGCGAAGGAGGTCAACTGGCTGCTGTGGGTGGTGTCGGCGCTGTTCCTGGTGTACTTCGCCATCGACCCGGTGGAGCAGGTTCTGGGCGTGAAGTAGAGCGCCCCGGCAGGGGCGCCGGTTCCTCCCCCGCCGGAGGCCGGGGGAGGAACCGCGCGGTCAGTTCTTCAATGCCGCCCGCATCATCGCCTTGGCCACCGGCGCCGCCAGGCCGTTGCCGCTGACCTCCGACCGCGCGGCGTCCGACTGTTCGACCATGACGGCCACGGCGACCTCCTTGCCGGTGCTGTCCGACTTGCCGTAGGACGTGAACCAGGCGTAGGGCGTCTTGCTGTTGTTCTCGCCGTGCTGGGCCGTGCCCGTCTTGCCGCCCACCGTGACGCCGTCGATCCGCGCGTTGGTACCGGTGCCCTGCTCGATGACCGTCTGCATCGCGGACTGCAGCTGGTCGGCCGTCGAGGAGCTGACGATCTCCTTGGTGCGCGTCTCGTCGTCGTAGTTCTCCAGCACGTCGCCGCCGCTGTCGGTGATCTGGGAGACCATGTGCGGGGACACGAGTTTGCCGCCGTTGGCTACGGCGGCCGACACCATGGCCATCTGGAGCGGCGTCGCGGTGACGTCGAACTGGCCGATGCCGGAGAGGGCGGTCTGGGCCTTGTCCATGTCCTTGGGGTAGACGCTGGCCCAGGCCCGTACCGGCACGTCCTGCTTCTCGTCGTTGAACCCGAACTTCTCGGCCATCGCCCGTACCTTGTCCTGGCCCAGGTCGACGGCCATCTTGCCGAAGACGTTGTTGCAGGAGTACTGGAGAGCCACCCGGATCGGGGCGTTCTCGCAGGGCGCCGACGTGTTCTCGTTCCGCAGCGGGGTCGTGGTGCCCGGCAGGGTGTACGGGATGGGGCTGACCGTCTTCTCGTCGACGTTCTGGTAGAGCCCGTCCTCCAGCGCGGCCGCCGCCACCACCAGTTTGAACGTCGAACCCGGCGGCAGCGGCTGACGCAGCGCCCGGTTGGTGAGCGGCTTGTCCGCGTCGGCGTTCAGCGACTTCCAGGCCGAGCCGGCCGTGTTCGCGTCGGTGAGCGAGTCCGGGTCGTACGACGGGGTGGAGACGGCCGCCAGGATCCTGCCGGTCTTCGGGTCGATCGCGACCGCCCCGCCCTTCTTGTCGCCGAGCGCCTGGTAGGCCGCCTTCTGGACGTCCGGGTCGATCGTCGTGACCACGTCACCCGGGTCGGCGCGCTCCCCGGTGACGGTGTCCATCACCGACTTGAGCCGGGTGTCGGTGCCGTTGAGCAGATCCTGGTAGATGCCCTCCAACTGGGTGGGGGCATAGGCCTGCGAGGCGTAGCCCGTCACCGCCGCGTACAGCTTGCCGGCGGTGTAGGTGCGCTTGTACGCGAGGTCGCTGCCCGATGTCCGTGCCGAGCCGGTGATCGCGTCACCGGCCACGACGATGTTTCCCAGCGGCTGCGAGTACGTCTGGATCGCGTTCCGCCGGTTCTTCGTGTCGTCCGCGAGGGCCTGGCCGTCGTAGTACTGCAACCATGTCGCCCTGGCCAGCAGAGCGAGCACGAGCAGCAGCACGAAGACGGACGCCCGCCTGATCGTCTTGTTCATCCCGCCCAGACAGACGAGCGAAGACGGGTCGTCCGTTCCCGCGCGGGCGGAATTCTCATCACGCGTTCATGCGGAACCGGGCTAGAGCCGTCGCGTCGCCAGGGTCAGGCGGTCCCGGGCGTCGAACAGGGCGTCCTTGATCATCTGTTCATGGGCGGGGGTGAGGCGGGCCACCGGGACCGAGCAGCTGATCGCGTCGCGGGCCGGGGTGCGGTACGGGATCGCCACCCCGAAGCAGCGCAGCCCGAGCGTGTTCTCCTCGCGGTCGATCGCGAAGCCCTGCTCGCGGATCTGGTGGAGCTCCTCGATGAGCTTCTCGCGGTCCGTGAGGGTGTGCTCGGTGAGCGCCGGGAGGGTCTCCGGGAGCAGCTTGCGGACCTGCTCGTCGGTGTGGGTGGCCAGCAGCGCCTTGCCGAGGGAGGTCGAGTGCGCGGGGAGCCGGCGGCCGACCCGGGTGAAGGGGCGCAGGTAGTGCTGGGACTGGCGGGTGGCCAGGTAGACCACGTTCGTGCCGTCGAGACGCGCCAGGTGGATGGTCTCCGTGGTGTCGTCGGAGAGCCGGTCCAGGGTCGGGCGGGCCGCCGCGACCACCTCGTCGCCGTCGATGTAGGAGGTGCCGACCAGCAGGGCCCGGACCCCGATGCCGTACCGGGTGCCGGTCGCGTCCGTCTCCACCCACCCCAGCTCCACCAGGGTGCGCAGCAGCATGTAGAGGCTGGACTTGGGATAGCCCACGGCCTCCTGGACCGCCGCGAGGGAGTGCATACCGGGCCGGCCCGCGAAGTATTCGAGCAACTCCACGGTCCGTACCGCGGACTTGACCTGTGCCCCGCCGCCTGTCTCGCCTGCCGACATCGCCCTTGACCCCTTCGTTGGACGAGAAACCGAGGTTATAGTCTCCAACAGCATATTCATCATCAGAGACAGCGTTCAGTATATCGAACATCCCTGGTGAGTGACCCGGCTCTGCGGCAGAACGCAACTCATGGAGGGACCCGCGGTGGCAGCAGCACCAGTCTGGAGTGTCGACCCGCGTACCGGGAAGCAGCGTGAACAGGTTGCGGTGGAAGCCACAGCCGAGGAGGTGGACGCCACCGTCACCGCGGCGCACGCCGTACGCGGTTCCCTGGCCGACCGCACGGTCCGCGCCGCCTTCCTGCGGTCCGCCGCCGCCGGACTCGACGCGGCCAAGGACCACCTGGTGGAGGCGGCCGACGCCGAGACCGCGCTCGGCCCGGTCCGGCTCACCGGCGAACTCGCCCGCACCACCTACCAGCTGCGCGCCTTCGCCGACATCGTCGACGAGGGCGCCTTCCTCGACGTCATCGTCAACCACCCCGACGCCGGCGCCACTCCGCCCGTCCCCGACCTGCGCCGCTACAAGGTCCCGCTGGGTGTCGTCGCCGTCTACTCCGCCTCCAACTTCCCCTTCGCCTTCTCGGTCGCCGGCGGCGACACCGCGAGCGCGCTGGCCGCGGGCAACCCGGTCGTGGTCAAGGCCCACCCCGACCACCCGGGCCTGTCCGAGCTGGTCGCCAAGGTGCTGCGCCGGGCCGCGGCCGCGCACGGCATCCCCGCCGAGGTGGTCGGCCTGGTGCACGGCTTCGAGGCCGGCATCGAGCTGATCAGGCACCCGCTGGTCGCCGCGGCCGGCTTCACCGGTTCGGTACGGGGCGGGCGGGCGCTCTTCGACGCCGCCGCCGCGCGGCCGGTCCCGATCCCCTTCCACGGCGAGCTGGGCTCCCTCAACCCCGTCCTGGTCACCGAGGCCGCGGCCGCCGAGCGCGGCGGGGAGATCGGCACCGGGCTCGCCGGGTCCATGACGCTGGGCGTCGGCCAGTTCTGCGTGAAACCGGGCCTGGTCCTGGTACCGGCCGACGCCGCCGGTGACGGCCTGCTCAAGTCCCTGACGGACGCGGTCAGCGACACCGACGCGGGCGTGCTGCTCGACCACCGGATGCGGGACAACTTCGTCGCCGGGGTCGCCGAGCGCGCCGGGCTCCCCGACGTGGAGAGCCCGGTGACCCCGGGCGCGGGCGGCGAGCACACCGTCAGCGCGGGGTTCCTCACGGTGCCGGCGAGCCGGCTGGCCGAGGAGGGGGCGTACGACCTGCTCCTCGAGGAGTGCTTCGGGCCGGTGACCGTGGTGGTCCGGTACGCGGACCGGGACGAGGCGACGGCGGTGCTGTCGCGGCTGCCGGGCAACCTCACGGCGACGGTGCACGTCTCCGCCGAGGAGGCCGCGGGGGAGGGGCTCGGGGCGGAGATCCTCGCCGAGCTCACGCCGCTGGCCGGGCGGGTGCTGGTGAACGGGTGGCCGACGGGGGTCGCCGTCGCACCGGCCCAGCATCACGGCGGGCCCTACCCGGCCACCACGTCGACGTCGACCTCGGTGGGCGGTACGGCCATCGAGCGGTGGCTGCGGCCGGTGGCGTATCAGGGCGTGCCGGCGGCGATGCTGCCGGCGGAGCTGCGGGACGAGAACCCGCTGGGGCTGCCGCGGCGGTTCAACGGAGTTCTGGAGCGGTAGCGTCGCGGTGGCGTGGGGGACCCCCGGCGCCCCTTGGGGGGAGCGGCCCCCTGCGAGACTGTGGCAATGGACTTCGAACTCCCCGAACTTCCCTTTCCCCTGCGTACCTATGGGCCCGACGGGCACTGGTTCTATGAGGACGGTGTGCTCACCGGGTGGGCCGGGGCGCGGCAGGACCGGTTCGTGTCCCCCACCGGGGAGGCCCTGGATCCCGCCTCGGACGCGCCCCGGCTGCTCGGGGCGCCCGAGGGCGACTTCCAGCTGATCGCCCGGGTCACCGTCGGGTTCGGCGCCGCCTTCGACGCCGGTGTGCTCTACGTCCACGTCGGGGAACGGGCCTGGGCCAAGCTCTGCCTGGAGAACTCCCCGGACGTCCCCACCGTCTGCACGGTGGTCACCCGGGGACACTCCGACGACTCCAACGCCTTCACCGTGGAGGGGAGTTCGGTCTGGCTCCGGATCAGCCGGACCGGGCGCGCGCTCGCCTTCCACGCCTCCCGCGACGGCAAGAGGTGGGTCTTCGTGCGGCTGTTCACGCTGGGCGGCGAGAAGGAGACCGCGGACGCGCTGGTCGGCTTCATGACCCAGTCACCGATAGGAGAGGGGTGTGTGGTGACGTACGACCACCTCGAGTTCCGGCCCGACTGGCCGGCCGACCTCCGCGACGGAAGCTGAGCGGCGCCGCCCTGGAACCGGTGCGGGCGTGTCCGCGTCCTGTCCTGCATGATCAGTGACCGTCTGAAGGGGCTGCGGGTGATCCGTACGGCCCTGCCCGCCGAGGCCGAGAAGATCGCCGTGCTGCACCACCGGGCCAGGTCGACGTACTACCCGGACGGCCTCCCGGACGACGGCACCGACTGGACGGCGGCCTGGCGGGGAGCCGTCGAGCGGCCCGACGGCCAGGTGCTGTGCGTGGTGGAGGCGGGCGTGATCACCGCCGTCGCCTCCTTCCGTACGCCGCAGGACGCGACGGCGGAAACGGTCAAGCTGTTCCAGTTCCATGTCGACCCCGACCACTGGCGGACCGGTGTCGGCACGGCGCTGCACGCCGCCTGCCTGGAGCAGTGGCGGGCCGAGGGCAGGCGGACGGCCGTGCTCGACGTGCACACCGACAACCGGCGGGCCCAGGCCTTCTACGTCCGCCAGGGCTGGGTGCCGGACCCGGAACAGCCGCCCGCCGACGGCGACCACCACCTGTATCTGCGGTACGCGGTGGACGGGGAATGAAGCGCGCTGTTTGAAGGTTCAGGTAGTTGAAGACGTCTTACTACCTGGAGAGCCGACAACATGCGCGTCGAGATCTGGAGCGACATCGCCTGCCCGTGGTGCTACGTGGGCAAGGCCCGCTTCGAGAAGGCGCTCGCCGCTTTCCCGCACCGCGACGAGGTCGAGGTCGTGCACCGCTCCTTCGAGCTGGACCCCGGCCGCGCCACGGACGACGTCCAGCCCGTGCTCGCCATGCTCACCAAGAAGTACGGCATGAGCGAGGCGCAGGCCCAGGCCGGCGAGGACAACCTGGGTGCCCAGGCCGCCGCCGAGGGCCTCGACTACCAGACCCGCGGCCGGGACCACGGCAACACCTTCGACATGCACCGGCTGCTGCACTTCGCCAAGGAGCAGGGCCGCCAGGACGAACTCATCCAGATCCTGTACCGGGCGAACTTCGCCGAGGAGCGGTCCCTGTTCACCGAAGGTGCCGAACGGCTCGTCGAGCTGGCCGCGGAGGCCGGGCTGGACGCGGACGCCGTGCGCGGGGTGCTCGCCGACCCGGCCCGCTACGCCGACGACGTCCGCGCCGACGAGCGCGAGGCGGCCGAGCTCGGCGCGCGCGGGGTGCCGTTCTTCGTCCTCGACCGGAAGTACGGCGTCTCCGGCGCCCAGCCCGCCGAGGTCTTCACCCAGGCGCTCGGCCAGGCCTGGGGCGCGCGGTCCCCGCTGCAGCTCATCGACGAGGGTGGCGCCGAGGCCTGCGGGCCGGACGGGTGCGCGGTCCCGCAGCACTGAGAAACCACAGGTCAGAGCGGTGGTATAAGCAATGCTTAGCGGTGTTGGGTAAAAATCCGCAATGGACGGGGGGTTCCGTGGGCCGCAGAGTGGAGCCATGGAGACCACGGAGACGTTCGCGAGCCTCGTCCGCGCCGAGTTCACGCCGAAGAGCACCTACCTGAACACCGCCAGCAACGGCCTGCTGCCGGCCCGCACGGTCGCCGCCCTGCACGAGGCGGCCCTGCTGCGGGCCGAGGGCCGGCCGCTGACCTCGCTGCACGAGGACGTGGAGGCGACCCGGGCCGCGTACGGACGGCTCGCCGGGGTCCCCGCTACCCGCATCGCGGTGGGCGCGTCCGTCGCCGCGCACTCCGGTGTGATCGCCGCCTCGCTGCCCGCGGGCGCCGAAGTCCTCACCGCCGAGGACGACTTCACCTCCGTGCTGAACCCGTTCCACGTCCGCGGCGATCTCAAGGTGCGCGCCGTGCCGCTGGAGCGGATCGCCGAGTCGGTCCGCCCCGGCACCGCGCTGGTCGCGGTCAGCGCCGCCCAGTCCGCCGACGGCCGCGTCGCCGACCTGGCGGCCCTGCGGGAGGCCGCCCGCGACCACGGCGCGCGTACCTACGTCGACTTCTCCCAGTCCGCCGGCTGGCTCCCGATGGACGCCGACGGCTTCGACTTCTCGGCCGCGGTCTCCTTCAAGTGGCTGCTCGGCCCGCACGGTACGGCCTTTCTCGTGGTCCCCGAGGACTTCGGCGGGCTGACCCCGCTGCTGGCCGGCTGGGTCGCGGGCGAACGGCCGTGGGACAGCTGCTACGGCCCGGTCGCCGAACTGGCCCACTCCGCCCGGCGGTTCGACCTCACCCACGCCCTGTTCACCTTCGCGGGCCTGCGCCGCTCCCTGGAGCTCGTCGAGGAACTCGGGGTGGCCGCCGTGCACGCCCACGACACGGCTCTCGCCGACCGGTTCCGGGCCGGACTCGCCGCTCTCGGCCACGCCGCCCTGCCCGCGCCCGGTTCGGCGATCGTCTCGGTGCCCGGGCTCGGGGACCGGCAGCCGGACCTCAGCCGCGCCGGCATCGAGGTCTCCGACCGGGCGGGCAACCTGCGGGCCGCCTTCCACCTGTACAACACCGCCGCGGACGTGGACCGGCTCCTGGACGTACTCGGCGGCTGACGGACGCGGACACGACCGGGCCGGGACCCCGTCCCACGGGAGGTCCCGGCCCGGCCGGTCTCGGGGGAGTTCACCGCACGGGTGTGAAGTCCCGTGCGCCTATGAACTCAGGACGGCGGACCGGGGCCGAGAACGGCTCGACCGCCTTGTTCTCCACGCTGTTGAACACGATGAAGACGTTGCTGCGCGGGAACGGCGTGATGTTGTCGCCGGAGCCGTGCATGCAGTTGCAGTCGAACCAGGTGGCCGAACCTGCCCGGCCGGTGAACAGCTTGATGCCGTACTCGCCGGCCATCGCGGTCAGCGCCTCGTCCGAGGGCGTGCCCGCGTCCTGCATCTGCAGCGACTTCTTGTAGTTGTCCTCGGGCGTGGCGCCGGCGCAGCCCAGGAACGTCCGGTGCGAGCCCGGCATGATCATGAGACCGCCGTTGGTGTCGTGGTTCTCGGTCAGCGCGATCGAGACCGACACGGTGCGCATGTTCGGCAGCCCGTCCTCGGCGTGCCAGGTCTCGAAGTCCGAGTGCCAGTAGAAGCCGCTGGCCCCGAAGCCGGGCTTGACGTTGATCCGCGACTGGTGGACGTAGACGTCCGAGCCGAGGATCTGCCGGGCCCGGCCGACCACCCGCTGGTCGCGCACCAGGTTCGCGAACACCTCGCTGATCCGGTGCACCTCGAAGACCGAGCGGATCTCCTTGGTCTTCGGCTCGACGATCGAGCGTTCGTCGGCCCGGATCGCCGGGTCGGCGATCAGCCGCTCCAGTTCCTGCCGGTACACGGCGACCTCGTCGTCCGCGAGCAGCTGGTCGACAGCGAGGAAGCCGTCCCGCTCGAACGCCTCCAGCCGGTCCGTGGGGATCGGCCCGGCCGCGCCCGGCGCCGACCAGACGACCGGGTCCTTGCGGGGTACGGAGACCTCGGCCGGGCCACGGCTCGGGTACAGGTCGGTGATCGTGGTCATGGTCAGCCCTCCTCCGTCAGCAGGGGATAGACGCCGTTCTCGTCGTGGTCCTCCCGGCCGGTGACCGGCGGGTTGAACACGCAGATGCAGCGGAAGTCCTCCTTGACGCGCAGCGTGTGCCGCTCGTGCCCGTCGAGGAGGTACATGGTGCCGGGCGTGATCGTGTACGACGTCCCGGTCTCACGGTCGGTCAGCTCGGCCTCGCCCTCGACGCAGACCACGGCCTCGATGTGGTTGGCGTACCACATCTCGGTCTCCGTACCCGCGTAGAGGATCGTCTCGTGCACCGAGAACCCGACCCGCTCCTTGGCGAGGACGATGCGTTTGCTCTCCCAGGTCCCGGACGCGGCCTTGACATGCCGGTCGGTGCCTTCGATCTCCTTGAACGAACGGACGATCACGGTGGTGTACAGCCTCCTAGCTGGATCCTGGTCAGACGGTCTCCCGGACGGCCCGGGCGAGGATGCTCAGCCCCTCGTCCAGTTCGTCCGGGGTGGTGGTCAGGGCGGGCAGCAGCTTGACGACCTCGCTCTCCGGCCCCGACGTCTCGATGAGCAGCCCCAGTTCGAAGGCGCGTTTGGCGATCCGGCCGGCCCGCGCCTTCTCGTGGAACTCCATGCCCCACACCAGACCCCGGCCCCGGTACTCCCGCACGTCGGCGAGGTTCTCCTCGACGATCGCGATGAGCTCCTGCTCGACCTGCTCGCCCTTGGCCCGGGTCTGCTTCTCCATCGCCGGCCCGTCGGTCCAGTAGGACTCCAGGGCGGCGGTCGCGGTGACGAAGGCGGGGTTGTTGCCGCGGAAGGTGCCGTTGTGCTCGCCCGGCTCCCAGACGTCCAGCTCGGGCCGGAACAGGCACAGCGACATGGGCAGTCCATATCCGCTGATGGACTTCGACACCGTCACGATGTCGGGGACGATCCCGGACTCCTCGAAGGAGAAGAAGGCGCCGGTCCGGCCGCAGCCCATCTGGATGTCGTCGACGATCAGCAGCATGTCCTGCCGTTCGCACAGCTCCTTGAGGGCGCGCAGCCACTCGGGCCGGGCGACGTTGATGCCGCCCTCGCCCTGCACGGTCTCCACGATCACCGCGGCGGGCTTGTTGAGTCCCGACCCCTGGTCCTCCAGGAGCCGTTCGAACCAGAGGAAGTCCGGGATCTTGCCCTCGAAGTAGTTGTCGAAGGGCATCGGCGTCCCGTGCACCAGCGGGATACCGGCTCCGGCCCGCTTGAACGCGTTGCCGGTGACGGCCAGCGACCCGAGGGACATCCCGTGGAAGGCGTTGGTGAACGACACGATCGCCTCGCGTCCCTTCACCTTCCGCGCCAGCTTCAGCGCGGACTCCACGGCGTTGGTGCCGGTCGGCCCGGGGAACATGACCTTGTACGGCAGGTCGCGCGGCCGCAGCACCAGGTCCTGGAAGGTCTGCAGGAACGACCGTTTGGCGGTGGTCGACATGTCGAGGCCGTGGGTGACCCCGTCGCGTTCCAGATAGTCGAGCAACGCCCGTTTCAGCACCGGGTTGTTGTGGCCGTAGTTGAGTGACCCGGCGCCGGCGAAGAAGTCCAGGTACTCGTGGCCGTCCTCGTCGTACATCCGGCTGCCCCGGGCCCGGTCGAACACGGTGGGCCAGGCGCGGCAGTAGCTGCGGACCTCTGACTCCAGGGTCTGGAAGACGCTCAGGTCGGGCTGGGTGATGGTCACAAGGAGGCTCCTCAGTGCGATGTGGGGGTCAAGGGGCCGATGCGGTACAGGACTTCGGGGTCGTGCGGACCGTCGGGGAACTCGCCGGCCTCGAACAGCACGGTGCGCTCGACGGTGGCGCCGTGCCGGGCGGCGTACGAGGTGAACAGCCGCTCGGAGGCGGTGTTCCCGGGCGTGATGGTGGTCTCCACGGCGGTGAGCGGCTGTTCTGCGGCCACCCGGGCCGTGAGCCCGTCCAGCAGTTGTGCGGCGACACCGCGACCGCGCTGTGCGGCGTCCACGGCGACCTGCCAGACGAGCAGCGTGCCCGGGCGGTCCGGCCGGGTGTATCCGGTGACGAATCCGACGGGTTCGCCGTCCGCGCCGCGCGCCACCGCCGACGTGGCGGCGAAATCCCGGCACCACAGCAGATAGCTGTACGAGGAGTTCAGATCGAGGTTTCCGGAATCCCTGGCGATACGCCACAGGGCGGCACCGTCGGTCACCATCGGGTGCTCGACGATCAGGTCTGCTTGTGGGGCGGTCATGCGTACTGAATTTAGCGAGGCAAATGCAAAAATGCACGGCAGGTGTCGTTGTCGGCTCAACCTGCCGTGCCTTTATGTCCCGATATTTTCCGTCACAAACCGGGCAAACAGCCCGGTTATGTGGAGTACGTCACAGGGTGGAAACCTGGATGAAATTACCTCGGTTTAGCACCGCAAAAAGCGGGCAGAAGAACTCGGGTAAGCCATCGATCCAAAAGGGAATTCGGAATTGCCTTGAATTCTGGCGCCGTCAATGTTTTCGGTGTGCCGCCGCCGGTGCGGCCGGTGCGGCCTTCCGCTCCTTTCGGTCCGCTACCGCCAGGCGGACTCGACCGCCCGGCGGGCCCCCTCCAGGTCCACCGTCCGGCCCTGCTTCGCCAGCCCCGCGCCGAGCGCCGCCAGGCTCGACCGGACCGCGCCCGGCGTCGCGTTCGCCCCGTAGTGGTTGACCCGGATCATCTCCGTGGCCAGCGGGCCGCCGCCCGCGGCCAGCGGCAGCGTGCCGTCCCCCGCCAGCGCCTCGGCGACCAGCTCCGAGGCCACCACCCCCGACGGCACCCGCAGCGTGGTGGCGACCGGCGCCGCGTCCGGCTCCTCGTGCACGTAGGGCTCCAGGCCGCCGCCCAGGGCCACTGCTCCGGCCCGGGTGGCCAGTGCGGCCGCGCGGTGACGGCGCATCACCGTCTCCAGTCCGTCCGCCTCGATCCGCTCCAGGCATGCCTCCAGGGCGAGCATCTCCAGCTGGGCGGGCGCGTGCGGCAGCGCCTTGCGGCCGCCGTCGACCCAGCGCTCCTTCCAGTCCAGCAGCGACAGGTACGAGCGGCGCGGAGCGTCGGGGTTCGCCGCCATCCGGGCCCACGCCCGCTCGCTCACCGAGACCGCCGAGACGCCGGCCGGACCGCCCATCGCCTTCTGTGCCCCGATCACGCACAGGTCCACGCCCCAGGCGTCCGGCAGCACCGGCTCGGCCCCGACCGAGGCGACCGCGTCCAGGTAGAAGAGGGCGCCCTGCTCCCGCACCACCGCACCGATCTCCCCGACCGGGTTGGTGTTGCCGGTGGCCGCCTCCGCGTGCACCAGGGAGACGAAGTCGATCTCCGGGTGCCCGGCGAACGCCTCCCGGATCTGCGCGGACGTCACCGCCGTGTGGAACGGCACCGTGAGGTCGATCACCGTCGCGCCGCAGTCCCGCAGCCAGTTCCCGAAGGTCTGCCCGTAGGGGCCGGTGATCACGTTCAGTGCGGTCGTCCCCGGCCCGGCGGCCGCCCTGATCGCGCCCTCCAGGGGCAGCAGTGCCTCGCCCTGCATGATCACGACGTCCTGCCGGGTGCCGAGGAGGCGGGCCACGCGGTCCTCGATGGCGGCGAAGTGTGCGGCGCTCAGCAGGGGCAGATCGAGGAAGGGGTGGGTCACGGCGCTGCTCTCTTCACTCACGGAGGGGCGGGTCGGCATGAGCGTAACCGGCGCCCGTCGCGGTGCCTTGACCGGCAGCGATCGGCGGAGACCAGCAACTTCTTAGGCCGGACGGCCTCACTGCCATTGGTTTGGTTTGAGATACCCAAACATCTCCTTATAATCGGAACCCGCAAAAGGAATGCAAAGCTCCATCACAGACTCACGGGAGGTCTCGTGACCACGCTCCTCGGGTACCGCCGGGCTCGTGCCCTGGCCGCCGTCACCGCCGCGGCCGGGCTGGCCCTCGTGGCCGGCTGCACGTCGAGCGGCAACGGCTCCAGCGCCTCCAGAACGGCCGCCGGCGGGGTCGAACTCGTCAAGGCCGGTCAGCTCACCACCTGCACCCACCTGCCGTACCCGCCCTTCCAGTCGGAGATCGACGGCAAGGTGCAGGGCTTCGACGTGTCGATGATCGACCTGGTCGCCAAGAACCTCGGCGTGAAGCAGCAGATCCTCGACACACCGTTCGAGAACTTCAAGACCGGCGCCTTCCTCAACTCCGGCGAGTGCGACCTGGCCGCGGCCGGCATGACCATCACCGCCGAACGCAAGAAGAACGTCGACTTCTCCGTCCCGTACTTCGACGCCACCCAGGCCCTGCTCGTCGCCAAGGGCAGCGGCATCACCTCGCTCGCCGACGCCAAGGCCAAGAGGGTGAAGCTGGGCACACAGGCGCAGACCACCGGCGAGGACTACGCGAAGGCGCAGGGCTTCGACCCGGTCTCCTTCGAGTCCTCCGACGCCGTCCTCAACGGACTGCGCACCGGCCAGGTCAAGGCCGTCGTCATCGACTACCCGGTGGTCCAGGGCTGGCTGAAGGACAAGGCCAACGCCGCAGCCTTCCAGGTCGCCGGACAGATCAACACCGGTGAGCAGTACGGCTTCACGGTCAAGAAGGGCAACACCAAGCTGCTGGCCGCCGTCGACAAGGCGATCGCCGACGCCAAGGCCGACGGGACCTACCAGAAGCTCTACGAGAAGTGGATCGGGCCGTACGACACCTCCGCGGCCTCCGCGGCCGCCTCATGACCGCCGCGGAGACCGGACTCCAGCCCCGCAGGAAGGGTCTGAGCCGGCGCCAGAAGCGCCGCCTCTTCCGCGGCGCGCAGTACGTCGTCTTCGTGGCCGCCGTGATCGCCTTCGCGGCCGGCGCCGACTGGGGGCGGCTGAAGAACCAGTTCGCGCAGTGGAGCATCGCCAAGCAGATGTTCCCGGACGTCATCACGCTGGCGCTGAAGAACACCGTGCTCTACACGCTCTCCGGCTTCGCCGTCGGCCTGGCGCTCGGCATGGTGATCGCGCTGATGCGGCTCTCCTCCGTCGGCCCCTACCGCTGGCTGGCCGGCATCTACATCGAGATCTTCCGCGGCCTGCCCGCCCTGCTGATCTTCATCTTCATCGGGGTCGTCGTCCCGCTCGCCTTCCCCGGCACCGAGATCGTCGGCGGCACCTACGGCAAGGTGGCGCTCGCCCTGGGCCTGGTGGCCGCCGCGTACATGGCCGAGACGATCCGCGCGGGCATCCAGGCGGTCCCCAGGGGGCAGTTGGAGGCGGCCCGTTCGCTGGGCTTCTCACCCGCCCGCGCGATGGTCTCGATCGTGATCCCGCAGGCGTTCCGGATCATCCTCCCGCCGCTGACCAACGAGTTGGTGCTCCTCTTCAAGGACTCCTCCCTGGTCCTGTTCCTCGGTGTCACCCTGGAGGAACGCGAACTGTCCAAGTACGGCCGCGACCTGGCCAGTACGACCGCCAACTCCACCCCGATCCTGGTCGCCGGACTGTGCTACCTGCTGGTCACGATCCCGCTCGGCTTCCTGGTGCGCCGCATGGAGGGGAAGGCCCAGGAGGCCGTGCGATGACATCCGACCCGAGCCGACCCGAGATCCAGGTCAAGGACCTGCACAAGTCCTTCGGCGACAACGAGGTGCTGCGCGGCATCGACCTGGAGATCCGCCGGGGCGAGGTCGTGTGCGTCATCGGCCCGTCCGGCTCCGGGAAGTCCACGCTGCTCCGCTGCGTCAACCTCCTGGAGGAGCCCACCGAGGGCCAGGTGTTCGTCGGCGGCACCGAGCTGACGGATCCCGACGTCGACATCGACGCCGTACGCCGCCGTATCGGCATGGTCTTCCAGCAGTTCAACCTCTTCCCGCACCTCACGGTGACCGAGAATCTCACGCTGCCGCAGCGCCGGGTCCTGAGGCGGGACAGGGCGACGGCGGCACGGGTGGCCGCCGAGAACCTCCAGCGGGTGGGCCTGTCGGAGAAGGCGAACGCCTACCCCGCCGCGCTGTCCGGCGGCCAGCAGCAGCGGGTGGCGATCGCCCGCTCGCTGTCGATGGGCCCCGAGGTGATGCTCTTCGACGAGCCGACCTCGGCCCTCGACCCGGAGCTGGTCGGGGACGTGCTGGCGGTGATGCGGATGCTGGCGCGGGAGGGCATGACCATGATGGTGGTCACCCACGAGATGTCCTTCGCGCGCGAGGTCGCCGACCGGGTCGTCTTCATGGACGGGGGAGTCGTGATCGAGGACGGCACACCGGACCAGGTGATCGGCGACCCCACGCACGAGCGCACCCGCCACTTCCTGTCCCGGCTGCTGGACCCGGCCATGGCGCAGGTGGAGGAGGAGTCCCCGAAGTAGCCGGCCGGGGCCCGGCCGCCGGGGCCGTGCGCGGGGGTTCGGCCATGCACGCACGTCGTGTGGAGAGAACCTCTGCGAGGCGTCCTGCGACGTGCACACCGGCCCGGCCGTGGTCGCGGGCGACCGTCCTGCCGGGGGAGTTCAGCCCCGGCCTCGTCGGCGGCTGCCTGTGCGGCGCCGGGTGCACGGCGGCCGGCTGCTGAGCCGCATCGGGGACGGACTCCCGGTCGTCCTAGGCTGACCCCCATGAGCGATCAACCGGTGCTGCACGTGAAGGGCCGGGTCCTCGTGGGACCCGAGGACGTCCGTGACGAACTGTGGGTGGTGGGCGGCCGCGTCTGCCACGACCGTCCCGCCGGCGCCCGTGACATCACGACCGTCGAGGGCTGGGCGCTCCCCGGTCTCGTGGACGCCCACTGCCACGTCGGCCTCGGCCCGCACGGCCCGGTCGACGCGGCCACCGCCGAGAAGCAGGCCCTCACCGACCGCGAGGCAGGCACGCTGCTGATCCGGGACGCCGGATCGCCGTCCGACACCCGCTGGGTCGACGACCGCGAGGACCTGCCGAAGATCATCCGGGCCGGCCGCCACATCGCCCGCACCCGCCGCTACATCAGGAACTTCGCCCACGAGATCGAGCCGGCGGACCTGGTCGCCCACGTCGCCCAGGAAGCCCGGCGCGGCGACGGCTGGGTCAAGCTGGTCGGCGACTGGATCGACCGCGACCTCGGCGACCTGGCCCCCAGCTGGCCGCGGGACGCGGTGCAGGAGGCGATCGCGGAGGCGCACCGGCTCGGCGCCCGGGTCACCGCCCACTGCTTCGCCGAGGACTCGCTGCAGGACCTGGTCGAGGCCGGCATCGACTGCATCGAGCACGCGACGGGCCTGACGCAGGAGCTGATCCCGCTCTTCGCCGAACGAGGGGTCGCCATCGTCCCGACCCTCGTCAACATCGCCACCTTCCCGAGCCTCGCGGCCGGCGGCGACGCCAGGTTCCCGCGCTGGTCGGCCCATATGCGCCGGCTCCACGCACGCCGCTACGACACCGTCCGCGCCGCCTACGACGCCGGCATCCCGGTGTACGTCGGCACCGACGCCGGCGGCTCCCTCGCCCACGGCCTGGTCGCGGGCGAGGTCGCCGAACTCGTCACCGCCGGGATCCCGCCCGTCGAGGCGCTCGCCGCGACCAGCTGGGCCGCCCGCGCCTGGCTCGGCAGGCCAGGCCTGGAGGAGGGCGCACCGGCGGACCTGGTGGTGTACGAGAGCGATCCGCGCGCGGACGTACGCGTCCTCGCGTCCCCCCGCCGGGTGGTGCTGAACGGGCAGGTCGTGGAGTAAGGGAACACCTGTGCCCGGCTGGTCGAATGCGTGCGCGGAAAGTCCACTAATGAGTGAAGTCACGCAGGATCGCCGCCTGTTCACCCACGGTGCGTAATTCTTGGCGGGTCCCGAGCAAGTTTCCTCTGGGGGTCCCGCCACCTTGAACAGCGACACATTCCGCATGCCCGCACGCCGTCTCGCGACCGTCGCGACGGCCGCCGCCCTGGCCGCCGGTCCCGCGGCCCTGGCCGGCGCGGGGACCGCACACGCGACCACCGACCAGGGTCGCGCGAGCGCAGTCGTCCTCCGCACCGGCCTGGACGTCTCCCTCCTGAACAAGACCGTGAACGTCCCGCTCGCGGTCACCCTGAACGAGGTCCGGGCACCGCGGAGCGCCGACCGCACCGCGCTGACCGCCACCCTCGACGGAGTGGACGGCGGCAAGCCGTTCAGCGTCCTGGGCGCCGACGTCGCCTCGGCGAAGGCGACGGTCTCCGACGGACTGGCCGAAGGCTCGGTCCACCTCGCGCACGCCCGGCTGCACCTGCCCGGCCTGCCCCTGCTGTCTCTCGTCGAACTCGACACGGTCACCTCCAAGGCCACCTGCGAGACCGGCAAGCAGCCGGTGGCCTCGGCGAACGTGCTCGGCGCCGTCACGGTCCTCGGCAAGCGGGTGACGCTGAGCGCGGGCGGCCCCACCGACGTCAAGGTCCCGGGCGTCGGCGAGGTCCGCCTCGACCTGTCCAAGCGCGAGACGACGTCGACGACGGCCGCGGCCAGCGCCCTGGAACTGAAGGTCTCGGTGAACCCGCTGAAGCTGAACGTGGCAGACGTGGAAGGAACGTTGACCCTGGCGAAGGCGACCTGCGAGACACCGCCGGCCCCGGCCGCCCCGTCGGACCCCGCCGACCCGGTGACCGACGTCAAGCCCCAGGGCGCCCCGGCGAAGGAGACGAAGCTGGCGGAGACGGGCGGGAGTTCGGTGACGCCGTACGTGGCCGGGGGCGCGTTGGCCCTGGTCGCGGCGGGTGGCGGAGCGGTGGCGCTGACCCGGCGCCGGCGATAGCGCCCCTTCAGGGGTGCGGGGCGGTGGCCGATCCGCGGCTACCGCCCCGCGGGCACGACCAGCCACGGACAACCGGCACCCGACAAGAGGGCGCGGTCCCCGCCCTGCTCACCCCCGGACCAGACTCAGCGCCCGGTCCAGCGCCTGCAGGAACCCGTTGACCGTCCCCCGGTCCCGCACCGCGATCCGCACCCACTCCTCGTCCAGTCCCGGAAACGTGTCCCCCCGCCGTACCGCGTACCCCAGCACCCGCAACTGCCGCCGCACCGCGGCCGCCCCGGCCATCCGGACGAGTACGAACGGCCCCTCCGCGGGCCCCGCCACCCGCACCCCCTCCGGCGCGAACTCCTCGAGACCCGCCACCAGATGGGCCCGGTCGGCCGCTGCCCGGTGGGCCGCGTGCGCGGCCTCCGCCAGCGCGCGCGGCGCCACGCACGCCTCGGCCGCCACCAGCGCCGGCGCCGACACCGGCCACAGCGGCTGCGCCCTGGCCAGCTCGGCGACGATCTCCGGCGCGGCCAGCACATAGCCGACCCGCAGCCCGGCCAGCCCCCACGTCTTCGTCAGGCTCCGCAGCACCACCAGCCCCGGCACGTCGGTCCGCCCGGCCAGCGCCTCCCGCTCACCGGGCACCGCGTCCATGAACGCCTCGTCCACCACCAGCGTCCGCCCGGCCCTGGCGAGCCCGGCGACGGTGTCCGCGGGATGCAGCACCGACGTCGGATTGGTCGGATTGCCGATCACCACCAGGTCGGCGTCCTGAGGCACGGCCGCCGGATCGAGCCGGAACCCGTCCGCCTCCCGCAGCAGCACCCGGCCCACGGTGTGCCCCGCCTCCCGCAGCGCCATCTCCGGCTCGGTGAACTGCGGATGCACCACCACCGGCCGGCGCACCTTCAGCGCGCGCGCCAGCAGCACGAACGCCTCGGCCGCGCCCGCCGTCAGCAGCACCCGTTCCACCGGCAGCCCGTGCCGCGCCGCGACCGCCGCCCGTGCCGCCCGACCGTCGGGATAGGCCGCCAGACCGCCCAGCGATCCCGCTATCCGTTCCCGCAGCCAGGCCGGAGGCGTGTCGGCCCGTACGTTGACCGCGAGGTCTATCAGGGCGGAACCGTCGTCACGGACCTCGGCGTCGCCGTGGTGCCGCAGCTCGTGCGCGCCCTCGGAGCCGCCGTCAGTGCGCATGCGCATGCCCGCCGTGGTGATGGTGGTGCCCGTGCTGGTGGTCGTCGTCGGGATGGAAGTGGGGCTGCTGCGGCAGCCCCACCTTGTCCTCGAAGCCGGGCAGCGCGATCCGGTACACACACGAGTCGCAGTTCATCCGCACCTCGTCCGCGGCCGCCTCCCGGTAGCGCTCCATCACCAGGTCGAGCAGTTCCGGCTCGGGCCCGATGACGTCCGCGCAACGGACCTCGGCCTCGGGACGCGCGGCCGCCCAGCCCTCGGTCTGCTGCCGCACCCGCTCCGGCAGGATCCCGGTGAACAGGAAGTACGGGAGCACGACGATCCGGCGCGCGCCCAGTTTCAGGCACCGGTCGAGTCCGCTCGGCACGTCCGGCGCGGCCAGCGACACGAACGCCGTCTCCACACCGGCGTAGCCGCGCCCCTCCCACAGCAGCCGCGCCGCCCGGTGCACCTCGGCGTTGGCGTCGGGGTCCGTGGAACCGCGGCCCACCAGCAGCACGGTCACGTCGGCGCGGTCCAGCGGGGTGCGTCCCGCACCGGCGCCCAGGGCCTCGTCCAGGCGCCGTTCCAGCACGGTCAGCAGCGCGGGGTGCGGACCGAGCGGACGCCCGTAGGTGTACGAGATCCCCGGGTGCCGTTCCTTCTCGCGGGCCAGCGCGGCCGGGATGTCGCCCTTGGCGTGCCCGGCCGAGACCAGCATCAGGGGTACGGCGGCGAAGCGCCGTACGCCCCGTTCCACCAGTTCGGCGACCGCCTCGCCCAGCGGGGGCGGGGACAGTTCGATGAAGCCGCCGGCGACGGGCAGTTCGGGGTGGCGGCGGCCCAGCTCCCGTACGAAGTCCCGGAACGCCTCGGCTCCGGCTTCGTCCCGGGTGCCGTGGCCGGCGATGAGCAGGGCGGGCGGAGTGGTCACAGCGTCTCCTCGGAAGTGGGGTGGTACAGCAGGGCGTTGAGCGCGGCGGCGGCGACCGCCGAGCCGCCCTTCTCGGACACGTTGCTGACGGCGGGCAGCCCGCTCGCCCGCAACGCGGCCTTGGACTCGACGGCGCCGACGAAGCCGACGGGCAGACCGATGACGAGCGCGGGGGCGGCGTCCAGCGTCAGCAGCTCCTCCAGGGCGGTGGGCGCGTTGCCGATCACCCACAGGGCGCCGGGCCCGACCTCCTCGTAGGCCAGCCGGATCGCGTGCGCCGAACGCGTGAGCCCAGGACCGGACTCGGCGTCACGCAGCCGGCACACGGTCTTCCGGCGGGTGATCCCGGCGGCGACCATCTCCACGTCCACGACGACCGGCGCCCCGGCGTGCAGCGCGGCGTGCGCCACCGCCAGGTCACCCTCGTCGGTCACGAGGTCGGCCTCGTACTCCAGGTCGGCGGCGGAGTGGACGACCCGCTCCACCACGGCGCGGGTCAGCGGCGGGAAGTGCGAGGTGTCCAGGCGGGCACGCAGCCGCCGGAAGGACTCCTCCTCGATGGGGTGGACGACCCGGTTCACTCGGCCCCCTCCGGAGCGCTCTCCTGCCAGCGGTATCCGCGCGGGGTGACCATCCGTCCGGCGACGTTCCTGGTCGCCGTGTTGCCGACGGTCACGACGGTCATCATGTCGACCCACGCCGGGTCCAGCGCGCCCAGGGTGGTCACCCGGCTCGACTCGTCGGGGCGCGAGGCGTTGCGTACGACACCGACGGGCGTCGTCGGCTCACGGTGCCCGGCGAGGATCGTGAGCGCCTTCGGGAGCTGCCAGTCGCGGCCCCGGGAGCGCGGGTTGTAGAAGGTCACCACGATGTCCGCCTCGGCCGCCGCGCGCACCCGGCGCTCGATGACCTCCCACGGCGTGTGCAGGTCGGACAGGCTGATGGAGACGTGGTCGTGGCCGAGCGGCGCGCCGAGGACGGCCCCGGCGGCGAGTGCCGCGGTGACACCCGGGACGCCGGTCACGTCGATGTCGTCGGAGGCCTCGGCGAGCGCGGGGGAGGCCATCGCGTACACGCCGGCGTCGCCGCTGCCGATCAGGGCGACGGCGTGCCCGGCACGAGCCTCGGCGACCGCGGTCCTGGCCCGCTCCTCCTCGGCGCCGAGCCCCGACTCCAGGACGCGGGTACCGGGCCGCAGCAGGTCGCGGATCTGGTCGACGTACTGGTCGAGCCCGACGAGCACGGAGGCGCGCCGCAGTTCGGCCCTGGCCCGCGGGGTGAGCAGGTCACGGGCGCCGGGTCCGAGCCCCACGACCGCGAGCCGCCCGCGCGGCGGCCGTCGTACGACGGCACAGGTCGCCATGGCCGGCCGGCCGTCCTCGGGGGCCGACTTCCGCTTGGGCACCAGGAGTTCGCCGCCGCGCAGCAGGGCCGAGGCCTCCGCGACGGACGGGGTGCCGACCGCGGCCAGGGGCGCGTTCGAGGGGTGGGGCACCGGCACCCCGGCCAGCTCCTCGGCGGTGTACGTCACCAGGGCGACCCCGAGGCGTGCGGCCGCCGCCACGATGCCGGGCTCCTCGGCCTTGGCGTCGACGGTGGCGAGTTCGGCGACGCTGCGGGGGGAGAGCCCCGCGTCCCGCAACGCCCCCTCGATCAGGGCGAGCACCTCCTCGGCGGGCGCGCCCCGGGAGGCGCCGACGCCCACGACCAGGGACGGCGGGCGCAACAGCACCTCACGCTCGGCGGGTTCGACCGCGCGGTCGGTCAGCCGGACCGTGTACGCGCCCTCCTCGGCGAGCGGCAGCGCCGGCAGCGGCCACGTCGAGTCGGCGCGCAGGGCGACGGGTTCGCCGTCGAGGAACGCCCGTGACACGGCCGCCACCGAGCCCTCGACCGGGAAGCCCAGGGTGTCCAGGCCGGGCAGTCCGGCGGAGTCCGTCGCGGTGGTCACCACCGGCTGCGCCTCCAGTACCTCGGCCACCTCCCGGGCGAGTCCGTTCGCGCCGCCCGCGTGCCCGCCGACCAGGGACACGGCGAACCGCCCGCCCTCGTCGACGCAGACCACACCCGGGTCGGCCGTCTTGTCGCCCAGCAGCGGGGCGATCAGCCGGACCACCGCGCCCGTGGCCAGAAAACACACCAGTTGCCCGCACTCCGCGAACGCGGACCGCACGGCGTCCCCGACCGGGCCGTCGTACACCCGCGTGCGGTCCGGCCACGCCGCGGCCAGCCGGTCGCGTGCCACCGCCCCCGCCGCGGTGGCGGAAATGAGGCCGATCACTGAGCAACTCCTTCTTCGGTGGGGTCCTCGGAGAGGTTTTCGTAGGGTTCTTCGGAACGGGGGATGCGATTCCCCCACAGCAGGAACACGGGATTGGCCGCGGCCAGCCGTGTGACGTTCCCGGGCAGCGGCGCGAGACGCGACGACTGCAGCAGCACCCCGTCGCAGGAGAACCCGGCACCGGTCAGCGCCTCGCGCGCGGCCGGCACCCGGTCCAGGGCGGCCAGCGCGACCACCACCGTCCGCCGGGCCCGCAGCGCGCAGGCACCGACCACGCCGGCCAGCTCACGCCCGCCGCCGCCGACGAACACGGCGTCGGGATCGGGGAGTGCGACCAGGGCATCGGGCGCCGTACCGTGCACCACGTCCACGTACACGCCGTGCGCCCGCGCGTTGGCGGCGATCCGCGCGACCCCGTCCGCGGCCTTCTCCACGGCGACCACGGCCGCCCCCAGTCGCGCGCACTCCACCGCGACGGACCCGGAGCCGGCACCGACGTCCCAGACCAGGTCGCCGAGGCGCGGCCCGAGCCGGGCCAGCGCCAGCGCCCGCACCTCGAACTTGGTGATCATCGAGTCCCGGTGCGCGAACTCCCCCTCGTCCAGGGCCCATCCGGCCGGTCCGGCGGACACCCCGGCGACGGTACGCACCGCGCCGAGCGTCCGGGCCTCGTCCAGGCACAGCACCACACTGACGTCCGCTCCCCAGTCGCGGCCGGCGGCCTCGGCGGGCGTGATGCGCTCCACCCGCTCCCGCTCCGGATCACCGAGCGCGCTCGCCACCACCAGCAGCCGGTCCGCCGGCACCGCGGCCGCCAGCTCCGCCGGGCCGGCTCCCGGCCCCGTCAGCACCGCCACCTTGGGATGCGCCCGGCACACCTGGACCGCCGTGCGCGGCTGCCGCCCATGGGCGCTCACCACCACCGCGTCGTCCCAGGGCAGCCCGACCCGTGCGAACGCGGCGGCGACGGACGACACCCCGGCCCGCACCTCCAGCCGCTCCGGCCCGAACCGCTCGGCCAGCGCCCGCACGATCCCGAAGAACCCGGGGTCGCCGGAGGCCAGCACGGCCACGGACCGGTCCTTGGCGACGTACTCCTCGACGGTGTCGAGCGCGGGTGCCAGCGGCCCGAGGACGATCCGCTCGGCCCCTTCCGGCAGCCGGGCCGCGTCCAGGTGCCGCCGCCCGCCGACCACCAGCTCGGCCCCGGCCAGCGCGTCCGCCGCGAGCGGCGTGCCCGTGCCCGTACCGATGACCGTGATCACGTACTCGCCCCCCGCTCCCGCAGGGCCCGCCGGGCCTCGGGGTCGGCCCTGCGGAATCCGTGGAAGTGGCCGGGGTGGTAGAGGTGCGAGCGGGTGCCGTGGGCGTCCAGGGCGGGGCCGACCAGGAACAGGGTGTGCTTCCAGAGCCTGTGCTCCTTGACCGTCTCCTCCAGCGTGCCGATCGTGCACTTCACGACCAGCTCCTCCGGCCAGGTCGCCTGGTGGGCGACGACCACCGGTGTGGACGTCGGATAACCGCCCTCCAGCAGTTCCCGCACCAGCTGCCCGCTGCGCGCCGCCGAGAGGAAGACCGCCATGGTGGTGCCGTGCCGGGCGAACTCCCGTACCTCCTCGCCGGGCGGCATCGGCGTCTTGCCGCCACCGAGCCGGGTCAGGACGACGGACTGGGCGACCTCGGGAATGGTCAGCTCGCGCTGGGCGAGCGCGGCGACGGCCGAGAAGGAGGACACACCCGGCACGATCTCGACCTCGACACCGATCCCGGCGCACCGGTCGACCTGTTCCTGGGTGCCGCCCCAAAGGGCCGGATCGCCGGAGTGGATCCGGGCGACCCGCAGCCCCCGCGCCCGGGCCCGCTCGTACACGGCGACGACGTCCTCCAACGACATCGTCGCGGAGTCGAGGATCTCCGCGTCCTCGCGCGCGTGCTGGAGCACCTCCGCCTGGACCAGGCTCGCGGCCCAGATCACCACGTCGGCCTCGGCGATCGCGCGCGCGGCCCGGAACGTCAGCAGATCGGCGGCGCCGGGACCGGCACCGACGAAGGTCACCTTGCCGGTCGGGGCGTCGCCGGGGACGGCGGCGGAGGCGGCGGCATCGGCCATGGAAATTCGGTCCTCTCTGGACAAAGGGTGTTACAGGCGCTGCTGGATGTGCGCTGAGGCCGGTCGATCGGATAGCAAGGGCACATGGCGGTCTTCGTCGCGCTCGGCGCGTTCCTGATGACGCTGGCCGGCGGCTGGACGGCACAGCGCGTGACCGACCGTCGCCACCTGGTCCTGGGCCTGGCCGGCGGCCTGATGCTCGGGGTGGTCGGCCTGGACCTGCTGCCGGAGGCGCTGCGTGCGGCCGGCCGGGAGGTCTTCGGCGTACCGGCCGCCCTGCTGCTCTTCGTGGCGGGCTTCCTGCTGGCCCATCTGGTGGAACGCACCCTGGCGCTGCGCCAGGCCGCGCACGGCGGCGACGAGCACGGTCACCGGGCGCCCGAGGTGGGTCTGACGGCGGCCGGCGCGATGGTCGGGCACAGCGCGATGGACGGCGTGGCGATCGGCGCGGCCTTCCAGGTGGGCGGCGGGATGGGCACCGCGGTCGCGCTGGCCGTGATCGCGCACGACTTCGCGGACGGCTTCAACACCTTCACCATCACGAGCCTCTACGGCAACGCGCGCCGCCGGGCGATGGGCATGCTGGTCGCCGACGCCTGCGCACCCGTCGTCGGTGCCCTGTCCACCGTCTTCCTCACCATTCCCGAGGCCGTGCTCGGCGGCTATCTCGGCCTCTTCGGAGGTGTCCTGCTCTATCTGGCCGCGGCCGAGATCCTGCCCGAGGCCCACCATGAACACCCGGCACGCTCCACCCTGCTGTGCACGGTGGCCGGTGCCGCCTTCATCTGGCTGGTGGTGGGCATCTCGGGCTGAGGCGCTCACAGTTTCCCGCCTCTGCCACCGTCCCGGCGCGGCGGCGCGATGAGCGTGGAGAGGTACGGCAGCGGGGCGCCGTCGAGCTCGGCGGCGGGGCGGATGGACTCCTCGTCGAGCCCCAGCGCCGACCCCCACACGGCGTCCCCGATCCGCCCGGTCTCCCGCAGCGCCTCGGCGACCGCCCCGGCCTGCCGCCCGAACTTGTACGCCACGACCGTCCCCGGCCCGCTCAGCGCGTCCTTCAGCACCTCGGCACCCGCCGTCACCGGCACCAGCGTCAGCGGCTCGGTGCCCTCGGTGAGCACGGCACCGGACCGGGCGGCGAGGTCCTGCATGGCGGTGATGCCGGGCACGGTCTCCACGACCACGTCCTCGACCAGCCCGGTGACGGTCTGCGCGAGATAGGTGAAGGTCGAGTAGACGTTCGGATCCCCGATGGTGGCGAAGGCGACGGAGCCGCGCTCGCGCAGCAACTCCGCGACCCTGGCGCCGGCCGCGTCCCAGGCGGCCTCGCGCCGCCCCCGGTCACCGCGCTCGTTCAGTGCGAACACGACCCGGACGACCTTCTCCGCGCCGACGTGGTGCAGCACGGTCGCCTCGGCACGTCCCCGTTCACCGCTGTCCATCACGGGTACGACGACCACCTCGGCGGCGCGCAGGGCGTTGACGCCCTTCACGGTCACCAGTTCGGGGTCACCGGGACCCACCCCGACTCCGATCAGCCTGCTGCTCATGACGTCCGGCACCTCTCCACGAACCTTCGGGCCACACCGGGCTCGGACGCCCAGTGCGTGTGCAGATAACTCGCGTGCACGCCCCGCTGTACAAAACCCTCGACCCGCGGCCGCGGGGTGCGCACACCCCACGCGGGCGCCGCACCGGCCCCCGGCTCGACCGCGGTGCGGTGGAACTCGTGCCCCCGCATCCGCGTGCCCGCGACCGCCAGCACACTGTCGTTCACGGCCACGGCGTCCCGGTAGCCCAGAGTCAGCCGCTCGGTCATCCGGGCGGACGCGTCGAGCACCGCGCACATCGGCCGCCCGTCCAGCTCCCGGCAGAGATAGAGCAGCCCGGCACACTCGGCGGCGACCGGAGCACCGCTCTGGGCGAGGTCGCCGACCGCCCTGCGCAGCGACTCGTTGGCGGACAGCTCGGCGGCATACACCTCGGGGAAACCCCCGCCTACGACCAACCCGACTGTTCCGTCCGGCAGTTGCTCATCACGCAGTGGGTCGAAGGGCACGACGTCGGCCCCGGCGGCAGCCAGCAGTTCGGTGTGCTCCGCGTAGGAGAAGGTGAAGGCGGCCCCGGAGGCGACGGCGACGACGGGCCGCATGCCCCCCGGTACGTCCGGCGTTCGAGGACGAGGCCGTTCAGGCCGAAGCGGGGGCACGGGGGCGGCAGCCCCCGAAGCGGGGGCCGAAGGGGCATCGGCCCCCGGGGACGGGACGGGCAGGGGCGGCGGGGGCGAGGAAACCGCCTCGGCCGCGTCCCAGGCTTCGCCCGGCAACACCCCCGCACCCCGTGCCAGTCCCAGCAGCGCCTCCAGGTCACACCCGTCGGAGACCTGCGCCGCCATCGCCGCCACCGCGTCCAGCGCCGCACCCCGCCGCTCGGCGACCGGCACCAGCCCCAGGTGCCGCGAGGGCGTATCCACCTGGGCCACCCGCCGCAGCACCCCGAACACCGGCACCCCGGACGACTCCAGCGCCTCCCGCAGCAACGCCTCGTGCCGGTCCGACGCCACCTTGTTCAGGATCACGCCCGCGACCCGCACCTGTGGATCCCACGAGGCGAACCCGTGCACCAGCGCGGCCACCGACCGCGACTGCGAGGAGGCGTCCACGACCAGCACCACCGGCGCCCGCAGCAGCTTGGCGACCTGGGCGGTGGACGCCAGTTCGCCTTCCCCGGCGGCCCCGTCGTACAGCCCCATCACGCCCTCGACCACGGCGATGTCGCAGCCGCGCGCACCGTGGGCGAACAGCGGCCCGATCAGGTCGGGCCCGCACAGGTACGCGTCGAGGTTCCGCCCCACGCGCCCGGTCGCGAGCGCGTGGTACCCGGGGTCGATGTAGTCCGGTCCGACCTTGTGCGGGGACACGGCGAGCCCTCGCGCGGCGAACGCGGCCATCAGCCCCGTGGCGACGGTGGTCTTGCCGCTGCCGGACGACGGCGCGGCGATGACCAGCCGTGGGACGGAGCGCATCACCACTCGATGCCCCTCTGCCCCTTCTGTCCCACGTCCATCGGGTGCTTGACCTTGGACATGTCGGTGACGAGGTCGGCGAAGTCCACCAGCCGCTGCGGCGCGTTCCGCCCGGTGATCACGAGATGCTGGTTCCCGGGCCGGTTCCGGAGCACCTCGACGACCTCGTCGGTGTCCACCCACCCCCAGTGCATGGGGTAGGCGAACTCGTCCAGCACGTACAACCGGTACGTCTGGGCCGCCAGGTCCCGCTTGACCTGCTCCCAGCCCTCCCGGGCCTTGTCCTCGTTGTCCGCCTGCGCGTCGCGCTGCACCCAGGACCAGCCCTCGCCCATCTTGTGCCAGGCGACGGACCCGCCCTCCCCGGAGTCGCCGAGCACCCGCAGCGCCCGCTCCTCGCCGACCTTCCACTTCGCCGACTTGACGAACTGGAACACCCCGATCGGCCACCCCTGGTTCCAGGCGCGCAGCGCGAGCCCGAACGCGGCGGTGGACTTCCCCTTGCCGACGCCCGTGTGCACGACGACAAGAGCCCGGTTACGACGCTGACGCGTCGTCAGCCCGTCGTCCGGTACGACACCCGGCTGTCCCTGCGGCATTACGCGACCCTCCTCTGCACGTCCTTGACCAGCCCGGCGATCGAGTCCGCCCGCAACTCGTCGAGCGTCACCGCCGTACCGCCCAGCTCACCGGCCAGCTCCCGGGCGAGCCCGAGCCGTACCGGCCCCGACTCGCAGTCCACGACCACCGAGGCGACCCGGTCGGCGGCGAACAGCCGGGCCGCCCGCCCGGCGAGCGCGACCGGCTCGGGGCCGCCCGTGGCCCGCCCGTCCGTCACCACGACCACCAGGGCCCGCCGCGCCGGATCCCGCAGCCGCTCCACCCGCAGCACGTCGTGCGCCTTGAGCAGCCCGGCGGCGAGGGGCGTACGCCCCCCGGTCGGCAGCGCCTCTAGCCGGGCCGCCGCCGCGTCCACCGACGAGGTCGGCGGCAGGGCCACCTCGGCGGCCGGGCCCCGGAAGGTCACCAGCCCCACCTTGTCCCGCCGCTGGTACGCGTCGAGCAGCAGCGACAGCACGGCTCCCTTCACGGCGCTCATCCGCTGCCGGGCCGCCATCGACCCGGACGCGTCGACCACGAACAGCACGAGGTTGCCCTCGCGGCCCTCCCGGGCCGCCTGCCGCAGATCGTCCCGCCGGACCACCAGGCCGGGGCCGGACCGCCCGCGCGCCCGCTGGTGCGGGGCCGCGGCCTGCACGGTCGCCGCCAGGTGCAGCTTGGTCAGAGCGCCCCGGGGCCGCCGCGCACCCGTCGTACGGCCGTGCTCGGTGCGGGCCCGGGAGCGCCGCCCGGCGGCGCCCGCACCGATCCCCGGCACCGTCAGGACCTTGGTGCGGAAGGGCTCGGCGGCCCGCGTCGGCGCCTGCTCGCCCGAGCCGCCGCCGGGGGCCTGCGGCTCGCCGTCCTTCCCGGCCTCGGGCCGCGCACCCGTGTCGCCGCCCTGCGGGTCGTCGTCGGGCGCCGGCCGCCCGCCGCCCCCGCCGGGACCGTCCGGACCGGGATCGTCGTCCTCGGACCCGGACTCGCCGGAGAACTCCTCCAGCGTCTGGTCCAGCTTGTCCTCGTCGAGTCCGGGCGCGTCGAAGGGGTTGCGGCGCCTGCGGTGCGGCAGCGCGAGCAGCGCGGCCTGCCGGACGTCCTCCGCCAGCACCTCGGTCCGCCCGGCCCACGCGGCCAGCGCGGTGGCGGTCCGCGCCATCACGATGTCGGCGCGCATGCCGTCGACCTCGAAGGCCGCACAGGTCGCCGCTATCTGCCGGAGCGCACCGTCGCCCAGCCGCACCGACGGAAGCAACGCCCGTGCCGCCACGATCCGTTGCCGTAGGACGGCCTCCTCGTCGGCCCAGCGGGCCGCGAAACCGGCCGGGTCGTCGTCGTAGGCGAGCCGCCGGCGGACCACCTCCACCCGCTGGCCGGGTTCGCGCGAGGCGGCCACCTCCACGGTCAGGCCGAACCGGTCCAGCAACTGCGGCCGCAGCTCGCCCTCTTCGGGGTTCATGGTGCCGACGAGCAGGAACTTCGCCGCGTGCCGTACCGAGACGCCCTCGCGCTCCACGTAGGAGGCGCCCATCGCGGCCGCGTCCAGCAGCAGGTCGACCAGGTGGTCGTGGAGGAGGTTGACCTCGTCGACGTAGAGGATGCCCCGGTGGGCGTCGGCCAGCAGGCCCGGCTCGAACGCCTTCACGCCCTCCGCCAGGGCCCGTTCGATGTCGAGGGCGCCGACCAGCCGGTCCTCGGAGGCGCCCACCGGCAGTTCGACCATGCGCGCCGGGCGGGACTCGAAGGCGCCGGGCGGGTTGTGCGGCCCGTCCGGGCAGGCCGGGTCCGGGGCGGCCGGGTCGCAGGAGAAGCGGCAGCCGGCGACGACGTCCACGGTCGGCAGCAGCACCGAAAGGGCGCGTACCGCCGTGGACTTGGCCGTGCCCTTCTCGCCGCGTACCAGCACACCGCCGACCGCCGGGGACACGGCGTTCAGCAGCAGGGCCAGCCGCAGGTCCTCCTGACCCACGACGGCCGCAAAGGGGAAGGGGGTGGTCACTGGTCGCCCTCCAAGTCGCCTTCCAGCTCCAGGTAGGTGGCGCGCAGCCGCTCCAGGGTGTCGGCGTCCGGCTCGGCCCACAGGCCCCGGTCGGCGGCTTCCAGGAGCCGTTCGGTGATGCCGCGCAGCGCCCACGGGTTGGACTTCTTCATGAAGTCCCGGTTCTCCGCGTCGAAGACGTACTCCGCGCTGAGTTTCTCGTACATCCAGTCGTCCACGACCCCGGCCGTGGCGTCGTAGCCGAAGAGGTAGTCGACGGTCGCGGCCATCTCGAAGGCGCCCTTGTAGCCGTGCCGCCGCATGGCCGCCATCCACCGCGGGTTGACCACCCGCGCCCGGAAGACGCGGTGCGTCTCCTCGCCGAGGGTGCGGGTCCGCACCTGGTCGGGGGTGGCCGAATCACCCACGTACGCCTCGGGGCCGGCACCGGTCAGATGGCGCACCATCGCCACCATCCCGCCGTGGTACTGGAAGTAGTCGTCGGCGTCGACCAGGTCGTGCTCGCGGGTGTCCACGTTCTTCGCGGCGACCGCGATCCGCCTGAACGCGGTCTCCATGTCCCCGCGCGCCGCGCGCCCGTCGAGCCCGCGCCCGTAGGCGTACCCGCCCCAGACGGCGTACACCTCGGCGAGGTCGGCGTCGGAGCGCCAGTTGCGGGCGTCGATCAGCGGCAGCAGGCCCGCGCCGTACGCGCCCGGCTTGGAGCCGAAGATACGGGCGGTGGCGCGCCGCCGGTCGCCGTGCCCGGCGGTGTCCTCGTCGGCGTGGGCGCGCACGTAGTTCCGGTCGGCGGGTTCGTCCAGCTCGGCGACCGCGCGCACGGCGTCGTCGATCAGCCCGACCACGTGCGGGAACGCGTCCCGGAAGAAGCCGGAGATCCGGACCGTGACGTCGATGCGCGGCCGGCCCAGTTCGTCCAGCGGGACCACCTCGAAGCCGGTCACGCGGCGTGACGCCTCGTCCCAGAGCGGACGGCAGCCCAGCAGCGCCAGGATCTCGGCGATGTCGTCACCCTGGGTGCGCATCGCGGAGGTGCCCCACACCGTCAGTCCGACGGACTTCGGGTAGGCGCCGGTGTCCTGGAGGTAGCGCTGCACCAGCGAGTCGGCCAGCGACTGGCCGACCTCCCAGCTCAGCCGGGAGGGGATGGCCTTGGGGTCCACCGAGTAGAAGTTGCGGCCGGTCGGCAGGACGTTGACCAGCCCGCGGGTGGGGGAGCCGGACGGTCCCGCCGGGACGTAACCGCCGTCGAGCGCCTTGAGGATGTGGCCGATCTCGTCCGTGGTGCGGGCCAGCCGGGGCACGACCTCCGTGCAGGCGAACTCCAGCACCGCCACGGCGTCCGGCAGTTCGGTGCCGAGGACGTCACGGACGAGGGAACGGCTGTCCGCGACCGCCCAGCCGCGCTCCTCCATCCCTTCCGCGATCCGCCGGCACAGCTGCTCCAGCAGGTCGACGGCGTCGGCTGCCGTGCGGGACGGACCCTCGACCAGATCGGAGAGTTCGACCGGCACCTTCAGGGGCGCGCCGGGCTCGGCCAGCAACTCCTTCTCCACCAGGCCGAAGTGGGCGGCCAGCGCGGCCCTGAGCCCCGGCAGCGCGTTGGCCTGCCCGCCCCACACCTGCGAGGCCCGCAGCACGGCCAGCACCAGGTTCACGCGCGCCTCGGCGACCGGTCCGCCGCCGAGGATGTGCAGGCCGTCGCGGATCTGCACGTCCTTGATCTCGCACAGGTAGCCGTCGATGTGCATGACGAACGCGTCGAAGTCGGCGTCGTCCGGCTGGTCGTCCACATGCAGGTCGTGGTGGAGTTCGGCCGCCTTGACCAGTGTCCAGATCTGCGCCCGCACGGCCGGAGCCTTCACCGGGTCCAGGTCGGACACCAGCGCGTACTCGTCGAGCAGCTGCTCCAGCTTGGCCAGGTCGCCGTAGGTGTCGGCACGGGCCATCGGCGGGACCAGGTGGTCGACCACGGTGGCGTGCCCGCGCCGCTTGGCCTGGGTGCCCTCGCCGGGGTCGTTGACGATGAACGGGTAGATCAGGGGCAGGTCGCCGAGGACCGCGTCCGGCGCGCAGCCGGCCCCGAGCCCCAGCCCCTTGCCGGGCAGCCACTCCATCGTGCCGTGCTTGCCCATGTGCACGATCGCGTCCGCGCCGAAGGAGTGGTCGAGCCACCGGTAGGCGGCCATGTAGTGGTGCGACGGCGGCATGTCCGGGTCGTGGTAGATCGCGATCGGGTTCTCGCCGAAGCCGCGCGGCGGCTGGATCATCACGACGACGTTCCCGAACCGCAGGGAGGCGAGGACGATGTCCTCCCCGTCGACGTAGAGAGAGCCCGGCGGCTCGCCCCACGCCTCGGTCATCGCGTCCCGCAGCGCCGGGTCGAGCTTGTCGAACCACGCCTGGTAGTCGGCGAGCGGTACCCGCGCGGGCGCCGAGGCCAGCTGCTCCTCCGTCAGCCACTCCACGTCGTGCCCGCCGGCCTCGATCAGACGGTGGATCAACTCGTCACCGCCGGACGGGTACTCGGTCACGCCGTACCCGGACTCCTTGAGGGCGTCGAGGACCCGTACCGCCGAGGCGGGCGTGTCCAGACCGACCGCGTTGCCGACCCGCGAGTGCTTGGTCGGGTAGGCGGTGAAGACCAGCGCGACGCGCTTCTCCGCGTTCGGCCTGTGCCTCAACCCGGCGTACCGGACGGCGATCCCGGCGACGCGCCCGGCCCGCTCGGGGTCGGCGACGTAGACCGGGACGCCGTCCGGCCCCTGCTCCTTGAAGGAGAACGGCACGGTGATCAGACGGCCGTCGAACTCCGGGATGGCGACCTGCATCGCCGCGTCCATGGGGGAGAGGGCGGCGTCGGACTCGCCCCAGGCCTGCCGGGAGGAGGTCAGGCACAGGCCCTGCAGCACCGGGACGTCCAGGTCGGCGAGCGCCCCGATGTCCCAGGCCTCCTCGTCACCGCCGGCCGAGGCCTGCGAGGCGTGGGTGCCGCCGGCCGCCAGCACGGTGGCGACCAGCGCGTCCGCACCGGCCAGGATCTCGTACAGCCCGGCGTCCGCGCCGCGCAGCGAACCGCAGTACACCGGAAGGGCGTTGGCGCCCCGCGCCTGGATCGCCTCGCACAGGGTGTCCACGAAGGCGGTGTTGCCGCTGAGTTCGTGGGCCCGGTAGAAGAGCACGCCGACCGTGGGGCGACCGGCCCGGATCTCGTACGATCCGTGCACCCCGAACTCGGGCATCTTCCGCGGCTCGGCGAACCCCTCGCCGGTCAGCAGCACGGTGTCGGACAGGAACCTGGACAGTTCGAGGAGGTTCGCGGGCCCGCCCTCGACGAGATAGCGCAGCGCCTCCGCGACCACACCGGCCGGCACCGACGACTCGGCCATCAGCTCGGCGTCCGGCACGGCCTCGCCGCCCAGGAGCACGGTCGGGATCCCGGCGGCCCGGAGCGCGGCGAGCCCGTCCTCCCAGGCCCGCCTGCCGCCGAGCAGCCGTACGACGGCGATGTCCGCGCCCTCGATCAGCGCGGGCAGTTCCTCCGTGACGTCGACGCGCGTCGGATTGCCGATCCGGTAGCCGGCACCGGAGGCGGCCCGGGCCGCCAGCAGATCGGTGTCGGCGGTCGACAACAACAACACAGTGCTCATGCGGGCGCTCCCGGTGGAAGGAAAGGCAGTCCTTGCGGCGCGCCCGACTCGATGAGCCGCCAGAGCGCGTCGGTGTCCGCGTGCTGTTCGATCAGGTCGCCGAGCCGGTCGAGCTGTTCCTCGCGCAGCGCGGCGAAGGAGGTGTCGGGGGCCGGCACGAACCGGCGGCCCGCGGCGGCCGCCACCTCGCGCAGGAAGGCCCGGCGGAAACCGTCCGACTCCAGGGAACCGTGCCAGTGGGTGCCCCAGGTCTGGCCGACCCGGCACCCGTCCAGGCTGTCTCCCCGGCCATCGGAGATGAACGCTTCCCCTCCGGTGACCTCGGCGACCCCGTGATGGATCTCGTACCCCTCGACCCGCTCGCCGAGGGCCTCCCCGACGGGCCGGGTGAGCGTCTTCTCCCGGGCGAACCGGACGCGTACGGGCAGCACCCCGAGCCCGTCGACGTGGCCCCGGCGGCTCTCGACGTCGTCCTCGATGTGCTCGCCGAGGATCTGGAAGCCCCCGCAGACGCCGAGGACGGGCCGCTGCTCGACGGCCCTGCGCTCCAGCGCCCGCGCGAGGCCGCGTTCCCGCAGCCACTCCAGAGCCCGGACCGTCCCCCGGGTACCGGGGACGATGACGAGGTCGGCGTCGGCGAGTTCCTCCGGCCGGTCCACGAACCGCACCACGACACCCGGTTCGGCGGCCAGCGCGTCCACGTCCGTGAAGTTGGACATCAGGGGCAGGGCGCAGACGGCGACCCGCAGCACGTCCGCACCGACGGGCGGGGCCGTGCTCGACTCCCGGACGGTCCCGCGCAGCGAGACCCTCAGCCCGTCCTCCTCGTCGATACCGAGCCCGTGGCGGAAGGGCAGGACGCCGTAGGTGTGCCGCCCGGTCAGCCCGTGCAGCATGTCCAGGCCGGGTTCCAGCAGGGAGACGTCGCCCCGGAACTTGTTGACGAGGAATCCGGCGACGAGGGCCTGGTCCTCGGGGGAGAGCAGGGCGACGGTGCCGAAGAAGGAGGCGAACACACCCCCGCGGTCGATGTCGCCGACGACGAGCACGGGAATCTGCGCGTTGCGTGCGATCCCCATGTTCACGATGTCGGTCCGGCGCAGGTTGATCTCCGCCGGACTGCCCGCCCCCTCACAGATCACCGCGTCATACGTGCCCCGCAACTCGGCGAGACAGTCGAGCACGGTCCCGAGCAACCGCTGCTGCCGTCCCCCGTGGTAGCCCCGCGCGCTCAGTTCACCGACCGGCTTCCCCAGCAGCACGACCTGACTGCTCTGTTCGCCGCCCGGCTTGAGCAGCACGGGGTTCATCAGCGCGGTCGGCTCCACCCGGCAGGCCTGGGCCTGCATGGCCTGCGCCCGCCCGATCTCGGCACCCTCGCGGGTGACGAAGGAGTTGAGGGACATGTTCTGCGCCTTGAACGGCGCGACCTTGACGCCCTGGCGCACCAGCCACCGGCAGATACCGGCGGTGACGACGCTCTTGCCGGCGTCGGAGGTGGTACCGGCCACGAGCAGACCGCCGTTGTTCATGAGGTCCTCCCCGGACGCGCTCCGCGCAGCAGGGCTCCCGCCGCGCTCACCCCCAGCGCCAGCCACCCCACCCGGCGTGACAACCGCACCGCCCGCCCGATGTCGGCGAGTTCCACAGCCCGTCCCTCCCCGTTCAGCACCGGCCGGTGCTCGACCCGCCCTCCGTACGACAACGTCCCTCCGAGCCGTACGCCGAGCGCTCCCGCGAACGACGCCTCCACCGGCCCGGCGTTGGGACTCGGGTGGTTCGCCGCGTCGGACCGCCAGGCCCGCACGGCCCCCCTGGTGTCACCTCCGGCGACGGCGGCCAGTACGGCGGTGAGCCGGGCCCCCGGCCACCCCGCCACGTCGTCCAGCCGCGCCGAGGCCCACCCGTACCGCCGGTAGCGGGCCGACCTGTGCCCCACCATGGCGTCCAGGGTGTTGACGGCCCGGAACCCGAGCAGTCCCGGCACCCCGCCGACGGCCCCCCACACCAGCGCACCCACGACCGCGTCGCTGGTGTTCTCGGCGACGGACTCCACGACGGCCCGGGCGATCCCGTCGGCGTCCAGGGCCTGCGGATCCCGTCCGCACAGATGCGGCAGCCGGTCCCGGGCGGCCGCCACGTCCCCCGCCTCCAGGGCGCGCCCGATGACCCCGGCCTCACGGGCGAGTGAAGTGCCCCCGACGACGGCCCAGGTGGCGCTCGCGGTGAGCGCGACGGACGCGGCGGTGGACGGCCGTACGAGCCGCTGGGCAAGGGCGCCCAGAGCCACGGCGCCACCGGCGCAGACAGCGGTGTGCAGCGCGCCCCAGCCGCGGTGGTCCCGCCACAGCACCCGTTCGACTGCCCCGGCCGCCCGTCCGAACGCGGCGACCGGATGCCCGTGGCGCGGATCGCCGAGCAGCAGATCGCCGAGAAGGCCGGCGGCGGCGCCGTACGCGAAGACGCGACCGGCACCCATCGGCTCAGCCGGCCGCGGGGGCGGGAATGGGCCGGGTACTCAACCTCGTTCGGCAGCCGCGCATGGCGATATGTCCTCACTCAGGGTGTCCACGCCCTGGTTCGACGAGACCGGCGGTGAGAGTTCCTGGCTCCCGGGGATTGCTACCCCGGTGACAGTGGCGGGACCGCGCCGGATTCGCACCGGCTTCCTCTCTTGCCGCCGTACTTGGCTCCGGAAGTCCACCACGGCCCCGGAAGACCAGTCAACTTGCCGTTGACCTGCGAGGGGAGTGTGTGGGAAGGCCCACACCGGTGGTCCAGCCGGGCTCGTGGGGTATGCCGAAGGCCCCTTCCCGGCGGGCGGGGAGGGGCCTTTCGACGGCCGCGGGCGGCCGGCGAGGTCAGGTCTCGGCGGTGGTCAGGCCTTGGCGGTGGTCAGTTCTCGGCCGTGGTCAGGACTTCGCCACGATCAGGTGGATGCCGTAGGCCACGGCGGCCGCGCAGGCCGCGAAGCACAGGTAGGCGGTGGTGACGGCCAGGGCCGCGGAGTTGCCCTGGGCGGTGGCGCGTTCGCGGGCGGACAGACCCTTGATGCCGAGGGTGAAGAGGGCCACCATGCCCACGGTCACCACGAGGCTGACGCCGAAGACGGAGCCGATGGCTGCCCAGTCGATGTTCATGTCGGTTCTTCCTCGGGGGTCAGACGGTCGCGGCCGGGTCGGTGGCGGGAGCGGCGGGGGAGGGGATGGTGGCCGTCAGGCCGTCCGTGACGGTCCCCGCGGGCGGCGGGGTCACGGCGGCCATCGCCGCGGTCACCACGCCGGCCGGCTCGGTGCCGTTGACGTTCGCGCTGTCCACCACCTCGCGACGGGAGAGCTTCCAGATCGCGGCACTGGAGGCGACGAGGAAGACGGCGACGACCGCCGTGCCCCAGTCGCCGAGGTCCGTCACGGACTCGGCGAGCGCGCCGACGAGCGCGGCCGCGGGGAGGGTGAGCACCCAGGCGACCATCATGCGGGTTGCGGTGGACCAGCGGACCGTGCCGCCCTTGCGGCCCAGACCCGCGCCCATCACGGAACCGGAGACGACGTGCGTGGTGGAGAGGGAGAAGCCGAGGTGGGAGGAGGCCAGGATGGCGGTGGCCGCGCTGGTCTGGGCGGCGAAGCCCTGCTGCGGCTGGAGGTCGGTCAGGCCCGTTCCCATGGTGCGGATGATCCGCCACCCGCCGATGTAGGTGCCCAGCGCGATGGCCAGGCCGGCGGAGAGGATGACCCAGGTGGGAGGGTTGGAGCCGGGGGCGATGGAGCCGCCCGCGATCAGCGCGAGGGTGATGATGCCCATCGTCTTCTGCGCGTCGTTGGTGCCGTGCGCGAGCGAGACCAGGCCGGCGGAGGCGATCTGGCCGGCCCGGTAGCCCTTGCGGGCGGCCTCGTCCTCGGCGTTCTTGGAGAGCGCGTAGGAGAGCCGGGTGGAGAGCATCGCCGCGAGGCCCGCGACCACGGGGGCGGCGACCGCCGGGAGCAGGACCTTGGTGACCAGAACGTCGCTGTGGACCGCGCCGAAGCCGGCGGAGGCGACGGTGGCACCGATCAGGCCGCCCATCAGGGCGTGCGAGGAACTGGAGGGCAGGCCCACCAGCCAGGTCACCAGGTTCCAGAGGATCGCGCCGACCAACGCGGCGAAGATGACCTCGGGGCGGATGCCGTTCTCGTCGACGAGGCCCTTGGAGATGGTGTTGGCGACCTCCACGGAGAGGAAGGCGCCGACCAGGTTGAGCGCGGCGGACATGGTCACCGCGATCTTGGGCTTGAGCGCGCCGGTCGAGATGGTCGTGGCCATCGCGTTGGCGGTGTCGTGGAAACCGTTCGTGAAATCAAACGCGAGTGCGGTCACCACCACAATCGCGAGGATCAGCGAGAAGTTTTCCATTTACCCAGACAATCTTTAGAGGTCATCGGCCGTTGGACCGTAGGCAACCTGGATGAACGGAAGGTGAACTGAGATGGTCTCTGTGGTGTCTGGAATTGACCTCAGGGTATCCGTACGCGGGGACGGGTGAGACCGCCGTCCCGTCGTCCGGTCCGGCGGCCCAGTCGCCCGTAGGCCAGCGGCCCGAGGCGAACGCCTTCAGCCGGGCCGCCGAACCGTTGAGGAGATTCTGGTCACCCGGCAGGCTGCCGCTGTTGTCGTACTGCCAGAAGGTCCACCGCGACCACCGGGCCGGGAGCGCGCCCGCGTCCGCCGGGCCGTGGCGGGCGATCCACGGGGCGCGGTCCGCGGCGAAGGCGGCGCTGCCGCCGGTGCGCAGGTTCCACCAGCGGGCGGTCGTGTGGATCACCGGCCGCCGCCGGTCTCCCGGTTCAGCTCGTCACTACAAGGACCTGATCCACCGGACCGTCCCGGAGTGGCTCAGCCCGTAGCACCTGTGCTTCTCCTCGTACGGGTCGTACTCGATGTCGAGCGCGGGCGGCAGCGTCCAGCCGTCCGCCGTCCCGGTGCCGCCGTGGCTCACGAAACACGCGGCCCGCCGGGCGCCCGGCTACATGTCCGGCAGGGCGAAGCGGTAGGCGCCGCGCATGATTGCCGGTCGATGTTCTTCTGGTGGGAGGGAGACGTCGTGCCGCCTTCGGCGGACCGGCCGCCCCGGCCGGTGTCCCGGCGAGGGCGGTGGCGGCTCCGGCGAGCACGAGCGCGGCCGCGGCGAGTGTGCGGGCGTGGTGGCGGCGGTGGTGTGACGGAGTGCGGTCACGGGCCGAGTTTCCCCCCGGAACGGCGACGTGCACGAAAGATCGTCCAGGGATGGCTGGAAGAGCGGTGTAACTTCGACGATCTTCCGCCAAGCCCGGAAATGTGCCTTTCTGTACCGCTATGCGCTCTGCTGGATTCGGATCTTCCTCCCCAAAGTGCTCTGCCGTACAGGCTCGTTGGGGCGCCGCCTGACAGGATCGGGCCATGGCTGAGCAGCGGCGGGACGAGCGTGACGGGCGGTATGGGCGCGGCGCACAGGGGGTGTCGGAGCCGCGAAGGCGAAAGGTGCATGCGGAGGAGGCGAGCGCCTGGCGTGAACTGGTCGCCACCGCCCGCCGCACGGTGGCCGACGGGCTGGTCGTCGGCACCTCCGGCAACGTCTCGGTCCGTGTCGGCGACACCGTGCTGGTCACGCCGTCGGGCGTGCCGTACGACGCGCTCACCCCCGACGACGTGACGGGCGTCGACCTCGCCGGCCGCCAGGTGCTGGGCGCCCTGGTCCCGACCAGTGAACTGCCGATGCATCTCGCGGTCTACGGCGGCACGGACGCCGGTGCCGTCGTGCACACCCACGCCGTGCACGCGACGGCCGTCTCGACCCTCGTGCCGGAGCTGCCGCTGATCCACTACATGTCCGCCGCGCTCGGCGGTGCCGTCCGGGTTGCCCCGTATGCGACGTACGGCACCGACGAGTTGGCCGAGAACATGCTCCTCGCCCTGGCCGGACGCTCCGGATGCCTCCTCCAGAACCACGGCACGGTCACCTATGGCGCCACCCTGGCCCAGGCCTATGACCGCACCGCCCAGCTGGAGTGGATGTGCCGCCTGTGGCTGACGGCGTCCTCGGTCCCGGGCCGGACCCCGGCGCTGCTCTCACCGGACCAGCTGGCTCAGGTGGCGGACCGCCTGCGCGGATACGGCCAGCCGCGGGGCTGAATCCGGCACCGTGGGCCCGCTTCCACTGGCCGCCGTCCCGGTCCGCCCCGACACTGGACAGGTGCGCCCAGTCAAAGTCACGGCCGCCGCCGTCGGTGCCGTACTCGCCGCCGGCGCGGCCAGCGTGGCCGCGGGGCGGTTCGCCAGTGACGCCGCGCTCAAGGCGCCGCCCGGCCGGCCCCTGCCCACCGAGCCCCGGCTCACCGTGCACGGCACGGCGGCCGGCCGCATCACCCTCACCCGCGATCTCGCCTCGCGACGTCCCGGCACCTACGGCCTGGCCGGCGACGGCTCACACGCGGTCGTCGGCGCCGTCCTGGAATCCGCCGCGACCACCCCGGACACCGTCGTGCGGCGGCTGGAGCGCGTGACCCACGGCACCCTGGAAACCGGCGACAAGGTCTGGCTCACCCCCAACGTGCACGTCGGCAACCCGGGCGCGGCCCTGGGCCTGGACCACGCGGACATCGACATACCCGGTGAACTCGGCGCGCTGCCCGCCTGGTTCGTGCCGGGCTACCGGGACACCTGGGTGATCGCGGTGCACGGCCTCGGTGCCACCCGCGAGCTCGCCATGAACGTCATGGGGTTCCTGCACGGCCGGCGGCTGCCCGTCCTGGCCCTCGGCTACCGCGGCGACCTCGGGGCACCGCGCCCCCCGGACGGCCTGAACCACCTCGGCGAGAGCGAGTGGCGCGACCTGGACGCGGCGATCCGCTACGCCGTCCGCTACGGCGCCCGCCGTGTGGTCCTGTACGGCTGGTCCACCGGCGCCACCATGGCGCTGCGGGCCGCCGCCCACTCGGCGCTGCGTGAGCGCGTCTGCGGGCTGATCCTGGACTCGCCGGTGCTGAACTGGGAGGCCACCCTGCGGGCCCTCGCCCAGGCCCGGCACACCCCCGACCCGCTGCTGCCGCTAGCGGTGCGCGCCGCCCAGGGCCGCGCGGGCCTGGGCGGTGACCACGTCGGCCACCCGGTCGACCCGGAGCGGCTCATCGTGCCCACCCTGATCGTCCACGGCCCGGACGACGCGGTGGCCCCCTGGGTGTACTCCCGCCGGCTCGCGGCCCGGCACCCCGACCGCATCGCCCTGCACACCGTGCCGGACGCCCCGCACAGCGCCATGTGGAACGTCGGCCCCCGGCAGTACGAGGAGCGGCTGCGCAGATTCCTCACACCTCTTATGTGATGTTCATGAATATCCTTACTCCTCATGTATGACCGTATTGATGTGATTCGCCCCTGGCGGGCGAGCCGCCCCGGAACCTGTGCCGGCACAGGCCGGAGGCCCCGATTCCAGCCGGTCCCGAGGGTTCCGTTTAAGGCCGTACCACTGGCCTGAACATGTCTCTTCGCCTCCCCTCGGGCCCCGTGCGTTGGCCAGCCCCGTCGCCCGCCGTGACATTCCGTTTGGGTTTTCGGACCGTCAACCGGAAGACTGCACCCGTGACGTCCCGTATCCCGCGCGACTCAAGGCTTCGACTCGTCCGAACGCGACCCCTGGCCGCAGCCCCCCGAGCGATGAACCAGCGGCCCGCGCGCCGCCCCGCACCCCGCCCGCCCGAGGGCACCCCGGCCCCCGCCGAGCTGGCCAGAATGGCGCGGTCCGGGCTGGCCGGAGCGGCCCGAGTCGCCCGCTGGGCCGACACGGCACTCGGTCCGGGCAGCGACGGCGCGACCGCTGACGGCAAGGCCACTCTCTCCGAGGCGTCCGCCGAACGCGCGTCCGGCGATCTGGGCCTGACCGTGGCTCAGGTCCGCGCCGACTGGGACACCGCCCGGCTCGCCGGCCTGGTCGAGGTGCACGGCGACAGCGCACGCCCAGGGTGGCGCCTGCGCGCCTGGGACCGCGACGACAGCGCCGTGCTGCGCGGCTGGGTCGCCCTCTTCGACGCCTGGTCGCTCGCCCATCCGGAGCCCGCCGAGTTCGAGGCCGCGGCCGTCGCCGAGGTCGTCTCGGCCATGCCCCAGGTGCTCTCCTTCCTCCAGCTGTCCGCCGGTCCCGTCCCGGTCGAGCAGCTCCTGGACCTGCTGCGGCAGCGGGTCACCGAACTGCGCACCGAGCGCTGCGAGGTCCCCTACGAGACGGAGGCCGGGATCGGTGCCGGGTCCCCGGTCCCCGTCGCCGCGATGGCCGCCGCCCGCACCGACCTGGCCGACCGCGCACCGGCCGACGACCCCGCGCCCGCCGAGGACGCCGAGCTCGCTCCCCTCCTCGACTGGTCCCTGCACGCGCTCGCCTCCGTCGGCGCGCTGACCTACGGCACCGGCCAGGCCACCCTCACCCCGCTGGGCAGCTGGGCGGTCTGGGTCAAGCTGGAGCAGATCTGCGTGGCCGCGCAGAGCCCCGCCGGGAACATCGAGGTCGCCGCCGAGGAGATGCTGCGCGGCTGCGCGCAGCTCCGCCCCAACGCGGCCCGCGCCGAGTACCGGGCCTGGCTCGCCGCCCGCCCCGTCGGCAGCGCGGTCGCCGAACTCGTCGCCGCCGCCCGCGGCGAGGACGCCCTGCTGCGCGGTCTCGCCTTCGAGGCGCTCCGCGTGGTGGGCGCCCCCGCCGAACCGGACGTCCACGCGGTCGTCGACGAGCCGACCCTGCGGCCGTACGCCCTGCTGTGGCTGGCCGAGCACGACGGAGTCGACCCGGAGGACGCGCACGAGGTGCTCACCCGCGAAGAGGCCACCTGGCTGTGGGTGGACACGGCCGCCGCGGTCGCCGACCACGGTGAGGCGCCGCTGCTGGTCCGCCACCTGGAGTCGGCGCTGCAGCCCACCGTCCCCGCGCTGCTCGACGAGGTGCGGGCCGTCGGTCACCCGCGCACCGTGCAGGTCCTGGTCGCCCTCGCCGCCGCCCACCCCGACCCGGCGCTGGCCAAGGCCGTCCGCCGGGCGGCCTTCCAGGTGCACACCGGGGGCTGACGGGCCGGGCGGGGCGGGCGGGTCAGGCCGTTGTCTCCGGGGCGTAGGTGCCGAAGCTCCAGACATTGCCCTCGACGTCCCGGGCCATGTAGTCCCGCGAGCCGTAGTCCTGGTCCGTCGGGGGCATCAGGATCTCGGCGCCGTGATCCACGGCCCGCTGGTGGTGTGCGTCTACGTCGTCCACGACGATGTACACCCCGGTCGGGCCCGCGCCCTCCATCGCCGCGTCGAAACGGCCGCCGCGGCCCTTGGAACCCAGCATCACCGCGCCGTTGCCCTGCACCAGTTCGGCGTGCAGCACCATGCCGTCCTCGCCCTCGTACACCGACAGTTCGGTGAAGCCGAAGGCCTCCGTCAGTTGTCTGATCGCCGCCTTCGCGTCCGTGTACAGCAGTGACGGATAGATGCTCGGCCGTCCGCCGGTCGTGCCTGCCATGCCGATCACTCCCCTCCTGTGCCGGTCCCCCGAGAGCCGTCGTCCGGCCTGCTGCACAGTCTTGCACCCGGCACTGACAACGCCCCCGGCCGAAGGCGCCGCGCCCTCACCGGAAGGTGTTGCACCGCGCCATGTCCCCGGTCCGGTACCCCTGGTAGAACCACTGCTGGCGCTGCTGCGCCGACCCGTGCGTCCAGGTCTCGGGTGTCACCCGCCCCTGGTAGCGCTCCTGGATCCGGTCGTCGCCCACCGCCGCCGCCGCGTCGAGACCGTCCCGGATGTCGGCGTCCGTCAGGCGGGTGATCAGCGGCCGGCCGGTCGACTCGTCCTTCGTGGTCGTCGCGTGCCGCGCCCACACCCCGGCATAGCAGTCGGCCTGGAGCTCCACCCGCACCGCATTGCTGTTCACCCCGGTCAGGTTGTCCCGCGACCTGCTCAACGTGCCCATCAGGTCCTGCACATGGTGCCCGTACTCGTGCGCCACGACGTACGCCTGGGCGAACGGGCCGCCGCTCGCGCCGAACTTGGACCGCAGCTCGTCGAAGAACCCGAGGTCCAGGTAGACCTTGCGGTCGCCCGGGCAGTAGAACGGCCCGACCGCAGAGGTCGCCGTACCGCAGGCGGTGCCGACCCGGCCGGTGAAGAACACCGTCGGGGCGTTGGTGTAGACGCCCCGGCGCTCCTGGAACTCCTGCTTCCAGAAGTCCTGCACGCTGTTGACCACCGCCACCATCCGGCGGTCGTCCTTGGTGTTCGCGTCCCGTCCGGTACGGCAGCTCTGCTGCACCTGCGCCAGCGACGAGGAGGCGGGCGAGGGCGAGCTGTCACCGGAGGAGAGGCCCAGCTGGTCCGGGCCGACACCGAAGAACAGGGCGAGCAGCAGCGCGATCAGACCGGCCAGGCCGCCGCCGATGGTCGCCTTCCCGCCCGGCACCCGGCTGCCGCGCACGTCCTGGACCTCGGAGGTGTCCAGGTTCGCGTCGTCGTCGAACTGCATGGGGCGCACCGCCTTCTGCTCGCACCGTCCCCTGCATCCACCTTGCGCCATCAGGGCCGCCACTTCGCGTCGATGGCCCGGCGAACGCCCGATCGGGCGACGTCCCGCCCCGCCCCCGCGTCACGCCAGCCCCCGCCCCGCGGCCGTGACTACGCTCTGCGCCTGATCCATGGGACGAGGACGCCCGGCCGGGCGCCTAAGGGGGTAGCGGTGCCCGTCATGCCACACGGGACGACCTCGCCGCCCACCGCTCCGGACGGCTTCCGCGGCGCGCCCCGGCCCGCGGACGGCTCCCCGCCCCGGGCCGCCACGGTCGGCCGCCCCCGCCCGGTCGCGCCGTTCGCGTCCTCCGCGGGCCGCCGCTCCCCGGCCCCGCCCCCCTCCTGCCAACGCCCCACCCGCCCCACCCGCCCCGTCCGCCCCGTTCGCATCTGCCGCCCCGTCACCCTGGCCCGCCGCCTCCTCCCCGTCACGCTCGTCCTTCTGCTGGCCGGCCTCGCCCTCTGCACCCAGCAGGTTCGTCCCGCCCCCTACGGGGACCACCTCACCCCCGGCCCTGCGGCGCGCACCGCACGCGCGCACGGAGCGGTGGTCGAGGCGTACGACGGACGGACCCTGCGCTGGCGGTACGCGCGCGCGGGACGGCGTCCGCTGAGCGTGCTGCCCGCGCGCGGGCACGCGATCGCCGTCTGGGACGACGGGCTGGTCACCGACACGGACGGCCGTTCCGTGCGCTGGCACCGCGCCCTGCCCGCGGCCACCGGCTGGCTCCGGCGACAGGGCGGCACCGGCGTCCTGCGCCCCCTCGGCCGCGGCGTCCTCGGGGTCGTCACCCCGGCCCGCATCGCCGCGTACCGCACCGCCGACGGCGATCTGCGCTGGGTACTGCCCGCCCGCGCGGGCTGCGCGTTCCGCCCCGAACGTGCCGTACGTCACGGCCCCGCCCTGCTCGTCGCCCAGCCCTGCGCCGACGGCGCCTGGACCGCGCAGCTCATCGCCGTGGACGACCTGGGCCGGATCGTTCCGCACCGCGCACCCCTCGGCAACGAACGCCCTCGCATCCGCCCCGAACACCCGCGCACCGAAAAAGCGCTTGCGCCGCCCCGTTAGACTTGGCCCATGGCCATTCTCCTCGCGCATTAGACGGCGGGAACGTCCTCAGCCGCCCACCCGTCAAACCCCGTACGCCCTGGAGTCTGTCCGTGATCTCCGCCTCCGGTATCGAGCTGCGCGCCGGTGCGCGCATCCTCATCGAGAACGCCACCTTCCGCGTCGCCAAGGGTGACCGCATCGGTCTGGTCGGCCGCAACGGCGCCGGCAAGACCACCCTCACCAAGGTCCTGGCCGGTGACGGTGTCCCCGCCGCGGGTACCGTCACCCGTTCCGGCGAGGTGGGCTACCTCCCGCAGGACCCGCGTACCGGCGACCTCGACGTGCTCGCCCGCGACCGCGTCCTCTCCGCCCGCGGCCTCGACGTGCTGATCCGCAAGATGCGCGAGAACGAGCAGCGCATCGCCAACGGCCAGGGCGCCACCCGCGAGAAGGCGCTGCGGCAGTACGAGCGCCAGGAGACCGAGTTCCTCACCAAGGGCGGGTACTCCGCCGAGGCCGAGGCCGCCACCATCGCCGCCGCGCTCAACCTGCCCGACCGGGTGCTCGGCCAGCCCTTGCACACGCTCTCCGGCGGTCAGCGCCGCCGTATCGAGCTGGCCCGGATCCTGTTCTCGGACGCGGACACGCTCCTGCTGGACGAGCCGACCAACCACCTCGACGCCGACTCGATCGTCTGGCTGCGCGACTACCTGAAGACCTACCGCGGCGGCTTCATCGTGATCTCCCACGACGTCGACCTGGTCGAGACGGTCGTCAACAAGGTCTTCTACCTGGACGCCAACCGCTCCCAGATCGACGTCTACAACATGGGCTGGAAGCTGTACCAGCAGCAGCGCGAGGCCGACGAGAAGCGCCGCAAGCGCGAGCGTGCCAACGCGGAGAAGAAGGCGGCCGCGCTGCACTCGCAGGCCGACAAGATGCGCGCGAAAGCCACCAAGACGGTCGCCGCGCAGAACATGGCCCGCCGCGCCGACAAGCTGCTGGCCGGCCTGGACGCCGTCCGGGTCTCCGACAAGGTCGCCAAGCTGCGCTTCCCGGAGCCGGCGCCCTGCGGCAAGACCCCGCTGACGGCCGAGGGCCTGTCGAAGTCGTACGGCTCGCTGGAGATCTTCACCGATGTCGACCTGGCCATCGACAAGGGCTCCAGGGTCGTCATCCTGGGCCTGAACGGCGCCGGCAAGACCACCCTGCTGCGGCTGCTCGGCGGGGTCGAGCAGCCGGACACCGGCGAGGTGATCGAGGGTCACGGCCTCAAGCTCGGCTACTACGCCCAGGAGCACGAGACCCTGGACCCGGACCGGTCGGTGCTGGAGAACATGCGCTCCGCCGCCCCCGACATGGATCTCGTAGAGGTCCGCAAGGTGCTGGGCTCGTTCCTGTTCTCCGGCGACGACGTCGACAAGCCCGCCGGTGTCCTCTCCGGCGGCGAGAAGACCCGGCTCGCCCTCGCCACCCTGGTCGTCTCCTCGGCGAACGTCCTGCTGCTCGACGAGCCGACCAACAACCTCGATCCCGCCAGCCGTGAGGAGATCCTCGGCGCGCTGCACACCTACAAGGGCGCGGTCGTCCTGGTCACCCACGACGAGGGCGCCGTCGAGGCGCTCCAGCCCGAGCGGATCATCCTGCTCCCCGACGGTGTCGAGGACCTGTGGGGTGCCGACTACGCGGACCTCGTGGCGCTCGCCTGAGCACCGATCGCGTCGCCGTCGGTTGATCGAATGCCTGATCCACTGGCTATGGATCATTCGGCCTATCGGTGATCCATCATCTGTGTGAGATCTCCTCGTATCGAGGTGTGTCCTACATCGATTTCGCGGCCGGCCCCTTTGTCGATAAGGGGTCGGCCGCTTTCTGTCTCTGACCTGGCAGTTCGTGGAAGAACCCGTTCAGCCTCATGGACAGTCCATGCAGGAATCGAAGATTCCGCTTGTGGGGACGCGCTCCTGTCGTCACAACGATGTCTCACGGACCTTGCCGAATGGGTGGCCATCGCGCCCCGGAGGGGTGATCATGAGGGGACCAGAGCGCACTTCCCATGAGGAGGCACGGGTGGCCGAGACTCTGAAGAAGGGCAGCCGGGTAACCGGCGCCGCGCGCGACAAGCTCGCGGCAGACCTGAAGAAGAAGTACGACTCCGGCGCGAGCATTCGGGCACTGGCCGAGGAAACCGGCCGCTCGTATGGCTTCGTCCACCGGATGCTCAGCGAGTCGGGTGTCACGCTGCGTGGGCGTGGCGGGGCGACGCGGGGCAAGAAAGCCGCGTCCTGACCCCGGGCGGCCCATCGGCTTCGATGGTGGCCACCCGGTCGGCCGACTGATCGGCCGGGTGGTTACTGTGCAGTCACTTAGCATGCCCTACGGCAATGCGTGATGACCGCACACATCGGAGGCGCCCCATGGCTTCGCCCGACCAGGACCTCGCTCCTGTTCTCGACAAGGACGGCGTACGGCTCACCGTCGACGACGCACTCGCCACGGTGACGCTGACCAACCCGGCCAAGCGCAACGCCCAGAGTCCCGCACTGTGGCGGGCGTTGGCCGAGGCCGGGCGGTCGCTGCCGGGGTCGGTCCGCGTCGTCGTGCTGCGCGGTGAGGGCCAGTCCTTCTCCGCGGGCCTCGACCGGCAGATGTTCTCGCCGGAGGGGATCCCGGGCGAGCCGACGTTCATCGAACTCGCGCGCCGTGACGACGCCGGGCTCGACGCGACCATCGCCGAATACCAGCAGGCGTTCACCTGGTGGCGGCGCAACGACCTCGTGTCGATCGCCGCCGTGCAGGGCCATGCCATCGGGGCCGGCTTCCAGCTGGCCCTCGCCTGTGACCTGCGCGTCGTCGCGGACGACGTGCAGTTCGCCATGCGCGAGACCAGCCTGGGCCTGGTGCCCGATCTCACGGGTACCCACCCGCTGGTCTCCCTCGTCGGCTACGCACGTGCGCTGGAGATCTGCGCGACCGGACGGTTCGTACAGGCAGAGGAGGCGGTGGCCTCCGGGCTCGCGAACCTCGCGGTGCCGGGCGCCGAACTCGCCGCCGCCGTGCGCGACCTGGCCGCGGCGCTGCTGGCCGCGCCCCGGGACGCGGTGGTGGAGACCAAGGCGCTGCTGCGCGGTGCGGGCGACCGGACGTACGACGAGCAGCGGGCCGCCGAGCGGCAGGCCCAGGCCCGCCGCCTGCGGGACCTGGCGGGCGTGGGCGAGTAGCCCACGCGGGCGGCCGGGGCTGGTCGCGCCCACGCGGCGGCGGCCGCGCACCGACACAGCCCCGCGCCCCTTCCCACTTCAGCCGACGTCCGTCACCAGCACCGCCACCGTGGGGTGATCCCCCAGTGCCGCTCCGACCGCGGCACGGACCTTCCTCGCCACCGGCACGGCGCCGGGCCCCTCGGACAGCGCCACCTCCACCCGCACATGCCGGCGCGGCAACGCCCCCTCGACGTGCACCTCCCGGCTCAGCGCCCCGGTCACCCGCGCCACCCCCGGCACCGCCAGCGCCGCCGCCGTCACCCGCGCCCCGTCCGGGTCCGTGCCCTCCCGGACCGACGGCGGCCGAGGCGGTCGCAGGGCCGCCGGCTCCGCCCGGTCGCGTGTCAGCAGGTCGGTCACCCGCAGGTCCACCTCGGTCACCGCCAGCCCGAGCCCCGCCGTCGCCGCGGCCGCCAGCGCCCGGCGCAACCGGCCCGCCGTCACCGGCAGCGGTTCGGCGGCCGTCGCCGCGAACTCCGCCGCCAGCCGCAGCGGCCCCGGCGGCACGGCACCGGGCGGTGCCGGTACGGCGGGTTCCGACACGTCCTCGGGATCCGCCGGCGCGATCCGCACAGCCCCCAGCCGTACCCCCACGACCTCGGCCGCCGCCCGGCGCAGCACCGCGTCGGCCACCGCCTCCGTCACCCACGCACCGTCGGGCGGCCCGCCCAGCGGGAGCAGCCTCCCGAGGCCCAGCGGGTGCCGTACCGCCTCTGTCCACCGGTCCGCAGTCATTGCTCCAGCCTGCCGCATCACCGGCGCGCGGCGGGGCACCGGCACTTACCGTGGTCGCAGGACCACGATCAGAAGGGGTGCAGGGCGATGACGGAGACGACGACGGCTGAGCCGGAGCAGGACCCGAGGGATCCGGCGGTGCAGACCCGGAAGGCCGTCAGACGCGGTGGCGGCGACCCGTCGACCCGGGGGCGGACCACGATCGCCGACGGCGTGGTGGAGAAGATCGCCGGACTGGCGGCCCGGGACGTGGTCGGCGTGCACGCGATGGGCAGTGGACTCGCCCGTACCTTCGGTGTGGTGCGCGACCGGGTGCCGGGCGGCTCCAAGTCGGTCACCCGGGGTGTGAAGGCGGAGGTCGGCGAGGTGCAGACCGCGCTCGACCTGGAGATCGTCGTGGACTACGGCGTGTCGATCGCCGACGTGGCCCGCGCGGTGCGGGAGAACGTGATCGCGGCCGTGGAACGGATGACCGGGCTCGAAGTGGTCGAGGTCAACATCGCGGTCAGCGACGTGAAGCTGCCCGAAGAAGAGGAAGCGGAGCCGGAGTCCCGGCTCCAGTGACGGCTGAGGGGAGCTCACCATGAACGTGGCCGTGGTCGGCATGATCGCCGGCATGGCGCTGGGCTTCGCCGGGTTCTTCGGCGGGTTCGGCGCCTTCCTGCTGGTGGCGGCGCTCGGCGCCGTCGGGTTCGTCGTCGGCAGGTTCGCGGAGGGAGACCTCGAACCCGGCGACTTCTTCCGCAGCCGCGACGACCGCCGCGACCGGCGGCGATGACCACCGCGAGCAGCGAGACGCGCGGGCCCGCAACCGTCGTGCCGCCGGGCGACCGGGGGGCCGTCCGGATCGCCGACCGGGTGGTGGCGAAGATCGCGGCGCAGGCGGCCCGCGAGGTCCTCGGCCCGCTCCCGAAGGACGCCGTGCCCCCGCACGCCACGGTGGTGGTCCACCACGGCACCGCCCGGGTCCGCGTCCACCTCGAACTGGACTATCCGTCCGACATCGGCGCCCGCTGCGCGGCTGTGCGTCGACATGTGGTCGAGCGGGTAGGCGCGTTGGTGGACATGGAGGTGCGGGAGGTCGTCGTGCACGTCGAACGGCTGCACCCGGCCCAGAGCCCGGGGAGGGCGTGATGAGCACCGATCAGACACAGGCCGTCGAGAGGCCCCCCGAGGCCGCGCCGCCGCCGGCCGGTCACGAGGCCCGCTTCTGGTCGCCCCGCCGTGCACCTGCGGCGCTGGTCGCCACCCTGTTCCTGGTGACGTCGGCCGCCTTCCTGTACGACATCGCGGCCGTACGCGCCCACCACCCGGCGATGCACTGGCGCCGCGCACTGGCCCGGCAACTCGCGACGCGGCCCCTCGACGACACCTGGGTGCTGGTCGGCGCGGGCATCGCCGCCGCCCTCGGCGCATGGCTGCTGACCCTGGCCCTCACACCGGGCCTGCGGGACGTGCTGCCGATGCTCCGCAGCCACCCCGACGTGCGCGCCGGGCTGCGCCGTGACGCGGCCGCGATGGCGCTGCGCGACCGGGCCATGGAGATCTCGGGCGTACGCCGGGTGCGCGTGCGGCTGAACCGCTCCCGCGCCCATGTCCTCGCCGTCTCCCACTTCCGTGAACTCGACGAGGTGCGGGCCGACCTGGACACGGCACTCACCGGCGCGATCCACGGCCTGGGCCTCGCGCACCCGCCCAGGCTGACCCTGAACGTCATCCGCCCCGGCCGGAAGGGATGAGCCGATGCGCACGGCGATCAACCGCGTACTGATCGGTCTGACGGGCCTGGCGCTCCTCGCCCTGGGCGGTGCGGTGCTGGCCGTCGGCCTGGGCGCCCCGTCCTCCTCCTGGTGGATCCACGACGGCCGTCACGACGTCCTCCTCAGCACCGCCGAACGCACCCACTGGCGTGGCGCGGGCTGGTGGTGGCCGACGGTGCTGGCCGCCCTGGCGGTCCTGCTCCTGCTGTCCCTGTGGTGGCTGACCGCGCAACTGCGCCGGCGCCGGCTGACCGAGGTCGTGGTGGACACCGGTGACGGCGAGGGCGCGCTGCTGCGCGGCAGGGCCCTGGAGACGGTCCTGGCCAACGACGTGGCCCACCAGCGGGGCGTCGCCCACGCCCAGGCGGTACTGCGGGGCAGGCCTAAGGCTCCGGAGGTACGGGTGTGGCTCCAGCTGGACGCGGACGTGCCACCGCGTGCGGCCCTGGACGACCTCACCTCGCACGCACTGGCCCACGCCCGGGACTCGGCCGCCCTGAAGAGGCTCCCGGCGGAGGTGCGCCTGACATCGGTGAAACACCGCGCGGAGAGGGTCACCTGAGCCGCCGTCCGGCGGACCGGCCGCGCCCCGCCGGGAGCCGGGCCGTCAGAAACCGTGCCGCATACCGCCGTCGACGGGCACCATGATGCCCGTCAGATAGGACGCCGCCGGCGACAGCAGGAACGCGCCCACCCGCCCGAACTCCTCGGGTGTCCCGTAGCGCCGCAGCGGAATGCGGGACTCGTTCTCCATCCGGGTGGCCTCGGGGTCGGCCGACAGTCCGTCCAGCTCCCGTACCCGGTCGGTGTCGATCCGTGACGGCAGCAGCCCCACCACCCGGATCCCGCGCGGCCCCAGCTCGTCCGCAAGCGACTTGGCGTACCCGGCGAGTCCCGGCCGCAGCGCGTTCGAGATCGTCAGCCCGGGAATCGGCTCGTACACCGACCCGGACAGCACGAACCCGATGACACCGCCGTCCGTCAGCTCCGCCGCGGCCGCGCGGGCGAGCCGTACGGCCCCCAGGAACACCGTCTCGTAGGCGGTCTGCCACTGTTCGTCCGTGTTGTCGGCGACGAACCCGGCCGGGGGCCCGCCCACGCTCACGAGGATGCCGTCGAAGCGGCCGAACCGCTCACGCGCCGCCGCGATCACCCGCTCCGGTGCGTCCGCCTCCGCGTTGTCGACGGCCAGGCCCGCCGCGTTCGGCCCCAGCTCGGCCACCGCCTCGGCGACCCGCTTCTCGTCGCGTCCGGTCACCACGATCTTCGCCCCGTCGGCGACCAGCTCGCGCGCGGCCGCGTTGCCCAGCCCGCGGGTCGCTCCGGTGACTACGTACACCCGGTCCTTCAGTCCAAGATCCATGGCCCCTATCCTGCCTCGTCGCCGCCGAACAGTGTGAGGGCGGTGTTCACCAGTCCGATGTGGCTGAACGCCTGCGGGAAGTTGCCCAGCTGGCGTCCGAGTTCGGGTTCGTACTCCTCGGAGAGCAGCCCCACGTCGTTGACGAGTCCCACCAGCCGTTCGAACAGTTCCTTCGCCTCGTCGGTACGGCCCGTCATGTGCAGCGCGTCGGCGAGCCAGAACGAGCAGGCCAGGAAGGCGCCCTCGCCACCCGGCATGCCGTCGACGCCGATCGCGTCGGTGTCGTAGCGGCGTACCAAACCGTCGTGGCCCAGGTCGTCGCGGATCGCGTCCACCGTGCCGATCACCCGCGGGTCGTCCGGCGGCAGGAACCCGAAGCGGGGGATCAGCAGCAGGGCGGCGTCGAGTTCGCGCGAGCCGTAGTACTGGGTGAAGGTGTTGCGCTGCGCGTCGAACCCCTTCTCGCACACCTCCCGGTGCACCTCGTCGCGGAGCGCGCGCCAGCCCTCCAGCTCGCCCTCCAGCTCCGCGTGCTCCTCCAGGGTGCGCACCGCGCGGTCCGCGGCCACCCACACCAGCACCTTGGAGTGCACGAAGTGCCGGCGGCCGCCGCGTACCTCCCACAGCCCCTCGTCCGGCCGGCGCCAGATCTTCTCCAGGAACTTCATGAGCGAGCACTGGATGGCCCACATGTGCGGCCTGGTGGACAGGCCGGCGGTGCGGGACAGCGACAGCGAGTCCATGACCTCGCCGTACACGTCCAGCTGGAGCTGGTCGACGGCGCCGTTGCCGACGCGTACCGGCGCCGAGCCGGCGAAGCCGGACAGCCAGGGCAGTTCGAACTCGGGCAGCCGGCGCTCGCCGGCCAGGCCGTACATGATCTGCAGGTCCGCCGGGTCGCCGGCGACCGCGCGCACCAGCCAGTCGCGCCAGGCCTCGGCCTCCTTGTGGTAGCCGGCCGACAGCAGCGCGCCGAGCGTGAGCGTGGAGTCGCGCAGCCAGCAGAAGCGGTAGTCCCAGTTGCGCACCCCGCCCAGCTCCTCGGGCAGAGAGCTGGTGGCGGCGGCCACGATGCCGCCGGTCGGCGCGTAGGTGAGCGCCTTGAGGGTGATCAGCGAGCGCACGACCACGTCCCGGTAGGGGCCCCGGTAGGTGCAGCGGGCGGTCCAGCGCCGCCAGTCGGTGACGGTGGCGCGCAGCGCCTCGTAGGGGTCCACCAGCGCCGGGCGCCTCTCGTGCGAGGGGTGCCAGGTGAGCACGAAGGCGACCCGCTCGCCCTCCGCGACGGTGAACTCCGAGTGCGTGCCGAAGTCCTCGCCCCAGGTCCGCACGGGCGGTTCGCTGCGCAGCCACACCGAGTCGGGGCCGGCGACGGCCACCCGGCTGCCGCTCGAGCGGCGCATCCAGGGCACGACCGAGCCGTAGTCGAAGCGGAGGCGGAGCGTGCTGTGCACGGTGACGCGGCCGCTGATGCCCTCGACGATGCGTACGACATCGGGCGCGCGGTCGCGCTGGGGCATCAGGTCGGTGACCCGGACCGCGCCCTCGGGGGTCTCCCACTCGGTGTCCAGGACCAGCGTGTCGGGCCGGTAGCCGCGCCGCGTGCAGGTGGTGGCGTCCTTCGGGGCGATCCGCCAGTGGCCGTTGTCCTCGTCGCCCAGGAGCCGGGCGAAGCAGGCCGCGGAGTCGAACCGGGGCACGCACAGCCAGTCGACGGAGCCGTCCCGGCCGACCAGGGCAGCGGTCTGCTCGTCGCCGATGAGGGCGTAGTCCTCGATGCGTCGGTCCACGGATTCCGGTTTCCCCCCGGGCCGGTGGGCCAATCAGGGGGTGGGCCGGGGGAGTGACCAGGCGCTCAGACGGCGGCGGCCGGTTCCGTTTCCGCCGCGGGCTCGTCCTTCCCGGCCTCCTCGCGGGTCCGGGCCTCCCGGCGCACCAGCACGAACCAGCCGTAGGGGACGCCCGCGGCGAACAGCCACCACTGGATCATGTAGGCGTAGTTCAGCGGGGCGTCCTCCTTGCCCGGGTCGGAGATCTGCTCCGGGGTGTCGCCCCTGGGCTCGGGCGCGGTCTGCTGGATGTAGCCGCCCAGCACCTGCTTGCCGAGCCGGCGCGCCTGCTCCGCGCTGTTGATCAGCATGATCTGCCGGTCGGGCAGGCCCTTGATGTCCTTGATGCCGCTCGCCGCGGTCGTCTCGTCGGGCATCAGGCGGCCCTGGACGGTGACCCGCCCGGCCGGCGGGGCCGGGACCTTGGGGAACGCGGTCTGGCTCGGGCCGTCCGAGGAGATCCAGCCCCGGTTGACCAGCAGCACCCTGCCGTCGGCCAGCACGAAGGGGGTGAGGACGTGGTACCCGACCTCGTCGTCGGCGTTGGTGCGACGCCGGACGACGACCTCGTGGGCGGTGTCGAAGGTGCCGGTGGCGGTGACGGTGTGGTACCGCTCCTTGCGGGTCACCGCGTGCCCCGGCCCGGTCACCCGCTCCACGGGTACCGGCTTCGCGTTCAGCGCCTGGGCCACCAGCGCGTTACGGGCGCTGCGCTCCTCGTACCGGTGCTTCTGCCAGAACCCCAGCCGGATCATGGTGGGGATGAGGAGCAGGGAGATCAGGGTGAGGATCACCCACTGCCGGGTCAACAGGAAGCGGTACACCCCACGACCGTACAACTCGGTCGTGGGGTGCGAACGCGCGGGTACCGGTCACACGCGGTCGACGATGCCCGCCTTCCCGGCCTCGCGGGCGCAGTGGGCGCCGCAGTACCACTGGTTCCCGGCCTCGACGCCCTGGCCGATGATCGAGACCTTGCAGTGCTCGCAGACGGGGGCCATGCGGTGGATCGCACAGGAGAAGCAGTCGAAGACGTGGACCGCGCCCTGCGCGTGCACCTCGAAGGTCATTCCGTAGTCATTGCCGCAGACTTCACATTTCGCCATGGGCCTCAGGGTGGGTGGTCGTCCCCGCGCGGGCGAGCGGGCGCCGGGCGAGTCGCCCGGCAATCACCCGTCCGTACGGCCCCGCCGCCCGGTCACTTCCCCGCCGCCGGCGGCGAAGCCGGGACCACGTCCCGCAGCAGCTGCCCGAAGGCCGCCTCGTCGACGACCGGTGTGCCGAACTGGCGCGCCTTTACCACTTTCGAGGTACCCGAGTCCGGGTCGTTGGTGACGAGCAGGCTGGTGAGCCGCGAGATGCTCGTCGACACGTGCAGACCGGCCTCGACGGCCCGGTCCTCCAGGAGTTCCCGCTCGGTCGAGGTGTCCCCGGAGAACGCCACCCGCATACCCTGCCGGAGCGGACCGCCGTCCTCGTACCGCCCCGGGTTCGGGTACGGGCAGGCCGGCCGCTTGCGGGACGGGCGCCAGCCGGTGGGCCGGTGACCGCCGTACCCGCCGCTCGCCTGCCGGCCGATCCGCGGCGCCTCCGTCCACTCGGTCAGCGGCCGGCACTCCAGGAGCGGCAGCCGTACGTTGCCCGCCGCCGCGGCCCGCAGACTGGGCCGGAACGCCTCCGCCAGCACGCGCGCGTCGTCCAGCGCGTGGTGCGCCCGCCGCTGGACGACACCGAAGTGCGCGGCCAGGGTCTCCAGCTTGTGGTTGGGCAGCGGCAGGCTCAGCTCCTTGGAGAGCGCGATGGTGCACAGCCGCTGCTTCACCGGGGGTTCGCTCTTCGCCCGCGCGTACTCGCGCGCGATCATCTGCCAGTCGAAGACCGCGTTGTGCGCGACCAGCACCCGGCCGTCGAGCCGGGCCGCGAACTCCTCGGCGATGTCGGTGAAGAGCGGCGCCCCTTCGAGGACCTCGCTCGTCAGGCCGTGGATCCACACCGGGCCCGGGTCACGCTCCGGATTGACCAGCGTGTACCAGTGGTCCTCGACCTCACCGCGCCCGTCGAGCCGGTAGACGGCAGCGGAGATGATCCGGTCGTCCCTGGCCAGTCCGGTGGTCTCCACGTCGACGACCGCGTACCCCTGCGGATACGCGGCAGGCCACGGGGCACCGGCGGAGACTGCGGTCGTACGGTCTTCGAGCATGGTCATTGAGGATACGGGCCGCGACCGACAGCCCGGTCCGTCAGGTCGCCCCCCGCCACCGCCCGTTCGCATGTCCTGATGGCCCGTCGCGCGGCTGGGGACCGGCTGGGGACCTTTCCGCCGCCCGGTGCCACCGTGCATCCCGCCCGGCGCCGACGCGGCGACGACCGCGCGACGGCGCGGCACTCGGCCGGCGGACGGGCGGTACGGCGGATGGCACGCGTACGGTACGGCGCTCGGACCGGGGCGGAGATCGCGGCCACGCGCACCACGAAGCTCCCGGACGTCTGGTCCACCGGTGTGGTGGCCGTCCGGGAGAGGGACCCGGACGCGGTCGCGGCCGTGCCGCCGCCCCCGCTCAAGCGCACCGGCCGCCCGCTGGTGCGCGTCAGCGTCAGCCAGGTCCGGCTGCCCGGACACCCGCTGGGCGCGGGCTCGTTCGCGGTCGCCGCCGCGCACGGCACCACCGAGGGCTGGTATCCGCCGGTGACGCCGATGACCCGTGAGCGCGCCCTCTCCGGCGGCCGTGAGGTCTTCCGCGAGCCCAAGAAGCCCGGCGAGGTGACCGTCGCCCGCGAGGTCGACCACGTCCGCGCGACGCCGGCCCGGCACGGCGTCGCCTTCGTGGGGGTGCGGGGCACGGCGGACGGCCCGCTGCCCCGGCCCGCGCGCAGGACCGACCGCTACGTCACGTTCCTCCCGGCGGTGGACGGTTCGGGCTTCGACGGGGACCCGGTGCTGGTGCACTGCGTCCGCGAGGAGCGGGTCCGACGGCTGGAGCGGGTGAGCGGCGAGGTGATCCCGCGTGGGGCGGCGTACGACCCGGTCGCCGAACGGGTCGACCCCCAGGCCCTGCTGCCCTACGTCCACCAGCGCTACGACGACCCGCGCCAGATCGTCGACGCGCCGCCGGAAGGAAGCCGCCGAGGGCCTGAAGGTGGTCCTCGCCGCCGTGGAGCGGGCCGCCCAGGAGAAGGCCGCTGCGGACCTGCGCGCGACCGGCGCCGACGTGCACCCGCGGGTGGTCGACGTCGGCGCCCGCGAACAGGCCGTGGAACTGGCCGAGTCGGCCTGCGACACCTACGGCGCGGTGCACGTCCTGCGCAACGACGCCGGGTCGGCCCGGGCGCCGAGGGCCGCATGGGGGAGCACGAACCCAACGACTGGAGGTGGGCGTTCGAGGTCGACGTGTGGGGCGTCTTCCACGGCGTCCAGGCCTTCCTGCCGAGGATGCCCGAGTCGGGCCTGCCCGGTCACGTCGTCAACACGTCCTCGGGCGACGGCGGCATCGCGCCGCTGCCGACGGTCTCCGTGTACGCGGTCACCAAGGCGGCCGTCGTCACGCCCGCCGAGTCGCTGTACGCCCTCCTCAGGGCGGCGCACGCGCGCGTGGGCGCCTCGGTGCTCTTCCCGGGGCCGTACATGCCGCGCACGGGCCTGTGGGAGTCGCACCGCGACCGGCCCGGGCGCTACCGCCGAACACCGGCCGCGCGGGACGCCCTACCGCAGCCTCGGCCAGTGGGAGGCGGTGATGCGCGCGGCGGGCAGGGAGGCCGCCTTCACGCCCGTCGAGGAGGTCGCCGAGCTCGTCGTGGCGGGCATCCGCGCGGACCGCTTCCGGCTGCTGCCGCAGAGCGGGCACGGCGACGCCCAGATCCGGGCGCGGGCGCGGGCGCGGGCGCGCTCGATGCTGGAGCGGGCGAACCCGTCGTACCTCGAAAGCTTCGTCCTGGACTGAGTACGCGGACTGGCAGGGAGCTGTCGTGACGTCCTTCGACGACCCGTATCTGACCATCTCCTCCGACTGCCACGCCGGGCTGCCCACCGAGGAGTACCGCCTATCTGCGCGGCGGCTGGGACAGCGCGCAGCGCCTCAAGGAACTGGACGGCGACGGCGTGGCCGCGGAGGTGGTCTTCCCGGACGCGGACGCGGACGCGGACGAGGCCGAGGCCGAGGCCGCAGCCGGAAGGCCGCGCCCTTCGGGACGGGCCTGGGCCTGTCCGGCGACCACGACCCGGAGCTGGGCATGGCGGGCGCGCGGGCGCACAACCGCCGGCTCGCCGACTTCGTCTCCGCACACCCCGAACGGCACTGCGGGGTCGCCCTGTTGCCGGTCACAGCGCCGGTGGACCGCGTCGTCGCCGAGGTGCACCGCGCCAAGGAGTCCGGCCTCGGCGCGTTGATGATCCCCGCCATGTGGGTCGACAAGGAGCCGTACCACGACCGCCGTTACGACCCGGTGCGGGCGGCCGCCGCCGAGTGCAAGGCGGGACCGGCCCTCGCGGGGATCGCCGAGCCGCTGCGGGAGCCGCCGCCGGACGCCACGAGCCCGGTGTTCGCGCGTGGGCCCCGGTCCGGGTCCGGTGACGTCGGTACTGCGCTCACCGGGGCCGGAGTGCGATCCTCCGTGTCGTGACGGAACAGACGCACGACAACGAGGCCCACGGGGGAGCGCTCGGCTCCCGGCTGAACTGGCTGCGGGCGGCGGTACTGGGCGCCAACGACGGCATCGTGTCGACGGCGGGCATCGTCGTCGGCGTCGCGGGCGCCACCGGCGACCGCGGCGCCCTGCTGACGGCCGGTCTGGCGGGGCTGCTCGCCGGATCGATGTCCATGGCGGCGGGGGAGTACGTGTCGGTGTCCACCCAACGCGACTCGGAACTGGCCGCCCTCGCGCTGGAGAAACGGGAGCTCAAGGAGCAGCCCGAGGCGGAACTGGAGGAGCTGACCGAGCTGCTGGAGCGGCGCGGGCTGTCCCGGGCGGTGGCGCGGGAGGCGGCGGTGCAGCTGACGGAGCGGGACGCTCTGAAGGCCCACGCGAGCGTGGAGCTGGGCATCGACCCGGACCAGCTGACCAAGCCGTGGAACGCGGCGCTGGCCAGCTTCCTGGCGTTCACCGTCGGGGCGCTGCTGCCGCTGCTGGCGATTGTGCTGCCGCCCGCCGGCTGGCGGCTTCCGGTGACCGTCGGGTCGGTGCTGGCCGCGCTGGTCCTGACGGGATGGAGCAGTGCACGTCTGGGGGCGGCGGCGGTGGGCCCGGCGATGCTACGGAACGTGGCGGGCGGCGCACTGGCCATGGGCGTGACGTACGCCGCGGGGGCACTGCTGGGCGCGGTGGGGGTCTAGCCCCCGCCGGTGTCCCGTTCGGCGGCGCCGTTGGCGGAGATCGCCAACAAACAAGCGCGTACCGTGAGCAATACTTGTGGGTAACAACGTCTAGCCGCAGGCGACCGGTGGTTCTACGGTGCCCCCATGCCGAACCTGCCCAATGTCGTGCTGTGGTCGATACCCGCCTTCGTGCTGCTCACCGTGATCGAGGTGATCAGCTACCGCATCCATCCCGACGACGACGCCGACGGGTACGAGACCAAGGACGCGGCCACCAGCGTCGGCATGGGACTCGGGTCGCTGGTCTTCGACTTCTTCTGGAAGATCCCGATCGTCGGGATCTACTCGGCGGTCTACGCCCTCACCCCGCTGCGCATCCCGGTCCTGTGGTGGACGATCCCGCTGCTGCTGCTCGCCCAGGACTTCTTCTACTACTGGTCCCACCGGGGCCACCACGTCATCCGCGTCCTGTGGGCCTGCCACGTCGTCCACCACTCCAGCAAGAAGTTCAACCTCACCACCGCACTGCGCCAGCCCTGGACGTCGCTGACCGTCTGGCCGTTCTACCTCCCGCTCATCGCCCTCGGCGTGCACCCGGCCACGCTCGCCTTCCTCTCCTCCGCGAACCTCGTCTACCAGTTCTGGATCCACACCGAACGCATCGACAAGATGCCCCGGTGGTTCGAGTTCGTCTTCAACACGCCGTCCCACCACCGGGTGCACCACGCCTCCCAGGGCGGCTACCTGGACCGCAACTTCGGCGGGATCCTCATCGTCTGGGACCGGCTGTTCGGGTCGTGGGTGCCCGAGGTCGAGCGGCCGGTGTACGGGCTGACCAAGAACATCGACACGTTCAACCCGATCAAGGTGGCCACCCATGAGTACCTGGCCATCGGCAGGGACCTGAAGGCCGCCCGCAGCTGGCGGGAGCGGGCCGGGCGGGTGTTCGGCGGACCCGGCTGGGCGCCGCCGGCCGCGGTGGAGCAGACCGAGGAGTCCGTGGCCGCGTGAGAGCGTCCCGGGTGCTGCCCGCCGCCTTCGCCCTGGCCCTCACGGCCGACCTCGGCTGCCTGGCCGGCGGCTTCCACCCCGGGCACGTCGTCGCCAAGGTGCTCCTGATGCCGCTGCTCGCCCTCTGGGCCGCCCGCGCGGGCGGCCCGCGGCTGCTGGTCGCCGCCCTGCTGTGCGGCTGGGGCGGCGACGTGCTGCTGCTCTCCGACGCCGACCCCGCCTTCATGGCGGGGATGGCCTGCTTCGCCGCGGGGCACGTCTGCTACCTGGTCCTGTTCCGCCGGCACGGACCGCCACGCGCGCGGGCCGGCGTGCTCGCCGTCGGCTACGCCGCCGCCCTCGTCACCCTGGTCGCCCTGCTGTGGCCGGACCTGCCCCCTGGTCTGCGGGTGCCCGTCGCCGGATACAGCACCCTGCTCACCGCCATGGCGTACACGGCGGTCACCCGGCTCGGCCCGGTCGCCGGGCTCGGCGGCGCGCTCTTCATGCTCTCCGACACCCTCATCGCGACCGGCGTCGCCGACTGGCCACAGCTGCCGAGACCCGACTTCTGGATCATGCTCACCTACGCGGCCGGGCAGTTCCTGCTGGTCCGGGGCACCCTCGACGCGCGGCCCGCACCGGCGACGGCGTACCGTGAAGGGCGCCAGAGCACCCTCTGAGCGCACTCACGACACCGCACGAGAGGGATCCTCGCCATGCGCGCCACCACCATTCACGCCCCGTACGACATGCGTGTGGAGGACGTGCCCGATCCGGTGGTGCAACTGCCCACCGACGCCGTCGTACGCGTGCTGCGCGCCTGCATCTGCGGCAGCGATCTGTGGGCCTACCGGGGCGAGGCGGCCCGGCAGCCGGGGCAGCGCATCGGCCACGAGTTCCTCGGCTTCGTCGAGGAGACCGGCTCCGAGGTGGGCACCGTCCGGCGCGGCGACCTCGTGGTGGCCCCGTTCATGTGGTCGGACGGCGTCTGCGACTACTGCCGGGAGGGTCTGACCACCTCCTGCGAGCACGGCGGCTTCTGGGGCTCGGTGGGGTACGACGGCGGCCAGGGCGAGGCCGTGCGGGTCCCGTTCGCCGACGGCACCCTGGTCCCGCTGCCCAGGGAAGCGGCCTCCGACGACCACCTGCTGACCGCCCTGCTGACCCTCTCCGACGTCCTCGGCACCGGTCATCACGCGGCCCTCGGCGCGGGCGTCCGTCCCGGTGCCACGGTGGCCGTCGTCGGGGACGGCGCGGTCGGCCTGTGCGCCGTGCTGGCCGCCAAGCGGCTGGGCGCCGAGCGGATCATCGCACTGGGCCGGCACGAGGTCCGCACGGACATCGCGCGCCGCTTCGGCGCCACCGACGTCGTCGCCGAGCGGGGAGAGGCGGCGGTGGCCGCCGTACGTGAGCTCACCCGGGGCCAGGGCGCGCACTCCGTCGTGGAGGCCGTGGGCACCGAGCAGTCCATGCGGACGGCCGTCGAGATCACCCGGGACGGCGGCGCGATCGGCTTCGTCGGCGTCCCGCACGGCAGTGGCACGGGCCTCGACCTCGGTGTGATGTTCGACCGGAACATCGCCCTGCGCGGCGGTGTCGCCCCGGTCCGTGCCTACATCCCCGACCTGCTGCCCGACGTCCTCGACGGCAGCGTCGACCCCTCGCCGGTCTTCGACCTGACCGTAGGCATCGAGGGCGTGCCCGAGGGCTACAAGGCGATGGACGAGCGCACCGCTCTGAAGGTGCTCGTGACCAACGGCTGAGCCTGCGTCCCGGTCAGGTCCGTCTGATCGGCACCGGCAGCGCCGTCAGCACGCCCGAGACCGCGACCACCGCCGCCGGCACGGCCACCTCGGCCCGCGCGGGGACGTGCGCGGTGAGCGGGTCGGCCGCCCGGCGCAGCCTGAACCGTGCCCACAGCGCGAGCGCGGCGACGACGGCGACGAGGAGCACCTTGGCCAGCAGGGTGCGCCCGTACGCCGTCGTCGTCAGCTGGTCGAGAATCGTGCCCGCGGGCATCCGCCGCAGCGAACCCCACACACCTGTCGCGGTGATGACCGCGAGCAGTACGGCGGCCAAGCGCGCGTAGCGGCCGAGCAGCGCCGCCCCAACCGCTCCGCCGCGCCACCGCCGCAGCAGGCGCAGCGCGTGCAGCAGACCGCCCACCCACAGTGTCGCGCACGTCAGGTGCACCAGGGTCAGCGCCGAGCCGAGCAACGGGTCGTGCTCGGGCGCGGGATGGGCACGCAGGGCCTCGGCGGCGACCACCGCGGCGAGCGGCCACGCCTGGACGACCGGACGGCGCGCGCGGGCGCACAGACCGGCCAGCAGAAAGGCGTTGACCTCGATCAGCGCCAACGTGCCGTCACGCGACAGGTACAGACCGCCCAGGTCGATGTCGGCGGGCGAGCGCGGCACCAGGTTGCCCGTGGCCACGACCGACGTGAGCCCGAGCGCGGCGGTGAGACCGGCGGCAGCCGCGAACACCGCCCAGTCGGTCGGGCGTTCGGGCGGCGCGCCCGGCAGCCGGCGGACCAGCCGGTCCACGAACAGCCGGCCCGGCGGCATGCACAGGGCGCCGAACAGCACCCCGCGCAGCAGCCCGACACCGCCGACTCCCGGCGCCGCGGCCTCGCCGGTGTCGTGCAAGGCGACGGACGGTCCCAGCAGGGGCACCAGCGCGGCCAGCGCCACCAGGAGCAGGACGGCTACGGCCCGGCCGCTGCCGGGGCGTCCCGCCGGGCCGCTCGCGTCGGCCGCTTCGGTGGTCGGTCCTGTCGCGGTCACCCCACGATCCTCGCCAGACATGACAGAACCGGGCAAGTGCCAGAAAACAACTGACGAAGCGTCATTCCGCGCATCCGTGCGGCTACGGCCGTCCGGGCGGCCGGGTCAGGACCACGTGGCCGGATCCGAACCCCACGGCACCGGTGGCCGCGCCCAGTCGCCCGGGCCGCCAGCGAAGGACACCGGGGGCCGTGCGTAGCGCAGCCGCCCCAGCGCGCTGTCCGTCTCGGCGAGCCAGGCGTCCGGACCCTCGTACGCCTCGCCGTCCTCGGGTCCCCGCGCAGGCTCCGCCGCCAGCCACCGCGCGGTGCGTGCCAGTGCCAGTCGTACGAACCTGCTCCCGCCGTCGTGGGACTGCTCGGTCAGCGCGCGCAGCACCCCCGCAGCCAGCAGGTACCCCGTACCGTGGTCGAGCGCCTGCGCGGGCAGCGCGCCCGGCCGGTCCGCCGAGCCCTCGGTCTCCGCGATGCCGGTGGCGGCCTGCACCAGGCTGTCGAACCCGCGCCGTCCGCCCCACGGCCCGTACCCGCCCCACGCGGACACCTGGCCCACGACCAGCCCCGGCCGCCGTTCGGCCAGTGCCTCGGGGGAGAGCCCGAACCGGTCCAGGGCGCCCGGCCGGTAGCCGGTGACCACGACGTCCGCCGCCGCCAGCAGCTCCTCGAAGGCTTCCCGGCCGGTCGTGAGGTCGAGAGCGGCCGAGCGCTTCCCGAAGCCCGTGTCGGCGTGCTGGTCGGCCAGTTCGGGCAGCCAGGGCGCGTCCAGGCGCAGCACGTCCGCGCCCAGCAGCGCCAGCGTGCGGGTGGCCACCGGGCCGGCCAGCACCCGGGTCAGGTCCAGGACGCGCAGCCCGGCCGCGGGCAGCAGGGGAGCCGCGCCTGCGTCGAGCGGCGGGAGCACCCGCGCGCGGGCCGCGTCCAGGCGGCCCCGCTCGACCAGAGGGCGTGCGGCCACCTCGGCCGCCTGCTGGTGCGCGGCCCATTCCCCGGGTGAGCGCAGCGCCACCGCGAGTCCGCCGGCGGTGTGGACCTCGTTCTCGACCTCCGTCGCGGGCCGCCCGGCGATCCGGGCCGCCACGTCCTCGGCCGAGGCCCCCTCCGGCAGTCCCAGTGCCGCGAGCAGCCGGGCCCGGTGATGCGGGTAGTTGGCGTGCGTGCGCACCCACCCGTCGGCCGTGCGCCAGAACCGCGACAGCGGGGCGAACTGCACCGGGGCCCGACCGTCGACCAGGAGCTGCCGCTCGCTGGTGAACGCCGTCGCCACCGCCCCGTCGTCCACCCGGACGCCCGGCACCCGCGCGGAACCGGTCCGGCGCGCCCCGAGCTCGGCGGCGGCCAGCGCGCACGCGCCGACACACGCGCGCGCGAGCCGTCGTACGGGAAGGCGTGAGCGGAGCGTGTCCGCGCGTGCCACGGTCGTGATCCGCGCGGGCAGCGACGGATCGCCGCCCAGCGCGGACCACGCATAGTTGATTGCAGTCATGACTGCACTATGCAGTATTGACTGAATCAATATGTGGCTAGCGGGTCACCGCCGCCAGCGCGTCCACCGTGCCCCAGCCGTAGAAACCGTTGTGGTTCTTCGAGCCCTCGCACACCGCGTCGACCTTGCCGTCGCCGTTGATGTCGTAGGGGTCGGTGCACGGCGTGGCGGTCGCCTCGGCGTACAGCAGCGCCTTCACCAGGGCGGGGGAGGCGTGCGGATGGGCCGACTTGATCAATGCGGCGACGCCGACCACGTGCGGGGTCGCCATCGACGTACCGGCCATGTAGCCCCAGGTGCCGCCCGGCAGCGGGCCCAGGATCAGGCCGCTGGTCGCCGGGGGCGCCGGGGTCTGGTAGGCGGTCGAGTCGCCGCCGGGCGCGGCGACGTCGATCACCCCGAGGCCGTAGTTGGAGAAGGACGACTTGAGGCCCTTCGCGCCGGTGGCGGAGACCGTGACGACGCCCGGCAGCTGGGTCGGTATGTCGAAGCACTTGTGCGGGTCGATCACCCGGTCGGCGGGCGTGCCGTCGTTCGGCGAGACCGGGTCGGTGATGGAGTCGGAGGCCAGGTCGTAGCTCTCGTTGCCGGCCGCCGCCACGTTGACGGTGCCCTTCCTCTCCGCGAACCGGGAGGCGCGGGTGATGGCGTCGACGAGCGCCTTCTGGTCCGGGTCGGTGGTGCAGTTGAAGTACCAGGGGTCGGTGTAATAGCTGTTGTTGGTGACGTCGATGTGGTGCTCGGCCGCCCACACGAAACCGCAGACCACGGCCTCCGTGTAGAAGTACCCGGCGGTGGTGGCGACCTTGATGCCCGCCACCTTGACGCCCGGCGCCACACCGGTGACGCCGACCCCGTTCCTGGCGGCGGCGATCTCACCCGCCACATGGGTGCCGTGCGGGCTCTCGGCGGCGCTCGGCCGCCAGGCCCCGTACGTCGTGTCCGGCTTGCCCGAGACGCAGTTGGTGGACTGCGCGGCGGAGAAGTTGGGGGCGATGTCCGGGTGGGTGTCGTCGACGCCGGTGTCGATGACGGCGACGGTGACCTTCGGGCTGCCGAGGGTCTTCGCGTGCGCCTTGTCGGCCTTGATGGCCGGCAGGTCCCACTGCAGCGGCTCGAGCGGGTCCTGTCCGGCGGCCGCCCGCGCGTCCGCCTTCGCGACCTGCTCGGAGCTGAGCGCCTGGGGCGTGCCGACGTCGGTGGTCGACTGGGCGGGCAGCGGGGCGTTGCGGGTGGCGCCCGCCGAGTCGACGCCCGGCACCTTGCGCAGGGTCTTGGCGAAGTCGGGGTTCGACGAGTGGACGACGATCACGCCGATCTCGTCGTACGCGATCACCACCGAGCCGCCGGCCCGGTCGATCGCCCGCTGGACACGCTGCGAGGTGCCGTGCCCGGGGCGGACGTTGACGACATAGCTGAGCGACGTCGCGTCACTCGCGTCCGATGCGCCCGCGCCCGTGGCCCTGGTCGTGGCCGCGGTCGTGGTGTCGGCGGCGGACGCCGAGACATTGGGCAGGAAGGCGAGGGCCGTGGCCATGGCCATGCCGAGCGGGATGGCGAGGGCGCGGCGGTGGCGCGACTGGGGCGCGGTCATGTGGGTGAGCCTCCGGTTGGTTCGCGAATCGGGTTTGCCGTGCGGGAAGTTCTGGCGGGGGATGGTCACCTGACCGCGCGGAGCGCGTTCACGACCCCCGAGCCGTAGAAGCCGTTGAGGTGTTTCGCGCCCACACAGGTGGCGTCCACGACACCGTCGCCGTCCCCGTCGTAGGGGGCCGCCGGGCAGCCCGGGTTGTCCGCCTCGGCCTTCAGCAGGGCCAGGAGCCGTGCCGGGGAGGCGTGCGGGTGGGCCGACTTCAGCAGCGCGGCGACCGCGGCCACGTGCGGGGACGCCATCGAGGTGCCCTGGAGGAAGCCGTACCGGTCGTTCGGCAGGGTGGACAGGACGCGCCCGTTCTTCGACGGGGTGTCCGGGATCTGGTACTTGTCGCCGCCCGGGCCCGCCACGTCGACGACGCCCCGGCCGTAGCTGGAGTAGTACGACTTGGTGTCGTTGACGCCGACCGCGCTCACGGTGACCACACCGGGCAGTTGGGTCGGGACGTCGAAGCACTCGTGCGGGTCGACCGTGCGGGTCGTGGCCGTCGAGTCGTCGGGGCTGGAGGTGTCCGTGAGGGCGTTCGCGTCGAGGTCGTCGTTGGAGTTGCCCGCCGAGGCCACATTGAGCGTGCCCTTGCTCCGGGCGTACAGCTGGGCCCTGTTGACCGCGTCGACGATGGCCCGCTGATCGGGGTCGTCCATGCAGTTGTACAGCCACGGATCAACGTAGTAGCTGTTGTTGGTGATCTCGACGCCGTGATCGGCGGCGAACACGAAGGCGCAGACGACACTCTCCGGGTAGAACAGCTGCGTCGAGTCGGGCTGGGCCACGGTGATGCTCGCGACCTTCACCCCCGGTGCCACGCCCGCCACGCCGATGCCGTTGCGGGCGGCGGCTATCTCACCGGCGACGTGCGTGCCGTGGTAGTGGTCGGCGTCCACCGGCCGCCAGGCGCCGTACGTCGTGTCGGCCTTGCCGCTCACGCAGTTGGCGGACTGCGCGGCGGAGAAGTTGGGCGCGATGTCCGGGTGGGTGTCGTCGACGCCGGTGTCGATGACGCCGACCGTCACCGAGCGGCTGCCCGGGTCGATCGCGGCGGCCTTGTCGGCGCCGATGGTCCGCAGGTCCCACTGGTCGGCTTCCAGGGGCTCCTGGCCCGCCGTCGACCGCTTCTCGGCCCGCGCGGCCTCGGCCTTCGACAGGACCTGCACGGCCCCCTCGTCCGTGGTCCCGGCCACGCTCAGCGGAGCCGTCCGCGTCGCCCCCGCCGACCGCACCCCGCGCACCGCGCGCATCGCGGCGCCGAAGCCGGGGGTGGCCGCGTGCGCGACGATCACGCCGATCCTGTCGTACGACGCGACGATCGTGCCGCCGTTGCGGGTGATCGCCCGCCGCACCGACTCGATGGTGCGGTGGTCCGTAGTGGTGTTGACGACATAGGCCAGGTTCGGGCCGTCCGCCGCCGGCGTCGCCGAGGCGGTCAGCGGTACCGCCGAAGCCGCCGCCGGCAGCAGGCCGAGCGAGGCGGTCAGCGACAGGGTGACCGGTACGGCGAGCGCCAGCCCGCGTCTGGAGCGCAGATGAGCCATGGGGTCTCCACATCATCCGGGACATCAACCGAGAACGGGCCCGCCCCGGGCCGCGAGTGAGCTGCCCGGGCAGGTACATGACGGGTGGTGCAGGGCGAAGCTATCTCCCGCACTCACCGGCCAGCAATGACCGGAGGCGACCGGTGCGAACGACTTCCGAAAGAACTCGGGCGGGTTGAACCTGTCCACGCGTGGCGCCGTGACCTTGAGGAGGGAGCCGCAGCAGGATCGAGGCCCCCCGCTGGTATCACTACGAGGAGCCGAACCACTACTCCGGGTAGCTGATCCGCATGTCTGTGAGGTCCGAATCCGCATGTCCGTATCGCGAGGAGACTCCGTGGCCACCGAGACACCACCACCCTCGAAAGCGCAGACCCGGCTTCCCTCCAGCGAGGAGTTCGCCGAGGTGCAGCAGAGCCCGGAGTTCGCCGAACTGCGGCACTCCCACCGCTCCTTCGCCTTTCCGCTGACCGTCGGCTTCATCGCCTGGTACCTGCTGTACGTCCTGCTCTCCAACTACGCGGGCGACTTCATGGGCACCAAGGTCGTCGGCAACATCAACGTGGCCCTGGTCCTCGGCCTCGCCCAGTTCCTCACCACGTTCCTCATCGCCTGGTGGTACGCGCACCACGCCGCGGCCAGGATCGACCCCAAGGCCGAAGCCATCAAGTCCCGGATGGAGGGCGGCGCATGAACCCCGCGATCACCATGGCGGCCGGCGAGGCGAGCGAGCACCGGACACTGATCATCACCCTGTTCGCGGTGTTCGTCGCCGCGACCCTCGTCATCACCGTCTGGGCCGGGCGCCAGACCAAGGACGCCGCCGACTTCTACGCGGGCGGCCGCCAGTTCACCGGCTTCCAGAACGGCCTCGCCGTCTCCGGCGACTACATGTCCGCCGCGTCCTTCCTCGGCATCGCCGGCGCCATCGCCCTCTTCGGCTACGACGGCTTCCTCTACTCCATCGGCTTCCTGGTCGCCTGGCTCGTCGCCCTGCTCCTGGTCGCCGAGCCGCTGCGCAACTCCGGCCGGTACACCATGGGCGACGTGCTGGCGTACCGCATGCGGCAGCGCCCGGTCCGCACCGCGGCGGGCACCTCGACGATCGTGGTGTCGATCTTCTATCTGCTGGCCCAGATGGCGGGAGCGGGCGTCCTCGTCTCCCTGCTCCTCGGCATCACCAGCGACGGCGGCAAGATCGGCATCGTGGCCCTGGTCGGTGTCCTGATGATCGTCTACGTCACCATCGGCGGCATGAAGGGCACCACCTGGGTGCAGATGGTCAAGGCCGTGCTGCTCATCGCGGGCGCCCTGCTGCTGACCTTCATGGTCCTGGCCAAGTTCGACTTCAACATCTCCGAACTCCTCGGCAAGGCCGCCGACAACAGCGGCAAGGGCAGCGCCTTCCTGGAGCCCGGCCTCAAGTACGGCGCCACCGGCACCAGCAAGCTGGACTTCCTCTCCCTCGGCATCGCCCTGGTCCTCGGCACCGCCGGCCTGCCGCACATCCTGATCCGCTTCTACACCGTGCCCACCGCCAAGGCCGCCCGTAAGTCCGTGCTCTGGGCGATCGGCCTGATCGGCGCCTTCTACCTGATGACCCTCGCGCTCGGCTTCGGGGCCGCCGCGCTGATCAAACCGGACGAGATCATCGCCTCCAACAAGTCCGGCAACACCGCGGCCCCGCTGCTCGCCCTGCACCTCGGCGGCGTCGACTCCAACTGGGGCGCGATCCTGCTGGCCGTCATCTCGGCGGTGGCCTTCGCGACGATCCTCGCCGTGGTCGCCGGCCTCACCCTTGCCTCGTCCTCGTCCTTCGCGCACGACATCTACGCCAATGTGATCAAGAAGGGCCAGGCCTCCGAGAAGCAGGAGCTCAACGCGGCCCGTTACGCCACCGTCGGCATCGGCGCGGTGTCGATCGTGCTCGGCGCCCTGGCCCGCGACCTCAACGTCGCCGGCCTGGTCGCGCTCGCCTTCGCGGTCGCCGCCTCGGCAAACCTGCCGACCATCCTCTACAGCCTGTTCTGGAAGCGCTTCACCACCGCGGGCGCCCTCTGGTCGATCTACGGCGGTCTGGTCACCGCGGTCGGCCTGGTGCTGTTCTCGCCGGTGGTGTCCGGCAAGGAGACCTCCATGTTCCCGGACGTCGACTTCCACTGGTTCCCGCTGGAGAACCCGGGCATCATCTCGATCCCGGTCGGCTTCCTCCTGGGCGTCGTGGGCACCCTGCTGTCCAAGGAGGCCCCGGACGCCGCGAAGTACGCGGAGCTGGAGGTGCGGTCCCTGACCGGTACCGGGGCGCACTGACCTTCGTACGACTGGCCGCGTCGAGTGGATCGTAGGGTCCTACGACGCGGCCGCGTCGTACCTCGTGGCATCGGGTCCCCTCGCGATGTCCGTGCTGTCACGTAGGCTCGCAAGTGGCGCAAGAGAACCGATCCGTACCTAGGGAGGGGGCCCACGTGCTCATTGACACCTACGGCCGGGTGGCCACCGACCTGAGGGTCTCGCTGACCGACCGGTGCAATCTGCGCTGTACGTACTGCATGCCCGAGGAGGGCCTGCAGTGGCTGACCAAGTCCGACCTGCTCACGGACGACGAGATCGTCCGGCTGATCGACATCGCCGTACGCCTGCTGGGTGTCGAGGAGGTCCGCTTCACCGGCGGCGAACCCCTGCTCCGCCCCGGCCTGGTCTCCGTCGTCGAGCGGGTCGCGGCCCTGGCCCCCCGCCCCCGGATGTCCCTGACGACCAACGGAATCGGCCTGCGGCGCACCGCCACGGCCCTGAAGACGGCCGGCCTGGACCGGGTCAACGTCTCCCTCGACACCCTCCGCCCCGATGTCTTCAAGGCCCTCACCCGTCGCGACCGCCACCAGGACGTCCTCGACGGTCTCCAGGCCGCCCGCGACGCCGGCCTCACCCCCGTCAAGGTCAACACGGTCCTGATGCCGGGGCTGAACGGGGACGAGGCCCCCGACCTGCTGGCCTGGGCGGTGCGGCACGGCTACGAACTGCGCTTCATCGAGCAGATGCCGCTGGACGCCCAGCACGGCTGGAAGCGCGACAGCATGGTGACGGCGGGGGACATCCTCGCCTCGCTCCGCACCCGCTTCGATCTCACTCCCGAGGACGCGGACGAGCGCGGTGCGGCACCGGCGGAGCGCTGGCTGGTGGACGGCGGACCGTACCGCGTCGGCGTCATCGCCTCGGTCACCCGCCCGTTCTGCGCGGCCTGCGACCGCACCCGCCTCACGGCCGACGGCCAGATACGCAACTGCCTGTTCGCCAGGGAGGAGACCGACCTGCGCGGCGCGCTCCGCTCAGGCGGGTCGGACGAGGAGATCGCCCGCATCTGGCGGCTGGCGATGTGGGGGAAGAAGGCCGGAGCGGGCCTGGACGATCCTTCTTTCATCCAGCCGGACCGGCCGATGTCCGCGATCGGGGGCTAGAGCGACTGCTCGGCCGTCTCCTGCGGCCACTCGCTCAACAGCACGACGTCCTTCAGGAACCCCCGCACCCCCAGGAACTGCGAAAGATGCTCCCGGTGCTCCTCGCAGGCGAGCCAGGTCTTCCGCCGCTCCGGCGCGTGAATCTTCGGGTTGTTCCAGGCGAGCACCCACACGGCGGCGGCCCGGCACCCCTTCGCTGAACAAATGACGTCACTCACTGCTTCGTCCCACAGAAAGCCCCGCACAAAAGGCGACGCCGAGCAGCCACGGGGGGAGCTGCCCGACGTCGGTCCGTCGCTCCGACGGGGGATGCGGAGCGCGTACGCAGTATGTCATGGGTCACCTGCCGCCCGGCACCGGAACTGCACGATTGATCTGAGCTTTTCTTGAGCTTCGGGTCCGTCCGTCGTCCGCGCACGCCGTGCCCCCGGTGCTCATACCGGGTCGGGCCGCTCATCGCGCATCCTCGCCGCCGGGTCGGCCAGCACGTCCTCCGGGACGGATTCCGGGTGCGGTTCCTCCGCGCGCGGCGGTGCGATCATCAGCCGGGTCGGTGCCACGCCGAACGTCGACGGAAGCGAGGACGGCCGCTCCCGGCCCGCGTTCGCGATCACGACCGCGACATAGGGGAGCAGCGCCCCGAACACCAGCGCCACGACGGCGACATAGCGCTCGACGTTCCACAACGTGGCCGCGAGGATCACCGACACGGTCCGGATCGCCATCGAGACGACGTACCGCCGCTGCCGGCCGCGCACGTCCTCCGCAAGGCCGGTGCGCGCCCCGGTGATCCGGAACACCTGGACGCTGCCGCCGCCGCGCTGCTTCCGCATCACATTCCACCATCCGCCCGCATCGGACTCTCCCCGTCCCCGACCCTTCCCCGCACCCGTACGGGGAACCGGGCCAGGACGCTTCTCACGTTACGCCGCGTCTGCGCCGCCTTCGAGACCGGGTCGCCCTCCCGCCTGCGCGAACGTTCTGCGCCGTACCGCGTACGGGTGTACCGACATGCGCCGTACGGCGGACAGGCCGAGACTTGGGCTAATGCTCACGTCGAGCCGTACGAGGAGGCAGCCATGGGCTGGTTGTGGGCGATCATCGTGGGTTTCGTGCTGGGCCTGATCGCGAAGGCGGTCATCCCGGGCAAGCAGCACAGCCCCCTGTGGCTGACGACCATCTTCGGCATCCTGGGTGCGATCGCCGGCAACGCGATCGCCCGCGCGCTGGGCGTGGCGGAGACACGAGGCATCGACTGGAGCCGGCACCTCTTCCAACTGGTCGCCGCGATCATCATCGTCTTCCTCGGCGACATGCTGTACATGGCGACCCTGGGCAAGCGAAAGCACCGGGTCTGAGCCGGAACGCCCGGGAAGGGGTGCGGGGGTGTCCAGGTGCGGCTGCGCCGCGTGACACCCCCGCACCCCCACGGCGCTCAGGACCCGACGACCTCCACGGCCGCCAGGTTCTTCTTGCCCCTGCGCAGCACCAGCCACCGGCCGTGCAGCAGATCCGCGGGATCCGGTACCGCGTCCTCGGCGGTCACCTTGACGTTGTTCACGTAGGCCCCGCCCTCCTTCACGGTCCGCCGGGCGGCGGACTTGCTGGCCACCAGCCCGACCTCGGCGAACAGGTCCACCACCGGCGCCAGTCCGGCCACCTGGATGTGCGGCACCTCGGAGAGCGAGGCGGCCAGGGTCCGCTCGTCCAGTTCCGCCAGCTCGCCCTGCCCGAAGAGCGCACGGCTGGCGGCGATCACCGCGGCCGTCTGGCCGGCGCCGTGCACCAGCGTCGTCAGCTCCTCGGCCAGCGCCCGCTGGGCCGCCCGAGCCTGCGGACGCTCCTCGGTCTGCTTCTCCAGGTCCTCGATCTCCTCGTGCGACCTGAAGCTGAAGATCCGCAGGAACTTGGAGACGTCCCGGTCGTCCGCGTTCAGCCAGAACTGGTAGAAGGCGTACGGCGTGGTCATCTCCGGGTCGAGCCAGACCGTGCCGGACTCCGTCTTGCCGAACTTGGTGCCGTCGGCCTTGGTGATCAGCGGCGTGCCCAGAGCGTGCACCACGGCGCCGGGCTCGACCTTGTGGATCAGGTCGGTGCCCGAGGTGAGGTTGCCCCACTGGTCGCTGCCGCCGGTCTGCAGCGTGCAGCCGTGCCGCCGGTACAGCTCCAGGAAGTCCATCCCCTGGAGGATCTGGTAGCTGAACTCGGTGTAGCTGATGCCCTCCTGGGACTCCAGACGCCGGGCGACGGCCTCCTTGGTGACCATCTTGTTCACGCGGAAGTGCTTGCCGACATCCCGCAGGAACTCGATGGCGGACATGCCCTGGGTCCAGTCCAGGTTGTTGACCATGACCGCCGCGTTCGGCCCCTCGAAGTCCAGCAGCGGAGCGATCTGCGCGCGCAGCCGCTCGACCCACTGGGCGACGACCTCGGGCGCGTTCAGCGTGCGCTCGGCGTTCGGCTTTGGGTCGCCGATCAGGCCGGTGGCACCCCCGACCAGGCCCAGCGGGCGGTTGCCCGCCTGCTGGATCCGGCGCATCGTCAGGATCTGCACGAGGTTGCCGAGGTGCAGGCTGGGCGCGGTCGGGTCGAAGCCGCAATAGAACGTGACAGGACCGTCCGCGAACGCCTTGCGCAATGCGTCCTCGTCCGTGGAGAGGGCGATGAGCCCCCGCCACTTCAGCTCGTCGACGATGTCCGTCACGGTTCTCGTATCTCCTTGGGCGATCTTCGGCTGATCATCAGATGATCTTCGGGTGGTCGAGCGACCACCCGGCTACGAGGTTATACGCCCTGACTGACTGAGCTCATATTGAAGTCGGGCACGCGCAGCGCGGGCATCGCAGCCCTAGTGAACCAGTCGCTCCACTCCCTCGGCAGCGTCTTTTCCGTGCGCCCGGCCTCCGTGGCCCGCCCCAGCAGGTCGACCGGTGACTCGTTGAACCGGAAGTTGTTCACCTGCCCGGTGACCTGGCCGTTCTCCACCAGGTACACACCGTCCCTGGTCAGCCCGGTGAGCAGCAGCGTCGCCGGGTCGACCTCGCGGATGTACCAGAGGCACGTCAGCAGCAGACCCCTCTCGGTGGCGGCGACCATCTCCTCCAGGGAGCGGTCCTCACCGCCGTCCAGGATCAGGTTCCCGCCCGCCGGGGCGACCGGCAGCCCGGTCAGACCGGCCGTGTGCCGGGTGGTGGTCAGGTGCCTGAGCACGCCGCCCGCGACCCACTCGGTGGCGCCGACCGGCATCCCGTTGTCGAAGACCGAACGGTCACCGCCGGAGGAGTGCGCCACGACGAACGGCGCGGACTCCAGGCCCGGCTCGTTCGGGTCGCTGCGCAGGGTCAGCGGCAGCTCGGTCAGCCGCTCGCCGACGCGGGTGCCGCCGCCCGGCTTGGAGAACACCGTCCGGCCCTCGGTCGCGTCCCGCCCGGACGCCGACCACAGCTGGTAGATCAGCAGGTCCGCCACGGCGGTCGGCGGCAGCAGCGTCTCGTACCGGCCCGCCGGCAGCTCCACCCGGCGCTCCGCCCAGCCCAGCCGGACGGCCAGTTCGGCGTCGAGCGTGCCGGGATCGACGTCCTTGAAGTCCCGGGTGGACCGCCCCGCCCAGGCCGACCGGCTACGGTCCGGCGACTTGGCGTTCAGCTCCAGTGTTCCGGTGGGCTGGTCGTGGCGCAGCCGCAGCCCGGTCGAGGTGCCCACGTACGTCGAGACCAGCTCGTGGTTGGCGAAGCCGTACAGCTCGCGGCCGCCGGCACGCGCGCGTGCGAAGGCCTCGCCCAGTGCGGGGGCGAAGTCGGTGAACACGGCCGAGGAGGTCTCGGCGGGCGCGTCGGTGAAGTCCGGAGCCTCCGGCACGCCGGTGACCAGCGGCTGCGCGTCCTCGGCGGGACCGGCGCCGCGCGCGGCGGCCTCGGCGGCCCGCACCAGCGGCTCCAGGTCGTCGGCGGTCACGGCCGACCGGGACACCACACCGGAGGCCGTGCCCTCCTTGCCGTCGACGGTCGCGACGACGGTGAGCGAACGGCCCCGGGTCACGCCGTTCGTGGTGAGCGCGTTGCCCGCCCAGCGCAGGTTGGCGGTGGAGTGCTCGTCGGCGATGACCACACAGCCGTCGGCGCGGGAGAGTTCCAGGGCCCGCTCGACGATGTCGTGCGGCTTGCTGCTGCGGGCGCTCATCGACCGGCCTCCTGCGTGGTGTTGAGGATGTTGACTCCCTTGAAGAGGGCCGAGGGGCAGCCGTGGGACACGGCGGCGACCTGTCCCGGCTGGGCCTTGCCGCAGTTGAAGGCACCGCCCAGGACGTACGTGCCCGGACCGCCGACCGCCGCCATGGAGCCCCAGAAGTCGGTGGTCGTCGCCTGGTAGGCGACGTCCCGGAGCTGCCCTGTGATCCGCCCGTTCTCGATCCTGAAGAACCGCTGGCCGGTGAACTGGAAGTTCGCCGCAGGGTCAGGGGGCATACCTCTCTGATCGGCGTTTGCGCAGGTCAGGCGGTTATTCACGGTCTGCCCTCAATCCCTGTCCATACTGGTTGAAACCGGACTGTACGGGGTCTGGTGATGACTTGGTGTCAACCTTCGGGGCTATTTTGTGGGCCCGAGGTAGCCCCTGGAAGTGGCGCTGTGGATCAGTGCAGAGATTACCTACTGACCGCATGGGTGAGGGCTGTCATTCCTTCCTCGGGTGGGCAAGGCGCCCCCCCTCTGGCCAGGTGGTTTGTGATGGGCGGTGGCCTATTACGGCTGTCTGCTGCTGGAAGTGGCCTCAGCTCGGGGTGTAGCTACATGCGGTAAAGTTGTTCCTGTCGGAACGGGGTGGCTGCTAGGCAGCATCAAACCCTCGAAGACACCGAAGGGCCTGACTCGGGTGGCACCCCGAATCAGACCCTCCAATGCAGTTCACGAGCCCGGTCGCCTATCACTCGACCGGGCTTGCTGCTTGGAGCAGCTCCGGTGCGACCGTCTCGTCCGTGGGGCGCTACTGCATGAACCGCCCCACGGTGGCGATGATCGTCACGATCAACCTCGCAATCGCTAGGTGAGTCCGCCACCTGTCAGTGCCGGTCTGGCGCCTGCGGGGGTTTGTGTCGCGTTGATCAATCACTTCTCCTCCTTGCTCCTCCAGCAGTCCCACTGACCGTCGTCAGCAGGCCTGCCGCGAGGAGCGCGGTGAGTTCACCCAGAATACAAGAGGCCTTGATGGGGACCCCTCTGTCCGGCACCGGAACAGCATGATTGATCTGAGCTTTTCTTGAGGTTGGAGCGGAAGGCTGCGTTCCGCAGGGGGGATGGGCCCGTGAACCTTGCGTGGATACGTTGCCCGAGCCGTACGCTCGAATCATGAGTGCCGACATTGGCAAACGGCTTCAGGAAGTACGCAAGCGGCACGGTATGACGCAGCGTCAGCTAGCGAGTGAGTCCGGCGTGTCGCTGTCCTTGATCCGGAAGCTGGAGCAGGGAGAACGGGCCGACACGCGGTTGGAGACTGCGCGCCAACTGGCACAGGCCCTGCGCGTGCCGACAACGAACCTCATGGCCGAACACGAGGATGAGCCGGAGGCGGCGCCTGGGGCCGATGATCGCTGGGAGGCTGTCCGGCGCGCGCTCATAGCTCCGGTACGGGCGGACGGAGTGGCGGAAGAGCCGACCGTGGACGGCGTGCGGGACGCCATGGAATCGGCCCTGCCGCTCTTTTCGGGTGATCGTTTCGCAGAGCTGAGAGTGATCCTTCCGCCCTTGCTGCGGGATGCCGATCTTGTCGCCGAGAGTGGACCGGAGGGGCGGGCAGTCCGGGTCCGGCTCTCGCAGCTGACGGGCTGGCTGCTCACCCAGACTCGGCAGTTCGAGGCGGCCGATATCGCGCTGTCCCGGTCGCTGGAGGAGTCCTCGGATCGGCTTCAGGCGGCGGCGACGGTGAACACGCAGTGCTGGCTGTTGCTGCGGCGTGGTCGGCTGGCAGAGGCTCGGGAACTGGCGATCCGGTGGGCTGATGAGGTGGAGCCGCGCATCTCGCGTGCGACGCCTGCGGAGCTGAGCGCGTGGGGCTGGCTGCTGCTGAGGGCTTCCGCTGCTGCGATCCGCGACAACCGGCCAGGAGAGGCCGAAGACGCCTTGCGCTACGCGAACTCGGCGGCGGTCGCGATGGGCCGGGAGTTCGCCCCCCGTGACGACTTCTTGCAGGCGTTCGGGCCGGTCACGGTGGCGTTGAAGCGGGCGGAGAACGCCATGATCGTCGACAAGCCCGACCTGGTGCTCAAGCTCTCGGCGCGCATCCCGACCGGTGGCATGCGGCCCACCTCCAACAACCGCAACCGTCATCTCCTCGACGTGGCGGAGGCACATGCCCGGTCGCGTGACTACGCGAAGACGGTCGAGGTCTTGCAGGGCATTCGTGCGGACGCTCCGCAGTGGCTGCCGAATCAGCGGTATGCGCGGGACATCTTCAACCGGGTGATCGCACGTCGGCGGACGCTCACATCTGAGATGCGCGACCTTGCCGATGCGATCGGAGTGCCAGTGTGACCCTGTGTGGTACTTCCAGCTGCCCCCTTGCCGAAGTGCCATTGAGCTGTGTTCGCGCTGCTACATAGCGTTATCAGCATGGCGACTCAAGGTAGAAGGGCAGAGACGGCCGTCCCTGAGCGCGGAGAGCTGATCTACGATCCGGCGACGCGCAGGGTGGGTGAATACCAGGACAGGGCCGGGCCGTACGCCATGCTGCGCCCGGTGGGCGGTGGCCGTGAGTGGGAGGCGGATCCGGCTCGTATCCGTCCGGCCACGCGTGAGGAGCGGTTGAGCGCGGGTGTGAAGGTGGCCAACATTCGGGCGGTCCAGGGCTTGTGAGTGCGCGTTCGGTGATCCGTCACGAGACGTGGACACTCGCGCCGGACCGTGAGCCTGATGCGGAGCCGACCGTGTACGCGATGGAGTGTGTGGTGTGCGGTGAGTCCTCGGGCAGCAGTGAGGACTTCGCGGACGGGCAGAGCTGGGTGTTTAGGCACTGCGGGCGGAACCCGTCCCACCACACCTTCCGGGAGATCATCACCCGTCCGTGGCGCACCTGGCGGCACGCGTGATGCGCTGCGTGCTGGGCTGGTTGGGCCGCTTCGCCGGACCGCTGTTCATCATCACCGTTGCGGGCTCATGCGGTTTCGTGCTGGGCGTCGCTGCCGCGTCCGGCTCTGCGAGCCCCTAGACCCCGTCCCCGCCGGTTGTAGCTGATCGAGGTTCCCCCGACTCAGAGAAGCCCCAGCGGGGGCGGGCCTTTGCCCTGGTAGTGGCGCGCTGTGGGCACGCCGCCGGCCGTAGAGGCTTTTGGGCGGGAGCTGCCATGGGGCGAGTGAACAGGGGGCCTTACGCTGCCCGGCGGATCGGGCAGTCTCTTGGAGCCTGCCCGCAATAGCCCGATCGGCCCCCTGTTCTTCGAGGCTCGCCCCATGGTGGCTGCCTAAAAGCCTCGTAGGCCGTCGGCCCCCGCCCAAGAGGGTGAACCCCGCTCAGCCCCTCGCGCGGGGCGGGCTGTCTGATGCCATGTGGGACGTGCTCTTGTGCTGGCCGGTGAGGGTGCGCGAGCCGGATCGGTGGTCGAACTGCTGGAGCCCGTGAGCCATGAGCCAGAGTCCACGGGACAGAGGCGGGCAGGGTGGGCCGTGCTGGAGATGGCGCATGTCTCCGGGTCGCCTGGTGTGCGCCGGGGCGGCGGCGCCCCGGACCGGACCGGCCGAAGGCCGCATGCCGGGCCGGGGTGCGACAAGCCGCCCCGGCGGCGCGCCGAAGGCGCGCCTGGAAGAAGTAAAGCCAGATTCCGCCACGCCCTGAACCGCCGCCCGCTCCTCTTCCCGCTGGGCGCCTGGCGTGAGGCGCAACCGGTCGAACAGACATTTTCGGGCACCGTATCCGGATCCGGGAAACCCTCGTCCCGGCCATGTACTCAGAAGCCCGTCCCCGGCGGTAAATCGGTTGACAGGCTGCCCCGCTCGGAGTTGGGCACCTGCTGACGTGATTCCTACTGCGACCGATTTCGGTACAGAATTTCCGTAGTTCCAGGTGATGCGGTGGGCCTTCGCCCAGGAAAACCACGGGCCTCTGTCGGCGGCAACTCATACAATTCGTAGGCAAGTTGGCTGCGCCTGATCAGGGCGTACGCAGGATAAGCGCCCTGTAAGCGCAAAGGAGAGAAGCCATGAACACCCGCTACCTACTTCCCGATTTCAGGCTCTGGAGGCCTCGCCATATCTGCCGAATCCGGCAACAGCACCACACGCAAACCCCGCCCGTCCGTCGCGTCGTCCGTTCCGGTCGAGCGTTCCGGCATGCTGGCGCGCGAACAACGTCTGCAAGCCCTCTCAGAGGCGGACCGTGACCTTATACGGCTCATCAACGATCCGCTCTTTGCGCGCTGGCAGGAGCAGATCAAAGCCATTGGCGGCTGCGCCAACCCCATTTACCTGTCCGGCTCCACGGTCACCCGCGATGCCGTCACGGGGGAGGTGATCTCGTCCTACTCGACCGCTGGGGAGCCTGGCGAGCGGCTGGCAGTACGCTGCCGTAACCGGCGTGCCTCGGTATGTGAGCCGTGCTCTCGTCTGCATGCCGGGGACACCTTCCAACTCGTCCGTGCGGGCCTGTCCGGCGGCAAGGGCGTGCCCGAGGGGGTGAAGGACCGGCCCCGGCTGTTCGTCACGCTGACCGCCCCGTCGTTCGGGCCGGTGCATCGCGTGCTCGACGGGGAACGGTGCCGTCCCCGCCGGGATGATCCGCGCTGCGAACACGGGCGGGGCCTCGGCTGCGCCCTCGTGCACACCGAGGATGACACCCTGGTCGGCCTGCCGCTGTGCCCGGATTGCTACGACTACACAGGCCATGTGCTGTGGCACGCGCACGCCGGGCGGCTGTGGGACCGGTTCACCACCGCCGTGAGGCGCCATCTGGCCTCGGCCGGTGGGATACCGCGCTCGAAGCTCGCTGACCACCTGGTGGTGTCCTTCGCCAAGGTCGCCGAGTTCCAGCGGCGCGCGGCCGTCCACTTCCATGCCGTCGTACGACTGGACGGTCCGGCCGGTCCCGGCTCGTCCGCTCCGGCCTGGGCGACAGAGGACCTGCTCTTGGACGGGGTCGAGCATGCCGCCGCGTCCACCTTCGTCACGGTGCCGGACTCCGACGCGTACGGCACGGAACGGCTCGGCTGGGGCACGCAGTTCGACGCCCACCCGATCCGGCCTTTCCCTGATGGTGACATCCCGTCAGACGCGGCTGTTGCCGGGTATGTGGCCAAGTACGTCACCAAGGGTGCGGCCGAGACGGCGGCCGGACTCGACTACCGGGTCACCAGCGCGGAAGACATCCGTACGGCCGTCGTCAACAGCCACGTACGCGCCCTCATGGGTACCTGCTGGCGCCTGGGCGGTCTGGCCGGACTGGAACCCCTCCGGCTGCCTGCCTGGGCTCACAGCCTCGGCTACCGGGGTCACATCCTCACCAAGTCCCGCCGCTACTCCACCACGTACGGCGCACTACGCGAGGAACGGGCCGACCACCGTAGGGGCGACACCAACCCCGTGGACGGTCCGGACAGGGTCACGGAATCGGCCTGGCGTTACGTCGGCTCCGGCCATACCCCTGGCGCAGCTGGCCTTGCCCTCGGAATCGCCGAAGATCACGCGCGCAGTCTCCAACTCGCCCGTGAGGCGCGGCAGGACGCTGAGCGGCGGGGTGAGTGGCTGTGAGGGGTGGCAGCAACCTGCTCATGACGCCGGATGAGGCGGCAGTGGAACTCGGTGTGACGAAGCGTGTCCTCATGGACTCGTACCGCCGATGGGGCATCCCGTTCCTCAAAGTCGGCAAGCATGTCCGATTCCGAACCCGCGATCTACACAACTGGGTTGAAGAGCGCATGAACCAAGGCTAAGCTGACGATCAGTCACTAACCAATTAACATGTAGAGGGTCAACAAGCGTGGCGACCATCAAGAAAGAGGACTGTACCTGCCCCCGGCGCAAGAAACCCGCATGCCCTCACAAGCCGTACCGGGTGACCTACCGGGAGCCCGGGGGCAGGGCAGGCAAGCCTCGACAGGTGTCGTTCAAGAAGCTCGAAGACGCGGAAGCGTTCGCGGTCAAGGTCGAGCGGGACAAGGACTTGGGGACGTACATCAACCCCAAGGCGGGACAGCGGACGTTTCAGCAGGTCTGGCACGAGTGGGTTGAGGCGGGAACTCTGGAAGAGTCCTCGAAGAGGAATTACCAGAGTGTCTATGACAACCACTATGGGCCTTTCTTCGGGAGCAAGCCCATCGGCAGCATCAGCCCGACAACCATCATGGAATGGGAGGCGGACCAGAAACAGCGCGGCTACAAGGAAACCGGAATCAACGGACGTAAGAACGTCCTCTCATCCGTCTTCAACTACGCGGTAGCAGCCGAGATCATCGGCCGTAATCCGTGCAAGAAAGCGAACCCGCGTAGGCGTTCGGGGCAGCAACTCACACCGGTCATGGATGAAGACATCCCCACCATGGAAGAGGTGCTCGGGATCATCGCGGAGGCGCCGAAGCTGATCCGCGCCGGCTTCTGGGCCATGGCGGGCTGCGGGCTGCGTCCAGGTGAGTCCTTGGCGCTGTCGGACGAGTCAATGGACTGGGAGCCCAGCATCCTCGCTGTGGATCACCAGGTGTCGGCCTACGGCTGCCAGGAAATCTCCGGTTATCGCCGTGGCGTGAAAAGGGGCACGAAACACCGTGCCTTCGAACAGGCTCGAAAAACTCCGGTGCCCGAGTCAATCAACGAGATCTTCAACGATCACATCGACGCCTTCGGGACCTGGGGTGATCGAGGCTGGTTCTTCGAATCGCCTCGGTTGAACGACCGGCACCCGTCGTATGACTGGTTCCTGAACCAGTTCAAGGCGGCGGCCAAGCTGGCCGGGACCCCGAAGTACACCCCGAAGAGCTTCCGGCACTTCTTCGTCTCGGAAGCCATCCACTCTCAGATTCCACTCTTCGAGGTGGCGGCCTGGGTCGGGCACCGCACCACTCGGACCACGGAGCTGGTGTACGGCCACCTTGTCCGGCGGGCCATGGACCGTGGGGCCCGCACGATGCACAACCGGCTGGGGCTCAAGTTGGAGCCCTTCAAAGGCCTGATCGTCCCGCCCTCGCTGACGCCTTCTGAGGGCGACGTCGAGGACTGGGACGACGTGGCGTAGGCGGTTCGCTGTGATCGCGTGTCGACCCGGTGCAGACTTCGGGCCGGATCAGCCGATCTCTCAGGCGCGGCCTGACTCGTTCGAGGTGTTCAGGATATTCACACTCCGAAACAGTGCGGACGGGCATCCATGAGACACAGCAGCGACCTGGCCGGGCTGGGCCTTTCCGCAGTTGAAAGCCCCTCCTAGCACGTAGGTCTGGGGTCCTCCGACGGCGTCCATGGAGCCCCAGAACTGGGGGGTGACCCCCTGATATGCAAAGTCCCGGAGCTGCCCTTCAAGGCGGCCGTTCCGGATCATGTATGCCCTCTGACCCGTAAACTGGAAGTTGTAGCGCTGCATGTCGATCGACCAGGAACGGTCGCCGACGACATAGATCCCGCGGTCCACCCCGCCGATCAGGTCCTCGGTCGAGAGGCCGGCCGGGTCCGGCTGGAGGGACACGTTCGCCATCCGCTGCACGGGCACATGGCCGGGGGAGTCGGCGTAGGCGCACCCGTTGGAGCGCTCGAAGCCGGTCAGCTTCGCGATCCTGCGGTCCAGCTGGTAGCCGACGAGCGTGCCGTCCTTCACCAGGTCCCAGGACTGGGCCTCGACGCCCTCGTCGTCGTAGCCGACGGTGGCCAGGCCGTGCTCGGCGGTGCGGTCGCCGGTGACGTTCATCAGCTCGGAGCCGTACCTGAGCTTGCCGAGCTGGTCGAAGGTGGCGAAGGAGGTGCCGGCGTAGGCGGCCTCGTAGCCGAGCGCGCGGTCCAGCTCGGTGGCGTGCCCGATGGACTCGTGGATGGTCAGCCACAGGTTGGACGGGTCGACCACCAGGTCGTACAGCCCCGCCTCCACGCTGGGCGCCCGCATCTTCTCGGCCAGCAGCTCCGGGAGCTGCTCCAGTTCGGCCTCCCAGTCCCAGCCGGTGCCGGTGAGGTACTCCCAGCCGCGGCCGGCCGGCGGCGCGATGGTCCGCATCGAGTCGAACTCGCCGCTCGACTCGTCCACCGACACCGCGGTCAGCTCCGGGTGCAGCCGTACCCGCTGCTGGGTGGTCACGGTCCCGGCCGTATCGGCGTAGAACTTGTTCTCGTGCACGGTGAGCAGCGAGGCGTCGACGTGGTTGACGCCGTTCGCCGCCAGCAGCCGGGCGCTCCACTCCGCGAGCAGTGCGGCCTTCTCCTCGTCGGGCACGGTGAACGGATCGATCTCGTACGACGAGACCCACGTCCGCTCCGCGTGCACCGGCTCGCCGGCCAGCTCCACGCGCTCGTCCGACCCCGCGGCCTTGATCACCTGCGCCGAGAGCTTGGCCATCGCCACTGCCTGGGAGGCGACCTTGGCCGCGGCGTCCAGCGTCAGGTCCACGCCGGAGGCGAAGCCCCAGGTACCGCCGTGCACGACCCGGACCGCGTATCCGAGGTCGGTGGTGTCCGACGATCCGGCGGGCCTGGCGTCCCGGAGACTCCAGGACGCGCTGCGCACCCGCTCGAACCGGAAGTCCGCGTGCTGGGCGCCCAGCGCACGCGCGCGTGCGAGCGCGGCGTCGGCCAGGGCCCGTAGCGGAAGCGCCGTGAAGGCTTCGTCGATGGAATGGGGCACGGAGGTCTCCCTGCTGTCGTGGCCTGTCCGTCCGATCATGTCGCGCCCGCGGGTGTACGGACCACAGGTTTCGGCCCGGCGTCGGGTCTTTCTGTAGAGACCCGACAGCGACGCCCCCGAGCCACTGTCGGTGCCCGCTTGGCCGCCGTGCCGACGGGACCGATAGGTTTTCGACGAAGCCACCTGCCGTGCCAGCTGTTCCGGCCGGTGGTCAGACCGAAAGAAAGGGTGATCCGTTGAGCCGCTCGGTTCTCGTCACTGGAGGCAACCGGGGCATCGGCCTCGCCATCGCCCGCGCTTTCGCCGACAACGGCGACAAGGTTGCCATCACCTACCGCTCGGGGGAGCCGCCGTCCGACCTCAAGGAACTGGGCTGCCTCGCCGTCAAGTGCGACATCACCGACACCGAGCAGGTGGAGCAGGCCTACAAGGAGATCGAGGAGGCCCACGGCCCGGTCGAGGTCCTGATCGCCAACGCCGGCATCACCAAGGACACGCTCTTGATGCGGATGTCCGAGGAGGACTTCACCTCGGTCGTCGACACCAACCTCACCGGCACCTTCCGTGTGGTCAAGCGCGCCAACCGCGGCATGCTGCGCGCCAAGAAGGGCCGTGTCGTCCTCATCTCGTCGGTCGTCGGCCTCTACGGTGGTCCCGGCCAGGCCAACTACGCGGCCTCCAAGGCCGCCCTGGTCGGCTTCGCGCGCTCCCTCGCCCGTGAGCTGGGCTCGCGCAACATCACCTTCAACGTCGTCGCGCCCGGTTTCGTCGACACCGACATGACCAAGGTCCTCACCGACGAGCAGCGCGCGACCATCGTGTCGCAGGTGCCGCTCGCCCGGTACGCGCAGCCCGAGGAGGTCGCCGCGACGGTGCGGTTCCTCGCCTCGGACGACGCCTCGTACATCACTGGAGCCGTCATCCCCGTTGACGGCGGACTGGGAATGGGTCACTGATCACCATGAGTGGAATCCTCGAGGGCAAGCGCGTCCTGATCACGGGTGTGCTGATGGAGTCCTCCATCGCCTTCCACGCGGCCAAGCTGGCGCAGGAGCAGGGTGCCGAGATCATCCTCACCGCGTTCCCGCGGCCCACGCTGACCGAGCGCATCGCCAAGAAGCTGCCCAAGCCCACCAAGGTCATCGAGCTGGACGTCACCAACGACGAGCACCTCGGCCGGCTGGCCGACCTCGTCGGCGAGGAGCTCGGCGGCCTCGACGGCGTCGTCCACTCCATCGGCTTCGCCCCCCAGGACGCGCTCGGCGGCAACTTCCTCAACACGCCCTTCGAGTCCGTCGCGACCGCCATGCACGTCTCCGCGTACTCGCTGAAGTCGCTGACCATGGCCTGCCTGCCGCTGATGCAGAACGGCGGCTCGGTCGTCGGCCTCACCTTCGACGCCCAGTACGCCTGGCCGCAGTACGACTGGATGGGCCCGGCCAAGGCGGCCCTGGAGGCCACCAGCCGCTACATGGCGCGCGACCTGGGCAAGCAGAACATCCGCTGCAACCTCGTCTCGGCCGGCCCGATCGGCTCCATGGCCGCCAAGTCCATCCCGGGCTTCAGCGACCTGGCCGCCGTCTGGGACCACCGCTCCCCGCTGGAGTGGGACCTCAAGGACCCGGAGCCGGCCGGCAAGGGCATCGTCGCCCTGCTGAGCGACTGGTTCCCGAAGACCACCGGCGAGATCATCCACGTGGACGGCGGTCTGCACGCCATCGGCGCCTGACCCGCACGGGCATCGTCCGGACACCGTGAGGCCCGCATCCCGCGAGGGGGTGCGGGCCTCACCCGTTCGGCCCACCGGCCGGGCCGTCCCCGCCCGGGCGGCGCACCCTGGCAGTACACGTCGGATCACCCGATCACCGCGCGACGTCCCTCCCCAGCCCGGCCGAGGAGGTCCTCTTGTGCGCCTGTTCCACAGCCTGGCCCCGCTGACCGTGGCCCTCGCCCTCGTGCTGGCCCTGCCCTGCGACGCCGTGGCCCACACGCGCGCGGTAGGCGGTCACCGGGCCGCCCCGGAGCTGTTCGGCGCGTCGTGCCGGACGACCGTCCGCGGCTCCCATGTGGTGGCCTACTGCCACAACCCCTATGTGGACACCGACCGGGTACGGCTGCACATCGAGTGCGCCGAGTGGTGGGACATCGACACCGACGGCTCCCCGGTCGACACCGGGCCCGCGATGACCGTACGGCTCACCGGCCGCTGCTGGCAGGATGTCCGCTCGGTGTGGATCAGTCACCAGAAGGCGGACTGAACCTGTCCGGACGGCACAGGTACGGGTAGCTGCCCGCCTCCTTGGCGGCCGCCTCCGCGTCGCCCGCGCGGATCGCGTCGACCAGGCGGGCGTGGTCCATGTACGACTCCGGTGTCAGCACGGCGCCGACGTCCGCGCGCAGCCAGTCCCGCAGCACCTCGCCCAGGTCGGCGTACATCGCCGTCATCACGTCGTTGTGCGAGGCGGCCACCACGGCCAGGTGGAAGGTCGCGTCCGCCGTCACGAAGGGCTCCGCCTCGCCCGACTCCCACGCCCGCTCGCGCTGTGCCAGCAGCGCGTCGAGCTGCCTGAGGTCCTTCTCCGTGCGCCGGGCCGCCGCGAGCCGGGCCGCCGAGGACTCCAGCGTGGAGCGCAGCTCGGCGATGTGCCGGGGGTCGGCACCGGCGAACCGGCGGTGCATCACGCCGGCCAGCTCGCTGGTCGCCACGACATAGGTGCCGGAGCCCTGCCGGATGTCCAGCAGGCCGTTGTGCGCGAGCGCGCGGACGGCCTCCCGGACGGTGTTGCGGGCCACCCCGAGCTGCTCGACCAGCTCCGGCTCGGTGGGAATCCGGGAGCCGACCGGCCACTCGCCGGAGGCGATCTGGTTCCGCAGTTCGGCGATGACCTGCTCGGACAGCGCCGAGCGGCGTGGATGGCTCAGAGGCATGACACACCTTCGCACGCGGGGGCCGGGCGGCGGCGGGGGGCCGCCGTGGTCCGTCACCCGTAGACTGGACAACCAATCATCCCATGATTCTATGATGGGCGTCATGGAAGCCGAGGAAACCACCATGCCGACACAGACGCCGGCCCGTCCGACGGAACCCGGCGGGGGTCCGTCGAACGGCACGCGCGCGTGGACGACACGGCTGTTCGTCGTCGGCATCCTGCTGGCCGCCGTCAACCTCCGGCCCGCCATCACCAGCCTCGGCGCGCTCCTGGAGGAGGTCCGCGACGGGCTCGGCATGAGCGGCAGCGTGGCCGGGCTGCTCACCTCCGTGCCGCCGCTCTGCTTCGCCGTCTTCGGTGTCATGGCCCCCCGTCTGGCCCGCCGTTTCGGCGCGCCGGCCGTGGTCTGCGCGGGCATGGTCGCCATCACGGCCGGCCTGCTGATACGCCCGTACGTCGGCGGCACGGCCGGGTTCCTGGCCGGCAGCGCCGCCGCGCTCATGGGCATCGCCGTCAGCAACGTGCTGATGCCGGTCATCGTCAAGCGCTGGTTCCCGGACCGGGTCGGCTCCATGACCGGCCTGTACTCGATGGCCCTCGCCGCCGGTACCGCGATCGCCGCCGCGGTGACCGTACCCATGACCGACGCGCTGGGCGGCCGCTGGCAGTCCGGGCTCGCCGTGTGGGCGGGGCCGGCGGCAGCCGCGGTGCTGCCGTGGCTGCCGCTGGTCCGGGACCGGGGACCGGCACCGGCGGCCGAGGCACGCGCGCGTGCGGACCGGCAGCCGCCCGCCCTCAGGATCACCCGCAGCCCTACCGCCTGGGCGCTCGCCGTCTTCTTCGGCCTCCAGGCCACCGCCGCCTACATCACGATGGGCTGGATGGCGCAGATCTTCCGGGACGCGGGCGTGCCCGCGGGCACCGCGGGGCTGCTGCTGGCCGTCACCATGGTGATGGGCGTACCGCTGGCCTTCGTCATCCCGCGCGTGGCCACCCGGCTGCCGCACCAGGGCCCGATCGTGATCGTGCTCGGCGTCTGCGGCCTCGCCGGATACGCCGGCCTGTGGGCCGCACCCGCCGGCGGTGCCTGGGCCTGGGCCCTGCTGCTCGGCGTCTCGAACTGCGCGTTCCCGCTGGCCCTCACGATGGTCGGGATGCGGTCCCGGACCGGGGCGGGTGTCGTGCAGCTCTCCGCCTTCGCCCAGAGCGTCGGCTACCTCATCTCCATCCCGGGCCCGCTGCTGGTGGGCGTGCTCTACCAGCACAGCGGCGGCTGGGGTCTGCCGATCGCCCTGATGACCGGCCTGATGATCCCGCAGATGGCCGTCGGCGTCCTGGCGGGCCGCGACCGCACGGTCGAGGACGAGGCGACCGCGACCGCCTGACGCCGAGCGGCCCGCGCGAGCACGCGTGGCGCGATGACGCACCGAGGCGGCCCGTGCGCGGATACCGACGCGGTGGGTGCGGGCACCGAGGCGCCCTGTGCGGGCTCTGGCGTGGCCGGCGGGGGGAGACGCGCCGCGTGCGGGTGCTGGGCGTGGCGTGCGCGGGCGCGGCGCGTGTGCGGATGCCGACGCGGCCTGTGCGGCACTGGCGTGGCCCGTGCGGGGACAGGTGTGGCGCTGTGCGGGCACTGGCGTGGCGTGCGCGGACGCGCCGGGGCGGTGTCCGTGCCGACGCCGCCGGGGCCCGGTGCGGGTGGGTGCCTGCGCGGGGCCGGTCGTCTCGGCGCCCTCGCGGCGTGTCGGGTCACCCCGCCCGGTGCGCCCTCTCCCAGGGGTGCCAGACTGGGCGCATGCCAGTGCTCGACCCGAACCCCCAGAACGGTCAGAAGAAGATGCTGATCGTCTTCGGCTCGTTCTTCGCCATCTTCATCGTCATCGCCGTCATCGCGACCCTCGCGTCACCCTGACCACGGCCCCCGCCGCCGATGGTGGGGCTAGCACCACCATCCCCTAGGGGGTGAGGGTCAGGGTGAAGTGGGTGGATCACCGGATGGGGCCGCGGCCACGGATTCCGTAGTTTCGAGTTGTGGCCGCGAGGGGCGGTCACCGAAGCCCGGAGACCAGCGGAGGCGACCATGCCGGCCCGTACGCACACCCTGCCCCGCCCCGCCACCCCGGGCAGTGTCGACGTCCGGCTGCCCTGGTGGGCCCTCGCCCTGCCCGCGCTCGCCTTCGTCGCCCTGCTGGTGCTGATACTGAACCCGGCGGACGCCCACGCGACCACCGGTGACCCCGCCGTCACCCATCTCGTCGAGCGGGTCCAGCAGATCGTCGCCCGTTAGCCCCACCGCCTCCCGAGCGGGCGAATCCGCATGTCAACTCCCTGCGCCCGATGGCCTGTTTCATGCGAAGCTGGGTGACATGAGCGTCGCAGAATCCCGCAGGATCGTCTTCTTCCGCCATGCGAAAGCCGACTGGCCACAGGTGACCGACCACGAGCGACCGCTCGCTGACCGGGGCCGAATGGACGCCGCCGTCGCCGGACGCAAGCTCGCGGACAGCGGCATCGCCTTGGACCTGGCCCTGTGCTCCACCTCCGTGCGCACCCGGGAGACCTGGAAGCTCGCCGTCCATGAGCTGGCGCACCGGCCGAAAACCGTCTACGAGGAGCGGGTGTACGACGCCTCTCCGGGCGAGCTGATCGCCGTGCTCAACGAGGTGCCCGACGACGCGCATGACGTTATCCTCATCGGCCACAACCCCGGCGTGCACGGCGTGACGGAGATCCTGACCGGCGGCTCGGAGGGCGATGCCCGCGACCGGATGAACCGGCGGGGCTTTCCCGCCGCCGCCTTCGCCGTCATGACCTTCGAGGGCTCCTGGAAGAGCCTGGAACCCGGTGTGACCACGCTCGTGGACTACTGGGCTCCCTCCGACTGAGACGAGCGTACGACCACCGTTGCCCGGACGGGGGACGGCGAGGGGCCCGGCATCGATGCCCCCCGGTGCCGGGCCCCTCGTGGCAGGACCGCCGGGCGGTTCAGCTCTCGTCGTGGGTGTCCGCCGCCTCGACCTCTTCGCGGGTCACGCCCAGCAGATACAGCACCGTGTCCAGGAAGGGGAAGTTCACCGCCGTGTGCGCGGCCTTGCGGACCACCGGCTTCGCGTTGAAGGCGACACCGAGACCGGCCGCGTTCAGCATGTCCAGGTCGTTGGCGCCGTCACCGATGGCCACCGTCTGCGACAGCGGTACGCCCGCCTCGGCGGCGAACCGGCGCAGCAGCCGTGCCTTGCCCGCACGGTCCACGATCTCGCCGGTCACCCGGCCGGTCAGCTTGCCGTCGACGATCTCCAGCGTGTTGGCCTGGGCGAAGTCCAGCCCGAGCCGCTCCTGCAGATCGTCGGTGACCTGGGTGAAACCGCCCGAGACCACCCCGACTTGATAACCGAGCCGCTTCAGCGTGCGGATCAGCGTCCGGGCGCCCGGCGTCAGCCGCACCTCGGTGCGCACCTTCTGTACGACCGACTCGTCCAGCCCCTTCAGCAGCGCCACGCGCGCGTGCAGCGACTGCTCGAAGTCCAGTTCACCGCGCATCGCGGCAGCCGTCACCTCGGCGACCTCGTCCTCGCAGTCGGCGTGCGCGGCGAAGAGCTCGATCACCTCGTCCTGGATGAGCGTCGAGTCCACGTCCATGACCACCAGACGCTGGGCCCGCCGGTGCAGACCGGCCGCTACGACCGCGATGTCCACGCCGAGTTCCGCCGCGTCGGAGACCAGGGCGGTGCGCAGTGCCTCGGTCCCCACACCGGACACCGCGAACTCCACCGCGGTCACCGGGTACTTGGCGAGCCGGAAGATACGGTCGATGTTGCCGCCGGCCTTGGCGATCCGGGCGGCGATGGCGGCCGTCGACTCGGCGGTGAGGGGGTGGCCGAGGACGGTGACCAGCGAACGGCCAAGACCGCGCGGGCGGTTGTCGCCGTGGCCGGAGATGATCTCCGCCTGCATCTTCACGGACTCGGCCCAGCTGTGCACGGTCGCCCGGAGGTCGCCCTCGAGTCCGGCCGAGGGCTGGGTGACGAGCGCGCACAGCACCAGCCGCCCGCGCGTGACGACCTGCTCGATGTCGACCACGTCGACCATGTACGCGGCAAGAGTGTCGAAGAGGCCGGCCGTGATGCCCGGCCTGTCCTTGCCGAAAATCTTGACGAGGAGAGTGGGGACCTCGGAGGTCTGCGGATCGCTCATGGTGTCACCACCGTAACCGGCACGCAGTGACTGCGGCGCAGGTGGTCCGCCTGACGGACACGGAACAATAGGTGTCGGATCGATGGCGGATGCCTTGCTTCCACGCTACGGGCGAACGTGCGTGCGATGTCGGCCACCGGGAACGCGACGCTCCGGGTGCGCGTCTTCACGCACGGTTCAGCATCGCTCCACGCACGGTCCGCACACGACCGGCGAGACCGTCGCGCCTCGCCTCTGCAGGCGACCTCACCGCGTGACCTCACCGCGTGACCTCGCCGCGTGACCTCACCGAGGGGGCCGCCTGGGTGGCGGCGGAGGAGGCGGGGGCGGTGGAGGCGGCGGCCCCGGGTCCGGCCCGTCCGGCCGCCGCGCCCCGGGTCCGCGCCGTGGAGAGCGCGGTGGCGGGTCGACCGGCCGGGCCATGGTGGGAGCGCCGTACACATCGCCGGCACCGGGGGGTACGTCCGAGGCGTCGGCGCCGCCGGCGCGCGGCCACTCCTCCGACGACCGCGCGGCATCGGCACCCCGGCCCTCCGCCGGGGACGGCGTCCCGGACGGCGACCCCCGGCCGGGACTGCCGGGACCGCCGGGACCGCCGGGACCGACAGGAGCACCTGCCCCGCCGGTGCCGCTCGGACCGCGTCCCGGGGCAGCCCCCGCCCCCGGCCGCCCGCCGCTCCACGGTCCCGGGCCACTGTGCGGCCCCGCCGCATCACGCGGCTCCTGCGGCCGGCCTGCGGACCGGCGGCCCCATCCGTCTCCCGGCACAAAATCCCGTGGTCCCCAGGCGTCCGCAGGGCCACCGCCCCGTCCGCCTCCGGTCCAGGAGCCCCGCGACGCGTCGGGCCGGGGCCGCAGGTCGCCGCTCCCCGGCTCCGGTAGCCCGTCCGGTATCCGGAGGTAGGGGTTGGTGTTCGGATTCGGCGGGCGGTAGGGGGCCACCGGTGCGTAGGGCCCATCGGGGTCGCCGCCGCCGGGCCTTCCCGGCGCCCCGGACCCCACCGGCCCGCCGCCGGCGTCACCCAGTGGCGGCCGCGTCGCGCGGGTGCCGGCGGCGCCGGTCACCAGGGCCAGCAGCGCCCCCGCCGCCCCCGCCGCCGCACCCCACACCGCGCCGAGGAGCAGGCCCATGCCCAGTTGCCCGTGCAGTTCGATGCCGGCGCCGAAGGCGTCGAAGCCCAGCACCGACAGCGAGGCGTCCACGGACACGTCCGTCAGCCAGGCCAGCAACGGCAGTGCGAGCGCGGTCGCGATGCCCAGCCGTACCGCACACCGCCCGGCGAACCCGAGCGCCCCGGGACGGAAGCCCGGGCCGCCCTCGCCTCCGGGCCCACCGCCGGCCACCGGCGTCCGTACCGCCGTGAACACCCCGGCCAGCAGCATCAGCAGCGCCGCCGCCACACCCAGCAGCCATACCCGTCCGTCCAGGTCGGCCAGCCGGCCCAGCGTCACCGACCGGTCGGAGGGGGAGTTCAGGAGGTCGTCAAGGGGGTGCGGCAGGAACATGGTGAGGACGCCCGTCGCCCTGCCGTCGAAGGGGACGAAGAGGCCGACCGGGATGCCGAGCCAGACGCCGTTCGGGGCACCGAGCAGCGCCGCGCCCATGATCCGGGCCGGGTGCGGGTCGCCGATCGCCGCGAAGGCCGCCGCCGCCCAGCCCGCCGCGACCGCCACCAGCAGGACCGTCACCAGCGCCGACACCGCCGGCCGTACCACCCGGTGCACCGCGTCCCAGCCGCGCGGCAGCGGTGTGCGGCGCGAGGCCAGCAGCGCGATCAGCAGGATGCCCGCCGACCAGCCGAGACCACCGAGCAGGGTGGCCGCGGTGTCCACGCTGAAGCCGACCGCGGCGTTCGCGTGCACGAGGTCGCCGAGGCGGTCCGGCAGCAGCCCGCCGACATCCCCGATGCCGGGGATCGTGAGACCTCCACCGCCCCCGCCGCCTGTGCCCGGCAGCTTGTCCAGTCCCAGCGCGCCGCCGTCGATGGTCACCACCGAGTGTCCGGCCCAGGCCAGTCCGCCCAGCATCGCCACGAACAGCACCACCACCGAGCCCGCGCGGGCGAGCAGTTCGGCCGGTGCGATCACAACTCCGGCCGCGCGCAGGGACCGTAGGAAGAACCAGGCCAGCAGCACGGCTCCCACCAGGCTCACACCCAATGGCGTGATCTCGATGGCTGTGGTGGCTTCCGCCCCCTTCAGGCCGAATGCGGACAGATCTCCGTCCGGGGTGACCGAACCGCCTGCCCCGAGGGCCACAACCGCCGCTGTCATGGGGCCCAGTGAGCCCGCCGCGTCGGCCCGCAGCAGATGCAGACCCAGCGCCGCGGTACCCGCCATGCCGATCAACGCCCAGCTCACCGCGGCGATCGCGGACAGCAGGACGTCGCCCCAGGGCAGCCGCGCGCCGTGCCTCGTGTTCTCGACTCCCGTGCCGGACGTGCCAGAACCCATGGCCGACCCCCCGATCCGCGGACGCGCCGGACCGCTCCGCCGCGCTTGTCCCCCTCGCGTGAATTACCACTCTCCGGCCCGGTTTCAACCCCGTCAACGGAAAGAGTCGACGCGTTCGTACGAGGCTCGCACAAGGCCCGACTTTCGGTCAGAGGGCCGAGCCTGAAATAGTTCCCGACGATGTTCGACATCCCTAGACTCCCTGTGATGGGGGTAACTCGGGGGACTACTCATGGGGCTTGGAGTGCCGGAACTCGTACTGGAATCAGACGGACGTACCTGGACGCTCGATCCGTCCAGGTCATACAACCTCGGACGTGATCCGCAGGGGGACCTCGTGTTCGACGACGCCAGGGTCTCCTGGCGGCACGCCACGATCAGCTTCGACGGCCGCAGTTGGGTCATCGAGGACCACGGCAGTACCAACGGCACCTTCGTGCAGAGCCAGCGGGTCCAGCGGACCGAGATCGGCCCCGGCTCGGCCGTCCATCTCGGCAACGCGAACGACGGGCCGCGGCTGAGCCTGTCCGGCACCGCGGCCGCCGCCCCGGCGCAGCCCCGGCAGCAGCCGTACGCGGCGCAGGGCGCGGGCGGCGCGGGCTGGTCGCAGCCGCCGGCCGCGCAGCCGGCGGCGCCGCGACAGGACTGGCAGCAGGCCCCGCCGGCGATCCCGCAGCAGCAGGGCGCCCCGGCCATGGCCTCCGGTGGTGGCGCGGGGGCGCCGCCGGTGTACGGCGACCGCAGCCCGACCACGTTCCACCAGTTCTCCATCGGCCGCGTGATGCGCATCGGCCGTGCCCTGGAGAACGAGCTGGTCGTGTCCGACCTGCAGGTCTCGCGCCACCACGCCGAGTTCCACTCCACGCCCGACGGCCGTATGGAGATCCGCGACCTCGGTTCGCACAACGGCACGTACGTCAACGGTGTGGCGATCGCCAAGGGCGGCACCGCGCTGCTCGACGCGAACGACATCGTCGGTGTCGGCCACTCCACCTTCCGGATCGTCGGCGACCGGCTTGAGGAGTTCGTCGACACCGGCGAAGTCTCCTTCTCCGCACGGCACTTGACGGTCACGGTCGACGGCGGCAAGCAGATCCTCAAGGACGTGTCCTTCGGCGTCCCGGAGAAGTCGGTGATCGCGGTCATCGGCCCGTCGGGCTCCGGCAAGTCGACCCTGCTCAAGGCGCTCACCGGCTACCGCCCCGCCAACGAGGGCGAGGTGCTGTACGACAACCGCAACCTGTACAAGCAGTTCGCCGAGTTGCGCCAGCGCATCGGTCTGGTCCCGCAGGACGACATCCTGCACAAGGAGCTGACCGTCAAGAAGGCCCTCAAGTACGCGGCCAAGCTGCGCTTCCCCGCCGACACCACGGGGCAGGAGCGCGACGACCGCATCGACGAGGTGCTGCGCGAGCTGAAGCTCGACGTCCACAAGGACAAGAAGGTCACGTCCCTGTCGGGCGGCCAGCGCAAGCGGGTCTCGGTGGCCCTGGAGCTGCTCACCAAGCCGTCGCTGATCTTCCTCGACGAGCCCACCTCGGGTCTCGACCCGGGCATGGACCGCGACGTCATGCAGCTGCTGCGCGGCCTCGCCGACGACGGCCGTACGGTCCTCGTCGTGACCCACTCGGTGGCCGAGCTGGCGCTGTGCGACAAGCTCCTGGTGATGGCGCCGGGCGGTTCGGTCGCCTACTTCGGCCCGCCCGAGGAGGCGCTGAACTTCTTCGGCTACGACACCTGGGCCGATGTCTTCTCCGCCTTCGAGAACTACCGCGACTACGACTGGGCGGGCCGCTGGAAGGGCTCGCAGCACTACCAGATGTACGCCGCGGACATCGACGCGATCGCCCCGCAGTCCGTACAGATCCCCGCGATGCAGGCGATGCGGCCGAAGAAGCCGCAGAGCTGGGGGTCGCAGCTGCTGACCCTGATCCGCCGGTACGTGTCGGTCATCGCCTCGGACCGCGGCTTCCTGCTGCTGACGGTGGTCCTGCCGGCGGTGCTCGGCGCGGTCAGCCTGCTGATCGACAGCGACAAGGGTCTGCTGGTCAACCCGGTCAACCACAAGACCGGCGTCCCGGTCCCGAACGGCACGGCGACCACGGTCCTGCTGATCCTCGCGGTCGGCGCCTGTTTCGCGGGCGCCGCGAACTCCGTGCGTGAGCTGATCAAGGAACGGGTCATCTACGAACGGGAACGGGCGGTCGGCCTGTCCCGGTCGGCGTACCTGATGTCCAAGGTGGTCGTGCTGGGCGTGATCACCGTGCTGCAGGGCCTGATGGTCGGCCTGATCGGCTTCTCCAGCCGGGAGATCCCCGACGAGGGCGTGGTCCTCGGACACTCCGTCGTCCTGGAGCTGTGCATCCCGATCATGGGGCTCGGCTTCACCTCGATGATGTTCGGCCTGGTCATCTCCTCGCTGGTGAAGACGTCCGAGAAGACCATGCCGCTGCTGGTGATGTTCGCGATCATCCAGGTCGTGTTCACCGGCTGCCTGTTCAACCTGAACGGGGCGGTCGGCGTCAACCAGTTCTCGTACCTGATGCCGTCCCGCTGGGCGGTGGGTGCCGACGGCGCCACGCTGGACTTCAACAACATCGCGCCCAACACCGACGACCCGACCAGCACGGACCCGCTGTGGAACCACACGGCCGGTGCCTGGGGCATGGACATGGCCGCGCTGATCGTCCTCGGTGTGATCTGCGGCTTCCTGGTGGCCCGCTTCCTGCGCCGCCACGAGCCCGAGGTCATGCGCAAGTAGTCGCCCGTACGACGCCGAAGGGCGGCACCCGCAGTGGGGTGCCGCCCTTCGGTGTGTGCGTGAAGAGGTCCGCGCAGGCCTCAGTACGCGCTGTTGACGTTGTCCATCGAGCCGTACCGGTGGGCGGCGTAGTTGCAGGCGGCCGTGATGTTGGCGACCGGGTCGTAGATGTTCCACGAGGTGCCGGCCACGTGGTAAGTGGCGAAGGTCGGCGGGATGACCTGGAGCAGACCCTTGGAGGGGATGCCGTTGATGGCGTTGATGTCCCAGTTGTTGATGGCGTTGGGGTTGCCGGAGGACTCCCGCATGATGTTGCGGTACAGGCCGTTGTAGGAGCCCGGGATGCCCTTGGAGTGCATGATGTCCAGGGACTGGCGGATCCAGCCGTCGAGGTTGTTGCCGTAGCTGGCCTGCTGGAGCTGCGGGCGCTGCGCGGAGCGGCTCGCGGCCTGCTTGGCGAGGTGCTTGACGTGGGCGGCGTGGGCGGCCTTGTTGGCGGCGGCCTCGACGTGCTTGACGTGGGCGGTGTGCGCCGCCTTGACCTTGGCGGCGTGGGCCGCGCGGACCTGCTTCACGTGCGCCGTGTGGGCGGCGTGGACCTTCTTGAGGTGGGACACGTGCGCCGCGTGGGCCTTCTTCACGTGGGCCACGTGCAGGTCGTGGGCCGTGGGCGCCTTCTTCTTGGCGGCGATCGCCTCGACCTTGACGTTCTGGAGCGCGAGCCGGTCGGTGACCGTGCCCTTGACGTCCTTGACCTGGTCCGTGGTGTAGGCGACCTGGGCGGCGGCCTGGGGGGACCCGGTCACGGCGGTCTCGGCGCTGCTGGGCACGGCCGAGAAGGCGAGGGCGGCGGCGCCGAGCGTGGCGACACCGGCGAGCGCGATCTTGTGGTGCTTGGTCAGGGTGGGACTGTGGGCGTGCTTGGGCATAGCAGTGGACCTCTTCGGATAGCGCGGAGGTCGCTCGTTGTCCGCGGGGGAGACCGGCTCCTCCTGCACGAACACCGCGGGGGGAACCCGCGGTGCCGAGCGACGTGAGCAATTCTTAGCGGCCGCAAAATGCCCTGGCAAAGGTGTGACGTACGATCCTCGGTAGTACAGCCCGGAAGGGCAAAACGGGACAGACTGGGTCGTCTGCCCCGTTCACGGCGGGCCCCTTTATCTCCTATGTCCGTTCGTACGTGATGTGCGCCCTATGCGCGTCCTCACATCGTCCCCATGTGAATCTCACCAGGAGTTGCTGACGCAATGCTCTGTGTGAGTCCCCTCCGCCGGGAGGATGAGGTGGACGTCCCCGAACTCGTGCCACAGGTAGAGGCCGTCCAGCGCCTCCTCGTAACTGCGGTCGACGGCGGCCCGCCCCGCGACCGCCTCCAGCATCAGCAGATGCGACGCCTCCGGCTCGTGCAGCCCGGTCAGCAGTCCGTCCACCACCCGCACCCCGCGCCCGGGCGTCACGACGAGCTCCGTCCACCCCTCGGCCGCCCGTACCACCCCGTCGTCGTCCGCGGCCGACTCCACGGCCCGCACCGCGGTCGTCCCGACGGCCACGACCCGCCTGCCGCCCGCCCTGGCCGCGTTGATCAGCCGCGCCGACGCCGCCGGCACGGCGAATCGTTCCGCGTACGGCGGCTCGTGCGCCTCCGCCGACGACACCCCCGTGTGCAGCGTGATCGGCGCGAACTGCACGCCCCGGCTCACCAGCTCCGTCACCAGCCTCGCGGTGAAGGGCCGTGCCGCGCTCGGCATCTCCGCACTCCCGGCACCGTCCACCGAGGGCAGCGCGAACACCGTCTGGTACACGGACAGCGGCTGGTCCCGCTCCGTATAGGAGTACCGGATGGGCCGCCCGTGCTCCCGCAGCATCCCCGGCACGTCCCCCGAGGCCCGCGCCCACCACAGCCGCTCGCCCCGCGCACTCAGCGGCTCCGCGAGGACCAGCCGACCGCCCCCCGGCAGCCGCACCTCACTCCCCGCGGACGCGCCCGCCCGCGCGCGTGTCGTCCCCCTGCCGTCCGGCTCCCGCAGCTCGACCGCCCACCGGCCGTCGTCCCCGCGCGTGGAGAAGTGCACCACCACGCGCGCGTGCCCGAGCCGCCCGTCCACGGCGGCCGCCAGCGTCGCCGAGGTGTTCACCACCAGCAGGTCCCCGGCCCGCAGCAGCACCGGCAGCTCGGCGAATGCATGGTGCGACACCTCGGTCCCGCGCGACACCAGCAGCCGTACGGCATCCCGCTCGAGACCGGGCCCCCGCTGCTCGGCCGGCACCCGCGCGGACAGCTCCTCCGGCACCCTCAGGGCCGTCGTCATCGCCCCTCCACCAGCGCAGGCGCCCCGTACCGTCCCCCGGCTGGCCGCTCGTCGAGCAGGCGCAGGAACGCCGGTACGACGCTCTCCGGCGACGGCCGTGGACCGTCGTCGTCCGGTACGGCCGCCGCGTACAGGCCCGTCGCCATGTCCCCGGGATCCACCGACCACACCCGCAGCCCCGGTTCCTCCGCACCGAGCACCGCGGCCAGCTGGTCCAGAGCCGCCTTCGAGGCGCCGTACCCGCCCCAGGTCTCGTAGGCCTCCGCGCCCGCGTCCGAGCTGACCACGATCACCGCCCCGGTCACCGACTTCCGCAGCAGCGGCAGCGCCTCCTGGACCAGGCCCAGCGCGGCCACGACATTCACCTCCAGGGCCCGCCGCAGCCCCGCGAGCGGCAGCTCGTCCAGGCGCACCAGCGGCTCGGCACCCAGCGCGCTGGCGTTGCTCACCACCAGGTCCAGCCCACCCAGCCGGCGGGCCGCGGCCACCAGGTCGGCCCGGTGCCCGGCCTCCGTGACGTCGCCCGGCAGCGCCGCCACCCGGACACCCGGCCCGGCGACCGCCTCCGCCGTCTCCTTCAGTGCTCCCGCCCCCCTGGCGTCCAGCACCAGGTCCCAGCCGCGAGCCGCCAACGCCTGAGCCAGCGCCCGCCCCAGCCCCTTGGACGCCCCCGTGATGATCGCTACCGGCATGACAACCGTCCCCTCGGCTCCGCCCGCCTCGGCAGGCGGTGATCCCAACCTAGGAACGGCACCGCACCGGCCGCCTCGGACGCGGGGCTCAATCCGGCAGGGCCCTTCGGACTACGCCGCCGGTCCGGGGCCCGAGTCCTAGGACCCGGGGTCTAGGGCCGGCGGCCCGGGCCCCGCCACCATCGGCCGATCCGCGGTGTCCCAGCCCGCCGGTACCGTGAGGGCATGAGCCAAGGTCCCCGGTCCGGCCTCGCCGCGGTCAGCTCCGCGCTGCTGGCCATGAGCAGGCACCTTGAGGTGCGCGACGTCCTCAAGACGATCGTCGCCTCCGCCCGTGAGCTGCTCGACGCGCAGTACGCGGCGCTCGGGGTCCCCGACGACCACGGAGGCTTCGCCCAGTTCGTCGTCGACGGCGTCACCGACGCCCAGTGGAAGGCCATCGGCCCGCTCCCGCGCCAGCACGGCATCCTCGCCGCGATGCTCCAGGAGGCGAAGGCCGAGCGGCTCGCCGACGTCCGCACGGACCCCCGTTTCGAGGGCTGGCCGTCGGCCCACCCCGAGATGTCCGACTTCCTGGGCCTGCCGATCCGCGACGGCGACGAGGTCATCGGCGCCCTGTTCCTCGCCAACAAGGACTGCCGGAAACCCGAGGGCGGCTGCGGCTTCACCGCGGAGGACGAGGAACTGCTCTCGATCCTCGCCCAGCACGCCGCGATCGCCCTCACCAACGCCCGCCTCTACGAGCGCAGCCGCGAACTGACCATCGTCGAGGAACGCTCCCGTCTCGCCCACGAACTGCACGACGCGGTCAGCCAGAAGCTGTTCTCCCTGCGCCTGACCGCCCAGGCCGCCGCCGCCCTGGTCGACCGCGACCCCTCCCGCGCCAAGGGCGAGCTGCAGCAGGTGGCCGTGCTCGCCGCCGAGGCCACCGAGGAACTGCGCGCGGCGGTCGTGGAGCTGCGCCCCGCCGCCCTCGACGAGGACGGCCTGGTCGCCACCCTCCGCACCCAGGTCCAGGTCCTCGACCGCGCCCACGACGCGCGCGTGACCTTCGCGGGCAGCGGCTTCCGGGCGCTGCCGGCCGCCCAGGAGGAGGCACTGCTCCGGGTGGCCCAGGAAGCCCTGCACAACGCCCTGCGGCACTCCGGTGCCGCGCACGTCGACGTGACGGTGAACCGGCGCGGCGGCGGAGCGGTGCTGCGGGTCACCGACGACGGCAGCGGCTTCGACCCGCACCGCACCCGCAGTGCCGGACGCCATCTCGGCCTGGTCTCCATGCGGGACCGGGCGAGCGGGGTCGGCGGCACCCTGACCGTGGAATCGGCGCCCGGCAAGGGCACCACGATCGAGATGGAGGTCCCCGGTGGCTGACGCGATCAGGGTCCTGCTCGTGGACGACCACCAGGTCGTCCGACGGGGCCTGCGCACCTTCCTCGAGGTCCAGGACGACATAGAGGTCGTCGGCGAGGCCGCCGACGGCGCCGAAGGGGTCGAGCGCGCGCAGGAGCTGAGCCCCGACGTCGTCCTCATGGACGTCAAGATGCCCGGCATGGACGGCGTGGAGGCCCTGCGCCGGCTCCGCGAACTCGACAACCCCGCGCGCGTGCTCATCGTGACCAGCTTCACCGAGCAGCGCACGGTGGTCCCGGCCCTGCGCGCCGGCGCCGCCGGATACGTCTACAAGGACGTCGATCCCGACGCGCTCGCCACCGCCATCCGCTCGGTGTACGCCGGGCACGTCCTGCTCCAGCCCGAGGTGGCCGGAGCCCTGCTCTCCCAGGAGGAGGCCAACTCCGGCCAGGGCAGGAGCGGCTCGCTCACGGAGCGGGAGCGCGAGGTGCTCGGGCTGATCGCCGACGGGCGGTCCAACCGCGAGATAGCCCGCGCCCTGGTGCTCTCCGAGAAGACCGTCAAGACGCATGTCTCGAACATCCTGATGAAACTCGACCTCGCCGACCGTACTCAGGCCGCCCTCTGGGCCGTACGGCATGGCGTGACCGGCTGAAACGTCCTCCGTGAGGTCACCGGCGGCAACATGAAGGGTGGTCCTACGGACTGAGATTCATACCGTCGTGGGAATGTCACCCGGACGGCGCATCCTCTTCCGGCCGCGGGCGTTCTTCAGTGCGTGCCGCGGCGACCGCCGTGGCGATCGCCAAGGAGGCTCAAGAAGTGAAGAACCTGAAGAAGGCAGCGGCCGTGACGATGGTGGCCGGCGGGATCGTGGCCGCGGGCGCGGGAATGGCCTCCGCCCACACCGGCGGCTCGCACGCCGACGGCGGGGCCCACGGCTCTCCGGGCGTCGTCTCGGGCAACGTCATCCAGGTCCCGGTTCACATCCCGGTCAACGCCGTCGGCAACAGCGTCAACGTCATCGGCGTGCTGAACCCGGCCTTCGGCAACCTCGGCCTCAACCACTGAGACCGCGCCGCACGGCGGCATCGACCTCCGGCCTTCCGGGCGCTCCCGGAAGGCCGGTCGGCTTCTCCGCACGGTGACTCTCACGCCCAATGATCGCAACGGGCAGTCACGGCCCGCGCTCCGTACCACCGGGGAACCCTCCGACGTTGATCAGCGCACGACCCACGGCCGGGTCGGTCACGCACACGCAGGAGGAACGTTTCCCATGCACATCGCCAAGAACGCAGCCGTCGCCCTCACCGTCGCCGGTATCGCAGCGGGCGCCGGCGCCGGCCGCCGCCACCGACGCGGCAGCCGACGGCGACGCCCTCGCCTCCCCGGGTGTGGCCTCCGGCCTCGCCGCCCAGGTCCCGGTCGACGCCAGCGGCCTCTCGGTCAACGCGGTCGGGCTCCTGGACCCCGCCTTGGGCAGCACCGCGACCACCAAGCAGGACGGTCACACCACCAGTAGGACCGTCAGCACCACCGAGGGCTGCGCCGCCCGGCCCAGCCCTCGGACAGGGTCCCCAGGGTCTAACGTCCCCGCTCGCGCTCCTCGACCACCGAGTTGTAAGCCGCCACCTGGGCCCGCCGGGCCGTCCGCTCCACCGGCCGCAGGGCCAGCGACCGCGCCGCCATCTCCGAGGCGCTCACCGCGCCGCCGTGCCCGTTCTCGTGCGCCAGTGAGATCAGCAGCCCGACCCGCTGCGCCAGCTCGAGCACCCGCACCGCGCGCGGCGGATAGCCGGGGGCCAGCACCTCCCGGCCCCGCGCGGCCCGTGACCGGTACGCGTCGATCGCCGCCTCCGCCACCGGACCCGACCCGGCGACGTCCAGCTTCGCCAGCAGCTCCGTCGCGTCCCTGAGCGCCTCCGCCAGCTCCCGCTCGGCCTCACCCAGCGACGGCACGTCCGCGGGCGGCGCCTCCCGCACCGGCAGCACGCGCCAGACCACCTCGGTATGCACGTCACCGGCGGGACCGGCCTCGGACACCTCCGGCACCAGCCCGAACGCGGCGCCGTGACAGATGACCGCCTCCTCGGCCTCCAGGGCCCGAGCGTTGAACTCCGGCGGACCGCTCAGCCCGAGCGGATGCCCGGGCGACGGCAGCGCGAGGCGCAGTCCGGTCGCGCCCAGCGTCCGCAGCCGCCCCAGCGCCAGCGTGAGCCCGACCGGAGCGGACTCCCCGGGCAGACCCTCCACCCGGTGCACCGCGTCCTCGCCGACGATGGTGAGCGCGGCGTCATCAGGGGAGACATGTCCGGCCAACAGGGCATTTCCCCAAGCGGCGAGGCGTCCTGAACGTGATTCCGAAAGCATGCCTCCACCCTAAGGACCGGACCGATGGAATGGAGCGCCGCACTCGTGGCGTAGATTTCATAAGGGCCGCGCCCACCGGCGCCGCCGCCCGAGCCACAGGCGTACGCGCCAGCCGAGACCGGCCACACTGCAAGGGGAGACAACGCGCTCATGAGCGATGTTCTGGAGCTTCAGGACGTATCCGTGGTCCGGGAGGGCCGGGCTCTGGTGGACCAGGTCTCCTGGTCGGTGAAGGAGGGCGAGCGCTGGGTCATCCTCGGCCCCAACGGCGCCGGCAAGACCACCCTCCTGAACATCGCCTCCAGCTACCTCTTCCCCAGCAAGGGCACCGCCACCATCCTCGGCGACACCCTCGGCAAGGTCGACGTCTTCGACCTCCGCCCGCGCATCGGCGTGGCCGGCATCGCCATGGCCGAGAAGCTGCCCAAGCGCCAGACCGTCCTGGAGACCGTGCTCACCGCCGCCTACGGCATGACCGCCCACTGGCAGGAAGAGTACGACGAGGTCGACGAGCAGCGCGCCCGCGCCTTCCTCGACCGCCTCGGCATGACCGACTACGTGGACCGGAAGTTCGGCACCCTCTCCGAGGGCGAGCGCAAGCGCACCCTGATCGCCCGCGCCCTGATGACCGACCCCGAGCTGCTGCTGCTCGACGAGCCCGCCGCCGGCCTCGACCTCGGCGGCCGCGAGGACCTGGTCCGCCGTCTCGGCCGGCTCGCCCGCGACCCGATCGCCCCCTCCATGATCATGGTCACCCACCATGTCGAGGAGATCGCGCCCGGCTTCACCCACGTCCTGATGATCCGCCAGGGCAAGGTCCTCACCGCCGGGCCCCTGGAGCTCGAACTCTCCTCCCGCAACCTCTCCCTCTGCTTCGGCCTCCCGCTCGTCGTCGAACAGCTCGGCGACCGCTGGACCGCCCACGGGCTTCCGCTGTCCTGACCGCTCCTGACGGGCGTTCCGCCCCGGGAAAGCACCCTGTCGGGTCGGCACCCGCGGCCCTACCATGACGATGTGAACAGCATCGACGCATGGGTGTGGTGGCTCGTCGGCGCGGCGGCGCTCGGAATCCCGCTCGTGGTGACCGCGATGCCGGAATTCGGCATGTTCGCGGTCGGCGCGCTGGCCGCCGCGGCCACCGCCGGACTCGGTGCGGGCGTCGTGATCCAGGTGCTCGTCTTCGTCGTCGTCTCCGTCGCCCTGATCGCCGTCGTACGGCCCATCGCCGCCCGCCACGCCGCCCAGCGACCCCAACTCGCCACGGGCATCGACGCGTTGAAGGGCAAGCAGGCCGTCGTGCTGGAACGCGTCGACGGCTCCGGCGGCCGGATCAAGCTGGCCGGCGAGGTCTGGTCGGCACGCTCGCTCGACGCCGGGCGCGCCTACGAAGCCGGAGAGGAAGTGGATGTCGTGGAGATCGAAGGGGCCACGGCCATCGTCATCTGACCTCGAACGACGCAACTCAGCGGAAGCACTCCCGAGTTGGGCGAGGGTCTGTCAGACTCGTGCAGCAAGATCTTCGACAACCATGAGATCTGCCGAAGCGCCGAGGCGGAGAAGGGTACGGGGAGCGACGATGGAACCGGTCATCATCGTCCTGGTCATTCTGGTGGTGTTGGTCTTCATCGCCCTGATCAAGACGATCCAAGTCATCCCACAGGCGAGCGCCGCCATCGTCGAGCGCTTCGGCCGCTACACACGGACCCTCAACGCGGGCCTGAACATCGTGGTCCCGTTCATAGACACCATCCGCAACCGCATCGACCTGCGTGAACAGGTCGTACCGTTCCCGCCCCAGCCGGTGATCACCCAGGACAACCTGGTCGTGAACATCGACACGGTCATCTACTACCAGGTGACCGACGCGCGAGCGGCCACCTACGAGGTCGCCAGCTACATCCAGGCGATCGAGCAGCTCACGGTCACCACGCTCCGCAACATCATCGGCGGCATGGACCTGGAGCGCACCCTGACCTCCCGCGAGGAGATCAACGCGGCCCTGCGCGGCGTCCTCGACGAGGCCACCGGCAAATGGGGCATCCGCGTCAACCGCGTCGAACTCAAGGCGATCGAGCCGCCGACCTCCATCCAGGACTCGATGGAGAAGCAGATGCGCGCCGACCGTGACAAGCGCGCCGCGATCCTCACCGCGGAAGGCACCCGGCAGGCCGCGATCCTCACCGCCGAAGGTGAGAAGCAGTCCCAGATCCTGCGCGCCGAGGGTGAGGCCAAGGCGGCCGCCCTGCGGGCCGAGGGCGAGGCCCAGGCGGTCCGCACGGTCTTCGAGGCGATCCACGCCGGCGACCCGGACCAGAAGCTCCTCTCCTACCAGTACCTCCAGATGCTCCCGAAGATCGCCGAGGGCGACGCCAACAAGCTCTGGATCGTTCCCAGCGAGATCGGCGACGCCCTCAAGGGCCTGTCCGGTGCCATGGGCAACTTCGGCAACCTGGGCGGCGGGTCGGGCGGCAGCGGCAGCGGCAGCGTCCCGGCCCAGGAACGCCGCGAGAAGCCCCACATCGACTAGGACCCTACAGACGGACGTTCCCCGCGCCCCCTCTCCGGGGGCGCGGGGAACTGCGCGAACAACCACGAACGACCCGCAGCCGCTCCCCGGACTCAGCCGGGCGGACGACTAGGCCGCAACATCTCCGGACAGCCACTCAGGAAGCGCGGCCAAGTCCTCCGCCCCCATCGCCAGCAGCATCGCGTCCTGCGGCGAAGGCTCGAACGGCTTCCGGAGCAGCGGCATCCCGGCCTGCTCGGGCGTCCGGTCCGCCTTCCGGTGATTGTCCTCCGCGCACGAAGCCACCGTGTTCAACCAGGAGTCCTGGCCGCCCTGGGCCCGAGGCACCACGTGGTCGACGGTCGTCGCCCGCCGCCCGCAGTACGCGCACCGGTGCCGGTCCCTGACCAGCACACCCCGCCTCGACCAGGGCGCCTGTCTCCGGAACGGCACCCGTACGTAGCGGCACAGCCTGATCACCCGAGGCGCAGGTATGTCCACATCGGCACCGCGCATGCGCAGTTCGGGGTGGGCCTGCTCGACAACGGCCTTGTCCTGGAGCACCAGGACGACGGCTCGATTCAACGTCACCGTAGACAGCGGCTCGAAGCTCGCGTTCAGCACCAGCGTGTCACGCATCCAGCCCACCTCCCATGTGCACCGTGCCCACCCCCGGCGGGCTTGGATCAACTCTGGACGGGCGCGCCGAGATGGACAACGCAATAAAAACTGCCCGCCCCTGATCACTTCCAAGACCAGGAGCGGGCAAACGTTCAATGAACGCCTGGCTGATTTCGCGAGGTGCGTCAGCCCTTCTCGGGGTTCTCGTACTCGCCGATCAACTGGGCGCGGGCGATCGCGTGGAACCGCAGGTTGAAGCCGACGACGGCAGGCGACACATCGGCATCCGGACCGAGCTTCTCCTGGTCCACCGCGTACACCGTGAAGACGTACCGGTGCGGCCCGTCCCCGGGCGGCGGCGCGGCGCCGCCGAAGTCCTTCGACCCGTAGTCGTTGCGCACCTGTACGGCGCCGTCGGGCAGGCCCTCGAACTTGCCGCTGCCCGCACCGGCCGGCAACTCGGTCACCGACGCCGGGATGTCGAACACCGACCAGTGCCAGAACCCGCTGCCCGTCGGCGCGTCCGGGTCGTAGCAGGTCACGGCGAAGCTCTTGGTCCCGGCCGGGAAACCCTCCCACCGCAGCTGCGGCGAGGTGTTGCCCTCGGCGTAGACCTGAGCGTCCTTGAGTGTCGCCCCTTCCGCGATGTCCTCGCTCGTCACCGTGAACGACGGGACGGGCGGGTGGAAGTCATGGGGGAGCGGCCGCCGCCTGAGCTCGGTCACCTCGGTACCTCCTGATCGATACATATCGCTGACGGAGGCCGTAACGGACTCCGCGGTTCCCGAGCCTAGAACCAGTTGCGCTTGCTGCCGACCTCGGACAGCCACTGGTTGAGATAAGCCGCCCAGTCGGTCCCGTGGAAGTCGTGCAGACCCACCTGGAACGACCGGAAGGTGTCACTGCCCTCGCTGAACAGCCCCGGCTTCTTGTCCATTTCGAGGATGACGTCCATGGCGTGCGAGTCCGCCACGAAGCTCAGCTCGACCTGGTTCAGCCCCCGGTACTGGGACGGCGGGTGGAACTCGACCTCCTGGTAGAACGGCAGCGTCTGCCGCGTCCCCCGGATGTGGCCGCGCTCCAGGTCCGCGTTCTTGAAGCGGAAGCCGAGCTGGATGAAGGCGTCGAGGATCGCCTTCTGCGCCGGCAGCGGGTGCACGTTGATCGGGTCCAGGTCACCGGAGTCCACGGCACGCGCGATCTCCAGCTCGGTCGTCACGCCGATGTGCATCCCGCGCAGCGCCTGCCCGTCGATCATCGTGACCGGCGTCTCCCACGGGATCTCCAGCCCGAACGGCACCGCGTGCACCGCTCCGGCCTGCAGTTCGAAGGCACCGCCGAGCCGCACCTTGCCGAAGTCGATGTTCTGCTTGTACTCCTCGTCGCCGCTCTCCACCTCGACCCGCGCCTGGAGACCCACGGAGAGCCCCTGGATCTCCTGGTTCACCGACCCCCCCTGGATCCGCACCTCGCCCTGGACGACGCCACCCGGTACGACGTTGATCTCGGTGAGCACCGTCTCGACGGAAGCCCCACCGGCCCCCAGGCTCGCGAGCAGCTTCTTGAACCCCATGACTCTCCCTTTACGTACGGACCCTTGATCCCTAGAAACGCGATCCGGCCGCGACCGGTTCCGGCCCACACCCTGGCAAGGAGACGAATCCTTGACCACCCCTTGGCGTCCCCGGCCTGGACTAGGCTCGGACATCATGATCGCGCCCCCGGACCGTACGTCACTCCCCAGGGACTTCTTCGACCGCCCTGTACTGGAGGTCGCCCCCGACCTCCTCGGCCGCATCCTCCTGCGCACTACCGCGGACGGTCCGATCGCGGTCCGTATCACGGAGGTGGAGGCGTACGACGGTCCGAACGACCCCGGGTCGCACGCCTATCGCGGCCCCACACCCCGCAACGAGGTGATGTTCGGTCCGCCCGGACACGTGTACGTCTACTTCACCTACGGCATGTCAAGGCCGTCAGCATGAACGTCATGGATCTTGCTCACCCCGCTGAAGAAGTCGCCCCCAAGCTGCTCGGTGCCATCCTCACCCACGAGACCCCCGAGGGAACCGTGAGCATCACGATCACGGAGACCGAGGCGTACTCCGGTTCGGCCGATCCCGCCTCCCACGCCTACCGAGGCAGGACGCCTCGAAACGCCGTCATGTTCGGACCCGCGGGACACCTGTACGTCTACCGGTCTCACGGACTCCACTGGTGCGCCAACATTGTCACCGGGGCAGACGGCATCGCTACAGCTGTCCTCATCCGGGCAGGCAGGGTCATCGAAGGGGAAGAGCTGGCCCGCGAACGGCGAGGGGGCAAGGTCGAGAGTCCACGTCTCGCGCGTGGCCCGGGGAATTTCTGCCAGGCGCTCGGCATCACGGCAGAGCACAACGGCACAGACCTGCTGACAGGCGCCTCGGTCGCGCTGTCCGAGGGCGAGCCAGTACCCGCCGCACTCATCCGGGTCGGTCCTCGGGTAGGCGTGAGCAAAGCCCACGACTGGCAGCACCGCTTCTACCTCGCCGGTGATCCAACGGTCTCGGCGTACCGACTGAGCCCGAGAGCCAAGCCGCCCGCCGGAGCCTGAGCCGCTGTACGCCTCGCTCGCGGCTCGCCGGTGGGTCGGCGCGGAGTTGAGTCCAAAGAGGCGTGACCGCTCGCGAGCGTGGCGCGTGACGCGTTCCTGGCCGGTCGGGTGACCGTCGACGTGCGCCGACCCGGGCTGGAGAGGTGGGTGGATGACCCCTTGGTGCGTTCGTCCGCACCGCCAGGATCTCGGTCACTGTGCACAACGACGAGCAGCGAAGGTGTACATAGTCGGACGGCCGAACAGGGCTGCACCACACGGGAGGGCTCCCTGACGAGGGCCTCCCTCCTTCGTGTAAGGTCACTCGGCCAGGTCGCCGCCGTCGCTCCCGACTGCACGAGACCGAGTCCAAGCACAAAGCCTTGGGCGTCACCTGTGAAGAGACCGTGCCAGCCATGGCCGGTCCACCCCCGCGAAGAAAGGGAGGCACATGGCCCGCCATCCGGCGGGGGTCACGGGCGCACCCGTGTGCGCCTCACAGGAAGGAGCCACTCCCGGTGGCTATCAGCTTCGGCCCTGACCGCCCGTGGGGCGCTGTCTCCCAGCACGAGTTCCGGCGCTTGACGCAGGACCCCAGACCCCCACTCACCTACCGCGTTCACTTTGCAGCCATCGGATGGGCCGACCGGCACGGACACGCAGGCTTCGGCCCCGGCAAGTTGGCCGTACTGCTGGGCAAGGACGGCAAACCGCTGTCCGAACAGAGCACGCGTAAGGCGGTAGCGCGCCAAGGCGCTGGGCCTTGTGTCGCCGCGGTCCGGGGCCGCCTGCCTCGTACTTCCGCCTTACCTGTTCCAGCAGGGCAAGGGTGCGCCAGCCCCCTGCCGTCTATTTAGCCTCCGGTGCAGTGCGGTCCCCAAGGGGCCGACTGAGGAGAGCAGCTTGGATCAACAGCAAGGGAAGTAGGGGAGCGCGGCAGCGCCCCGGCCGCCATGGTTGCAGCGCTCAACGACAGTGCAGCGTGGGTGGGCGGGCTGAACTGCCGGTCAGAGACGTCACGGCTGGCTGGAGAGCCAGTCGGTATGCCGATCGCGCATTCGGTCCCGTTCCTCGGGCGTGGTGAGGAAGACGTCGGCGCCACCGTCGTAGGGGTGGTAGATGCGCTGCATCAGGCTGTCGGTGACGAGGACCCCTGCCACCTTGTCGTCGGCAGTGTCTCGGAGCAGCTTGTCGACGCAGCCGTGTTGCCAAGGCAGCCGGGCGGCGAAGAGGTGACAGTACCTGCGGAACTCTGGCTCTGGATCGTCCTCCACCAGCAGGCTCTGCCAATAGCCTGCGTCTGGTTCGAGCAGCGGGACCTCGGGTTCGGCCGCCCAGAAGGGAGTGACCACGTACACCTCTGTTCTGTGCCGGCGAACAACTCGTCGAGGACGGTGTTGTAACGCTCCAGAACGACGGCGCGCCACGTTGTACCGCCTCTTGGACGAGAGCGCCTGAGATAGGCGCACACCGCACAGGCAGGCCCCCGCGCGAGCAGGGGGCTGTTGTCATGTCTGGACTAGGCTGTCGGGCCGGGCGGAGCCGTAGCGCAGAGGTCGTCGCGCGCGGTCTCCGAAATCGCGAGGACGCCGGTTCGAATCCGGCCGGTTTCGCCCTCCTGACCCAAGGCCCACGAGGCTCTTCTGTGCCATACCGTGCAGGCCCGTCGGCCACTCCTCCCGGACCGCCATCGCGAACGACGTACAGATGCGCCGGAAGCCCTTGTGCCGGCTCCGGTCTATGTGGCTCATGCGCCCCACGTCAACCGCCGCGCCGCCCGTCGAGGGAACAGTCGTCCAACTTGCAGTGATGACGCGATGGGGCGCCTCGTAGGGCGCCCCTGTCGTCGGCTGTCCGCTCGGCTGTCACGCATCGCTCACGGGTTCCGGAAAGTGATCCGGCAGTGATCCGACTTGAACCCTCGGACTCCTCGCCCCCTCGGCAGGAGCTCCACCCGCTCGCAGACCTGCATGACCACCGTTCGCACGTAGTCGATCCGGTCGGGGTCTTCATAATCCAACTCCTCCCACAGGTACTCGACGTCCCCCAGATCTACCCGCACCCGCTTCGTCGCCAGGTCGGCCAGCTCGGTCCGGATCTTCCCCAGGTCGGCATCACACCTGCCGATGCCTGCGCGCATGGTCGATGCGTCGATGTCCCCTACGGCGAACATCTCCGCCAGGGCGGTACGTCTCTCGGATGTGGCCACCTCCTTGGCCAGTAGCTCGGCCTCGCGCTCCTCGTCAGCGGCATCCGTGGCCGGAGCCTGGTTCCATTCCTCGGCTCGGGAGATGACCTGCCGGACCACGTAGGAGTCAAGCGGGTCGGCTGGGCATGTGATGCAACGGCCACCCGAACAGGTGTAGATGCGGTACCGCTCGCCTGCCGCGCCCTTCCGGCTCCAACCCTGCGTCACGACGGCCCGACACTTCGAGCAGCGGACCACGCCGGACAACAGAGCCTTGCGCTTCCCTCCGCCGCCCGTGTTGCGCTCAGGGTCGCTCAGGTAGCGCACCAGGGCTCGGAACATGCCCTCGGAGACGATCGGCTCCCAGTTGCCTGTGCCGGTCTCCTCGGTCACCCGTACGCGTCTCCGATCCGGCTTCTCGACCCACTGGGAGTACGTCTGGATGCCCGCGTTCCTCGGCTTCAAGAGGACGCCCCGGAGGTTCGAGCTACGCCACTCCTTGCTGTGCGGTGAGAGCAGCTCCCGAGCGTTCCAGTCCTTCGCGATAGACCACAGGGAGACACCGGCCAGGACATCCCGGTACGCCTGCCGCAGGGCTTCCGCCTCCTCCTCGCGATGGGTGCCGTCCCGCTCGAAGCCGAAGGGGCGAGTGCTCCAGAAGGGCCTGCCCGACTCCCTCCGGCGCTGATGACCGAGCACCTGACGGTCTACTCGCATCTCGGTCTCGTTCTCGGCTACGGCAGCGCCGATGCGAGCAGCCAGACGACCCGAAGGAGTCGCCAAGTCCAGGACGCCCTGAGCCTGTGCGGCGGCCAGATGAACGCCGGTCTCCTCGGCCAGGTCCACCAGCTCGACCAGGTCCCGGGTCGTGCGGTAGAGGCGGTCGTAGTGCCTGGCTACGACGACATCAGCCGTACCCGTACGAACCAGCTCAACCACCCGCCTCCAGCCTTCACCGCGAGCCGACACCTTGCGGCCCTCAACGACGCGGAACTTCGACGCCGAAGAGTCCTTCTCCGTGATGACCTCGACAACCGTCCAGCCGTTCCGGTCGCACAGCGCCTGGCTCAGTTCGACCTGTTGCGTCAGGTTCCCACCCTTGGACTCCTCGCCCCTCGGGGTCGGGCTGAGCCTGGCGTAGATGATCGCTCGCACTGCCTGTCTCTCCTGCCTGTCGTCGCCTTGCCGATGATGATGAACGACATACATGTTCAGTGGGTTACCTACGGCATGTGGTTCTGCATGAACCTCGTCTGTGGTCCGGTGGGCACCGCGAGCGCGGTCCTGCTCCGCGCCGGCGAGATCGTCGAGGGCGTCGAGTTGACACGCAAACGTCGACTTTCGGCCCGATACGACAGAGAACTGGCCAAAGGACCGGCCCGTCTGGCCACCGCCCTGGGCGTGGACCGGGCCCTGGACGGTACGGACGCGTGTGCCGCCGGCGAGACACCGCTGCGCATGCTGACCGGCACCCCTGTCCCCTCCGACCAGGTGCGCAACGGTCCGCGCACCTGGGTGGCCGGCGAGGGTGGCGACGGGGACATCCATCCCTGGCGTTACTGGGCCGCCGACGACCCGACGGTCAGCCCCCATCGGGCCCACGTACCCCGGCGCCGCTCAAGTTGACGCGTCCCTGGAAGGTGCGTAACGTAGCCCGAGCCGCTGAACCGGGTACGGCATTCGCCAGCAGCCGGAAGTGGCCACCCACTACCTACGACTTCCCCTGACGGGGTCGGATTCGTCATGCCCGCATACTCGAATTCGAACTCATGGAACTCGATTATGAGTCTCAACGGGAATCGGCTAGCGTAGTGAATGTCGAAAGGCCGACAGGCGAGAGCCAAAAAGCCCGAGACAATCTCGCCGACCGGGAATCGGATGCCGAAAGGATCTGATAGAGTCGGAAACGCCGGAAAGGGAAACGCGAGAGCGGGAACCTGGAAAGCACCGAGGAAATCGGATCGGAAAACGGTCTGATACAGTCGGAAACGCAAGACCGAAGGGAAGCCCGGAGGAAAGCCCGAGAGGGTGAGTACAAAGGAAGCGACCGTTCCTTGAGAACTCAACAGCGTGCCAAAAGTCAACGCCAGATATGTTGATACCCCGTCTCCGGCCGATTCTTCGGTTGGGGCGAGGTTCCTTTGAAGAAAAACACAGCGAGGACGCTGTGAACCATCGGATCATTCCTCCGGTGGTTCCGCTCTCGTGTGTG